>CAPGBJ010000088.1 GCA_948616425.1 uncultured Oscillospiraceae bacterium
GCCTGGGCAACGCCTTCCTGGTCACCTTTATTGAATCTATTGCCGACTTTGCCAATCCTATGATCATCGGCGGTTCCTACGACACTCTGGCCACCACCATCTACCTTCAGATCACCGGAGCCTACGACAAGGAGGGGGCGGCGGCCATGGCTGTGGTACTGCTTTGTATTACCTTGGGTATGTTCATTGTGCAAAAATACTATCTGGAGGCAAAAACTGCCGCCACCCTGACCGGCAAGGCCTCCCGGGGCCGAATGCTCATTGAGGACAAAAGCGTCACTATCCCGCTGACGATCCTTTGTTCCCTGGCAGCCGCTTTTGTCATCCTGATGTACGCCTGTGTGCCTATCGGCGCCATGTTCCCCACCTGGGGCCGCTACCTTACGCCCTTCACCTTTAAGTGGTTCGGGCAGGTATTCACCCGGTACAACGGCTTCCTGGCCTTCCGTGACTCCTTTATTCTGTCCCTCATTGCCGCCCCCATCACCGCCCTGCTGTCCATGATTATCTCCTACCTGGTGGTCAAGCGGAAATTCAAGTCCAAGGCATTTATTGAGGCGGTGTCCATGCTGGCCATGGCTGTCCCCGGCACGGTGCTGGGCGTGGGCTACATCCGCGGCTTTTCCAGCGGCGTATTCCACACCGGATTTTTACAGGGCATCTATGGCAGCGCGGCCATTTTGATTATTGTCTTTGTGGTCCGCTCCCTGCCCACCGGCACCCGCAGCGGCATCTCCGCCCTGCGGCAGATTGACAAATCCATTGAGGAGTCGGCCTACGACATGGGGGCGGACAGCTTTAAGGTCTTTATGACAGTCACCCTCCCTCTGATTAAGGACTCCTTCCTCAGCGGTCTGGTCACCGCCTTTGTCCGGTCCATCACCGCCATCTCTGCCATTATCCTGCTGGTGACCCCCAGCGTCTATCTGATTACCGTACAGATCAATGAGTTTGCCGAGAAGGGCGCCTACTCTATTGCCTGCGCCTTCGCCACCATTTTGATTCTGATCACCTATGGCTCGGTGCTGCTGATGAACCTATTTATCAAATATTTTGGCACCAGCAAGAAAATCAAGGAGGGTTAAGCCATGTCCAAAGTGAAAAAGGGGGTCCGTCTGGACCACATCTCTAAAATCTATCAGGACCCCAAGACCGGCAAGGACTTCTATGCGGTAAAGGACACCTCCCTGACCATTGAACCGGGCTCCTTCGTCACTCTGCTGGGCCCCTCCGGCTGCGGCAAGACCACCACCCTGCGGATGATCGCCGGCTTTGAGAGCCCCGACGAGGGTGAGATCTACTTGGGGGATCAGGCCATCAACGCCCTTACCCCCAACAAACGGGACACCGCCATGGTCTTTCAGAGTTATGCCCTGCTGCCCCACTACAACGTCTTTGACAATGTGGCCTACGGCCTGAAGCTGCGTAAGGTGCCCAAGGAGGAAATTCAGCAGCGCGTGATGAAGATTCTAGGTCTGGTGGAACTCACCGGCATGGAAGGCCGCATGACCAACCAGCTCTCCGGCGGTCAGCAGCAGCGGGTGGCCCTGGCCCGGGCTCTGGTCATCGAGCCCAGCGTTCTGCTCTTTGATGAGCCGTTGTCCAATCTGGATGCCAAGCTGCGCGTCTCCATGCGCACCGAGATCCGCCGTATCCAGCAGGAGGTGGGCATCACCGCTATCTACGTCACCCACGACCAGAGCGAGGCCATGGCCCTGTCTGACAACATCATTATCATGAACAAAGGGGTGGTGGCCCAGATGGGCTCCCCTCAGGAGATCTACTACCACCCCAACAGTGAGTTTGTGGCCGACTTCATCGGTGAGGCCAACTTCCTCAAAGGCAAGCTGGAAAAGCTGGACGGCGACCACGCGGTGCTCAACGTGGAAGGCAGTTCCACCCGGGTGCCCGCAAAGGTGGGGATGACCCATGGGACCGAGTACACCGTGGTGCTGCGGCCCGAGTCCGCCATACTGAAGGACGCCGGCGGACTGCCCTGCGAGGTAATCCTCTCCTGCTTCATGGGCTCCTACCAGAACTATCATGTCAAGGTGGGGAACACCCTGGTAAAACTCACCGATTACAACCCCAAAAATAAGCGCATCTACCAGGTCGGTGAAATGTGCTCCCTGGTTTTCGACCCCGAATCGGTACATATTCTCTGATTTCAACGACAAAGAGCGGACTGCCTCGGCAGTCCGCTCTTCTTTTCTGCTGTTATCCCAGCCGCCGACGCAGCTGATCGGGGTTGTCAGAGTATTCCAGCGCCGATTCCATGGTAATTTTCCCCGCCTTGTACAGGGCGAGAATGGACTGGTCCATAGAGATCATGCCCTCACTGCTGCCAGAGGAGATGACGTTGTCAATTTGATGACTCTTATTCTCCCGGATCAGGCTGCGGATCGCGTTGTTCACATGCATTATCTCATAGGCGGGCACAACGCCCCCATTTTTGTCAGGCAGCAGCTGCTGTGACACCACTGTACATAGGACCATCGACAGCTGCGCTCTGATCTGCTCCTGCTGACCGCTGGGGAACGAGTCCACAATGCGGTCCACCGTGTTTACCGCCCCCTTGGTGTGCAGCGTGGCAATCAGCAGATGTCCCGTCTCCGCCGCCGTCATAGCGGTGCGGATGGTCTCGTGGTCCCGCATCTCCCCCAGAAGAATCACATCGGGAGCTTGCCGCAAACAGGCCCGCAGCGCGGACAGATAGTCCTCAGTATCAATGGCAATCTCCCGCTGACTGACAATACTCTTGTCATTGCGGTGCAGGTATTCAATGGGGTCCTCCAGCGTGATGATATGCCCACTGCGGCGTTGATTGATTCGATTGATGATACACGCCTGCGTAGTGGATTTTCCGCTGCCTGCCGTACCAGTCACCAAAATCATGCCATGTGTCAGGTCGGCCAGATCCATCACCTGGGGTGGGATGTGCATCGTCTGCCAATCCGGAATGCCGAACGCCACCACGCGCACCACCGCAGCCATTGAGCCCCGTTGACGATAAGTATTCACACGAAAACGGGCCATCCCCCCTACGGAGAAGGAAAAATCATCGTCGCCATTTTTCAGATAGTTTTCCATGGGGCGGCCGGCCTCGGCATACAGTTGGGTAATCATTTCCGCCGCGTCTTTGGGGAGAATCCGCTCCTGTCCGATGGGGATCATCCGCTTATCCAGCTTTTCACACACCGGACCGCCCGCCACAATGAACAGGTCTGAGGCGTTATCTTCCACCGCCCGTTTCAAATAATCCAAAAGCTGTGCCATAGTGCTCTCCTTAAAAAATAAAATCTCCGTCCCAGAGCTCCAAGCTGTTGTCGGCCTCCCACTCGCCTGCCGAAGCCGCCTGCCAGCGTAAAACTTTATAGTCCGACCCCGTTACCAGAACCTCCACCTGAAGTTCTTGACTGTCTGAGATGGGAACCACATAAGAGCAGAGGCGCTCTACCCGGTCTGAATAATGGGTGATTGTCTCACTCACATCAATTCCGTCAGGCAAAGTTTCTCCCGTGCGCAGGCAGGCCAGTACAGTTTGTGCCTGGCAGTCAGCGGTATAATAATCAGATACCGCCTGCTCCGCGGTGTCTCCCAGTCGAACATCTGCCCGGACGGTGGACAGGGACAGCAGCGCAAAGACAGTTAAGGCCAGTACGGCGAAGACCACAAGCAGGGAACTGCCCCCCAGGGCTGGCGGGGCAAAGCCCTCCCGTTTTTTCTCACCCATGGACATTCACCTCCTGCCAGGCCACCTCGATACGGAACAGCTCCACATCGTCCGCTTCATCCCGCACCCAGACACCGGCTTTCCCCAGGCCGGACGTGTCAGCCTCTATCCGGGCAGCCCCCAATGTATAGCGCATCGAGCCGTCCGCGGGGGACCAGTCCTCTTTGTAATCAATCATCAGGGAATCCTGGCTGTAATGATCACAGTCCAACAATTCCGCAGCCCGTCCAAAATCTCCTCCGGTGGAACGGAGGGCCTCTGCGGTCGTCTGGCACAGGGCAACCGCCCGGTCTCGGGCTTCGCCTCTCTTGGACATCTCATCCGACTGGACAAAGGCCTGGAGACACAGAGCCGCCGCCAGAGCGAATACCAACAGCATTACCATCTGTTCCATCATCGCCAGAGGTGCTTTGCTCCTCATGTCGCCGCCCCCTCTCCGCTGCGCAGGGACAACAGCAGACTATCTTGCCCGCCGCCCAGGGCGGTGATATGCACGGTGAGAAGACCGCCCTCCAAAGACAGCTTCATCTCCTCCGCCTCCAGCAGCTGCCAGCCGTTCTCCAGCACCAACGGCTCCTCAGACCAGCTGTAGAGTTCCATCAGCCAGCCATCCCAGCAGTAGACATAGGTGACATACTCCTCTCCAGCGCCCAAAATCAACACGTCTGTATCACCGAACCGCTCCACCGCCACGCCGTCCTGCCTGTCGGCCTGCCGTACCCGGGTGGCAATATACTGTGTTCCGGTCCTCCGATCATAGGAGGCCTGGTCCCGCTGGGTCAAGCGGCGATAAGCGTCCGCCCCTGTGAGCAGAACTGCCAAAATACAGGCAGCAAACACCCCAAACAGCAGCAGGGCGGCCAGCCCGTCAATATGATGTTGGATTGGTTTTCGTCTCATGGCTTCACCACCAGAACCGTAATATCAGGCATCAGATTATCTGCAAACACGCTGTAGTGCACGTTATACCGCCCATCATCTACCTGAACCCCATAGTGTTCCTTTAAGTAATCCAAATTGGGGGGATAGACCCCTTCAGCCGCATAGCAGGCCACACATCCCCGTCGCAGAGCTTCCTCCAGCTGCCGCTGGTCTTCCGCCTCGTGTCCACTGTTCAGGCCGTTCAGGGCAGTAGAAAAGCCCACCAGCACCAAAATACATATCGCGGGCAGCAGCAGATTCCGCAGCAGCGCCCCCCAAGGCGTCCTTCTCTTTCTCATGGCATGTCACCCAATGGCCGACATGATGTGCATCAGAGGCAGCATCACAGACAGCAGAATCAATCCCACCAGCAGAGAACAAACCAGCACCAGCGCAGGTTCCACCCGGCTTACCTGTTCCTCCAGCGCAGTTTCACTCTCCTCTGAAAGGTCTGCGGCAATCTTTTCCATGGCGGCATCTCCCGCCCCGCCTCGCTGGCCCAGTTCCAGCAGGCGGCAGGAGGCGGCAGGCAGCAGCTTACTCTCCTTCATCGCTGTGCTCACCCGTTCCCCCTGGTCCAGCCGGGACCGGCAGTCCATACACCGCGCTTTGGCCTGAGGCACATCCTCCAGCAGACCAGAGGCCAGCTCTACCGCCTCCTCCAGAGGCATTCCACTGGCCATCCCCATCGCCAGCGCCTGGGCCAGCCGGGCATCGTTCATCTTGCGGGCAATCCCCCTGTCTCCCCGACTGTTCCGCCAAGAGGCGGTCAGTCTCTCTCGGAAGGCGGGCAGCGCGGCAAAGGCGGCCAGGAAGGCCACCACCGCTGCCATCAGTGCCCACAGCACAGGCATTGCCCCGTCCAGCCATCGGCCCAGGGTCAGCAGGCCCCCCGCCACGCCGGTGAGCCGTCCCCCCAGCGACGCATACACATCGTCAAAAATCGGCAGAACCTTCACCAACAGCACCGCAATGACGACCAGCATCAGCAGCATCATCACGGCCGGATACAGCAGCGCACTTTTCACCCGTCGATCCAGCCGGGCCCGGCCCTCGTAGTACCGGGCCAGCGCCGCCAGCGCCTCTTCTGTCCGGCCGGCCCGCTCCCCCACCTCCACCAGTCCGCAGACATAGATGGGAAAGCGGCCCGTCTCCCGCATGGCTGTAGACAGTGTGGACCCGAGATCCACCTGTTCGGCCATAGCGGACAACATGGTCTGATACTCTGGGGCGCTCTCCTCCGCCAGGAGGGTCAGCGCATCCCCCGCCCCCACACCCGCGTGAAAGAGCATTGACAGCTCTAAGCACAGGGCGGCGAGCTCCTCATGAGAAATACTGCTCTGTTTCTTCATACAAACCCCCGTCCGGACTCCTCTTTCGGTCCGACTTTATGATATTAAAATGGGTTCACGGCATACCGCAAACCCATTTTAAAACAAAACGCTTCATTCGTAAAGTACTATCTCAATATTTTCTCAGATCAATAAATATACTTTACGCTGTAGTTCGTCCCATCACCGATATACTTCATGATGGAGTCACTGCCATTGCTCGTGGAGGCGAACGTGGGATCCATCCGCTGCCAGGCGCTTCCATTGAAGAAGATGGCGCCCTCTACCCAGCCGTCCTCCTCCGACCAGACACTGATCCAGGCGTGATAACCAGTCTTCCCATCGCCAATGGGGACATACCCCGTAATCAGCTTACAGGGGACACCCAAGCTGCGCAGCATACCAGTCATCAGGCCGGCATAGTCAAAGCAGATCCCCTTCTTGGCAGCCAACACGTCATCCAACACAGGGAGATAACCGCTCTGCACCGTGGCGGCCAACTGTTTATCATAGGTGAAGTTCTTCACCACATAGTCATAGACCACTTCCACCAGCTTCAGAGGATCAGTCTCGTCCCCAGCCAACTCTTTGGCTTTCTCCACAGTCTTGGGGGCAGACGCATAGTCCACATACTGATTGGGGCGCAGGAAGGGGGCAAACTCATCTGCGAGTGTCACCTTA
>CAPGBJ010000089.1 GCA_948616425.1 uncultured Oscillospiraceae bacterium
CCGGCCTGGGTTCCGCCCCCATCGCCCACGCCGCCTCCTCCACCGAGGAGCCCGCCGAGCAGGCCATCTGGGGGGTGTTCGAGGTCTTTTTCGACACCATTGTCATCTGCTCCATCACCGCCTTCACCGTGCTGCTGTCCGGCTTCGAGCTGGGCGAGGCCGCCTTGGAGGGCTACGCCTCCAAGGGTTCCGCCGCCGTGGCCGCCTTCAACTCCATCCTCCCCGGCACCCTGGGCGGCACCATTATTCAGCTCAGCCTGGTCTTCTTCGCCCTGTCCACCATCCTCAGCTGGAGCTACTACGGCGAGCGGTGCTGGGGCTACCTCTCCCGGGACAACAAGGTGGTCACCTCCGTCTACAAGGTCATCTTCGTCCTGTTCTGCATCGTGGGGGCCACCGGCTCCGGCGACTTGATGTGGAACATCTCCGACACCCTGAACGGCGCAATGGCTATCCCCAACCTGATTGCCCTGCTGCTGCTGTCCGGCGCGGTGGCAACAATCACCAAGGAATATTTTCAGGATAAGAAATGACCTGTAGGGGCGGCCAAAGGCCGCCCGTCAAGAAAAATTCCGCACAACCCGGCGGGCAATGTCCACCCCTACCAAAATATGCAACACAATAGAAAGGAAGCAAAATCATGGCTGAACTTGAAGCCGCACTTTTCCCCATCGTGGCAAAAATCAACGAATATCTGTCCAATTACATCCTGGTCTTCCTCCTCATCGGCGTGGGCCTGTGGTACACCATCCGCACCCGCTTCGTCCAGGTCCGCTGTTTCGGCGAGGGGATGAAAAAGACCTTCGGAAGCCTGTCCCTCCGGGGCGGGCGGCAAGCGCAGGGTATGAGTTCTTTCCAGGCCCTGGCCACCGCCATCGCCGCCCAGGTGGGCACCGGCAACATCGTGGGCGCCTCGGGCGCCATCCTCACCGGCGGCCCCGGCGCCATCTTCTGGATGTGGATCATCGCCTTCTTTGGCATGGCTACCATCTACGCCGAGGCCACCCTGGCCATCAAGACCCGCCAGGCCGACGAGGACGGCTCCTACCGCGGCGGCCCCGTGTACTACATCACCACTGCCTTTCAGGGCGGCTTCGGCAAGTTCCTGGCCGGCTTCTTCGCCGTGGCCATCATCCTGGCCCTGGGCTTTATGGGCTGCATGGTCCAGTCCAACTCCATCGGCTCCACCTTCAACACCGCTTTCGGTATCCCCAGCTGGATTGTGGGCGCGGTGCTGGTGGTTATCTGCGGCGTAATTTTCCTGGGCGGGGTCCAGCGGCTGGCCTCTGTCACCGAGAAGGTGGTCCCCGTGATGGCGGCCATCTTCCTGGTGGGCGGCCTGGTGGTCCTCATCGCCCGGGCCAAATACATCCCCGCCACCTTTGGCATGATCTTCCAGTACGCCTTCCAGCCTCAAGCCATCATTGGCGGCGGCTTTGGCTACGCCATCAAAACCGCCATCAGCCAGGGCGCAAAGCGGGGCCTGTTTTCCAATGAGGCCGGTATGGGCTCCACCCCCCACGCCCACGCCCAGGCCAATGTCACTGACCCTCACGACCAAGGCGTGGTGGCCATGATCGGCGTATTTATGGACACCTTCGTGGTCCTCACACTCAACGCCCTGGTGGTGATCTCCACCCTGTACACCGCTGACGGCCCTCTGGCAGAGTGCGGGGCCGCCGCGGCCAGCACCACCCTGGGCAAGGCCAACCTGGCTCAGACCGCCTTCGGCGTGGTCTTTGGCGCGGAGGCCGGCGCCATGTTTGTGGCTGTGTGTCTGTTCTTCTTCGCTTTCTCCACCATCCTCAGCTGGAACCTGTTTGGCAAGATCAACGTGATCTACCTCTTTGGCAAGAAGTCCGCCAAAATTTACGCCGCCCTGGGCCTGGTGTTCATCTTTCTGGGCACCCTGATGTCCAATGACCTGGTCTGGGAACTGACCGACATGTTCAACAACCTGATGGTCATTCCCAACGCCCTGGCCCTCTTCGCCCTCACCGGAATGGTGGTCCCCTCTCCCCACGCGGCAGAGAGACAGTAGTCCCCCTGTCAGCGCCATATCCTCTGTATCCCCATGGGCGATGGAACATTCCGTCTGTCTTTCTTAACTGAGATGCACACAATCAGGGAGCGGCCGTCTGACAGACGGCCGCTCCACGTTGAACGTCCCCTGTACCGACAACTTCCCCCTCTATCCTCCAAGATTGCCCCCTGATATGTTCCAATTTATTCTTATTTTGTCTTTCCCCTTGCCAAGTCGGAAATTATTAGTTATAATATAGTCTACTCATTCCCGCGCCACCCAGAAAGGAGATTTCCATGAAACGATATAGACGATGGACGGCCGCTCTGCTGGCCGCCGCGGTGATGTCGGCCGCCTCCATCTCCTACACGCTGGCAGTCCCGGCTGAGACACCTTTTGCTGAGCTGCGCATTGACGCGGCAGATATGGATATTCCAGAGCGGAGTATTTCCGTCGATATCTACCACCGGGACGAAAACGGCCAGTTCCAGGCCGACGGCACCCGCCAGTACACCTGCAAGCTTAACCGCGCCACACGGGACGCCGGCTTCTTTATCCAGTCCAGCGCCGATCAAGTGTGGGTATCGGTAGACTATCTTACTGACGTCAACGGCGACGGCATCTATGAGATGCTGGAGGATGCGGACGCCCCCATCTGGGACGTGATGAACACCCAGGGCGGACTGGGGCAGCTTCAGGAGGGTGAGGCCACCCCCTTTCTGACCAGTGGGCAGCCCTATATCCTCTCCCCCGACATGCTGATTCACCGCAGTCAGCAGGCCATTCAATCCCGCATCACCGGCGGCAGCTACGAGCTGGATGTGGGGAAGGGCTCTATTGCTCGGCAGGAATTCCCCCTGTGCATGGTCAAATTGCACCGCACAGATCCCGCTGACGGACAGGACTATGAACAGACCTACTACCTGCAAATTTTTGACGATGTGTTGATGCCCTTTGACATCTCCCCCTCCGATTGGTACTACGACGCGGTGGGCTTCGTCCTGTCCCGGGGCTACTTTGCCGGCTCGGGCAGCGGACTCTTTCTCCCCAACGGTCAGCTGAGCCGGGCTCAGTTGGCCCAAGTCCTTTGGGCCATGAGCGGGTCACCGGAAGCCAAGGATACCAAGTTCTCTGATGTGGCCTCCACTGACTGGTTCTACAGGGCTGTCTCCTGGTGCCAGCAGGAGGGACTGATTGCCGGCTATGCCAGCGGCATCTTTGCCCCCAACTCCCTGTTGTCCCGGGAACAGCTGGTCACCATCCTCTACCGCTACGCCCAGTACGACGGGGTCAGCCTGCGCGCCAACGCCGATCTGTCCCAGTACTCCGATGGAGACAGTATCGCCCTCTGGGCAGCCGAGAGTATGCGTTGGGCCGTGACCCACGGTTTGATCTCCACCACGGACAACAAGCTGTGTCCCAGCGCCGTTGTGTCCCGCGCGGAACTGGCTGCAGCACTGTACGCCTATGAGATGAATTTGGGGCTGTACCACTAAAAATAGATGGCGTCCAGCGGCTAAAAAACCGCTGGACGCCGTTTTTCTGCTCCTCTTTGGTTTAGGGGCTGGAATATTTGTCCAGACTATCCATAGAATAGTACAACC
>CAPGBJ010000090.1 GCA_948616425.1 uncultured Oscillospiraceae bacterium
GACGTGTGCTCTTCCGATCTGTGGTGCTGAGTCTGTCCTTTGCCGCCGCCCTGGCCCTGTGGCGGGCGGCGGGGACTCCCCTGGCCGCAGTGCTGCTGATCCTGCCCCTGTCTGACATTGTGAAGAACCTGCTGGATTTTCTGCTGGTTCGACTGGTGGCCCCCCGGCCTGTGCCCCGGATGGAGCTGGAGGAAGGCATCCCCAGAGAGGGGCGCACCCTGTGCGTGGTGGTGTCCCTCCTCACCGGGGAGGACAGTGGGCCCAAACTGGCCGCCCTGCTGGAACGCTATCGGCTGGCCAATCGGGATGCGGGGCCAGAACTGCGGCTGGGCATCCTGGCTGACCTGCCCGACAGCAACACCCCCATGGGGGAGGAGGGGCGAGCCTGGATGGACAGCGCCCGCCAGGCGGTGGCCGCCCTCAATGAGAAATACGGCGGCGGATTTTACCTCTTTTTCCGTGCCCCCGCCTTTAGCAAGCAGGATGAACGCTACATGGGCTGGGAGCGGAAGCGGGGGGCCCTCACCGAACTGGTCCGTCTGCTGAAGGGCAAGTCCGTCAGTCTGGAGGTAAAGGCGGGAGAAAAAGGCTGGCTGCGGGGGGTGCGGTATGTCATCACACTGGATTCTGATACCAACTTGAACGTGGGCGCCGCCCGGGAGTTTACAGGGGCCATGCTTCACCCTCTGAATCAGCCGGTGATCGACCCCAAGAAAAGGATTGTCACCGCTGGCCACGCGCTCTTCCAGCCGCGGGTGGCGGTGGATCTGGAGGCGGCGAATCAGTCCTTTTTTGCCAAAATCTTTGGCGGATTGGGGGGTGTGGACCCCTATGGCTCCACCGCCAGCGATGTGTACCACGACCTCTTTGACCAGGGCACCTACACCGGCAAGGGGGTGTTCTCGGTGGACGCCTTCTACACCTGTCTGAACAGCCGCTTTCCTGAAAATTCTATCCTGTCCCACGACCTGCTGGAGGGCAGTTACCTCCGGGCGGGTCTGCTGGGGGAGGTAGAACTCACTGACGGCTGTCCCTGGCAGGTCTATGGCTACTACGCCCGGCTCCACCGGTGGATCCGGGGGGACTGGCAGCTGCTGCCCTGGCTGGGGAAGCGGGTGCCAGACGGCCGGGGCGGGCGGGAAACCAATCCGCTGCCCCCTCTGGCAAAGTGGAAGATTTTGGACAACTTGCGCCGATCTCTGTCCCCCATCTTCACCTTGCTGACCCTGGTGCTGGGGATGTGCTTCTCAGGGCGGGTCTTCGCCTGGGCGGGGGGTGTGGCAGTGGTGGCAGCGGCCTCCAATCTGCTGCTGTCTGGGGCGGAATTGGCTGTCAGGCGGTCAGGAAAACGGAGGCGCTACCACTCCACCGTCATTGCCGGTCTGGCCGGGGTCATTTTACAGACGTCAATTCAGCTGATTTTTCTGCCCTACCAGGCCTATGTCTCACTCACAGCTGTCTCTTCGGCTCTGTGGCGGATGGTGGTTTCCCATAGAAATATGTTGGCCTGGGTCACCGCCGCCCAAACAGAGAGAGGGAGAGGGAGCGTTCTGTTCTACTTCAAAAAGGCTTGGTTTTCGGCGGCAGTGGGGGCCCTGGTGATTTTTCTGGCGCAGCTGCGGTTTGGCAAGGCGGTGGGCGCTGTCTGGCTACTAGCCCCCCTGTTGGCCTGGGCGGTGAGCCGTCCGTCGAAACGCGGCAGAGCCCTGCCTCCTGCTGACCGGGCCTTTTTACTCCACCAAGCTACCCTGATCTGGCGGTATTTTGCCGATTTTCTCCGAGAGGAGGACGGCTGGCTTCCCCCGGACAACTGGCAGGAGCAGCCCGGCCCCATGCTGGCCCGGCGGACCTCGCCCACCAACATTGGTATGGCCCTGCTGTCTATTATGGCGGCGGCCGACCTGGATTTGACCCCCCGAAAGCGGGCCGTGGAACTGATCTCCCACATTTTGGACACGGTGGAGGGACTGGACAAGTGGAGGGGCCATCTGTACAACTGGTATGACACCTCCACCTGCGCCCCCCTCCGCCCCCGGTATGTGTCCACCGTGGACAGCGGCAACCTGCGGGGGTGCTTGATCGCCCTGCGGGAGGGTCTGTACCAGTGGGGAGAGACCGCCCAAGCGCAGCGGGCCGAGGCCCTGTCCGACGCCATGGACTGTGCCCCCCTCTTTGATCAGGAGCGGCGCCTGTTTTCCATCGGCTATGAGGTGGAACAGGACAGGCTCACAGACGGTTTCTACGATCTGATGGCCAGCGAGGCCCGGCAGACCAGCTTTATTGCGGTGGCCCGAGGGGAGGTGCCCGCCCGCCACTGGCGGCGGTTGGGCCGGATGCTGCTGGGGGACAACGACTACTGCGGTATGGCCTCCTGGACGGGCACCATGTTCGAATACTTCATGCCCAACCTCCTGCTCCCCTGCGAACCCAACTCCTTTTTGTACGAGACCCTGTCCTTCTGCGTCTATGCCCAGAAACGCCGAGGGGACAAGACCAAGCGGCCCTGGGGTATCTCCGAGTCGGGTTTCTACGCCTTTGACCCCGGTATGAGCTACCAGTATAAGGCCCATGGGGTCCAGGCCCTGGGCCTGAAGCGGGGGCTGGACACCGAACTGGTGGTGGCCCCCTACGCCTCGTTCCTGGCTCTGCTGCTGGCCCCCAGGAGTGCTCTGCGCAATCTGCGGCGCCTGCGGGACATGGGGTTGGAGGGCCGCTACGGTCTCTATGAGGCTGTGGACTACACCCCATCCCGCCTCACCGGAAACGAGGACCGGGAGGTGGTGCGCTCCTATATGTCCCACCATCTGGGTATGAGTCTGGTGGCCATTGACAATGTACTCCAGGACAACATGATGCAAAAACGTTTTATGCGGGACTGTGACATGTCCGCCTATCGGGAACTGCTTCAAGAGCGGGTGCCGGTGGGGGCTCCCATTATGCGCCAGGAGGAGCGGGACTTCCCCGCAAGACCTCGGCCCAATCCCGGCCCCGCCCTTGTCCGCAGGGGGGAGGACTTTGGGCGGCGTTTCCCCCAGTGCCACCTGCTGTCCAACGGCAGTTACAGTGTGATGGCCTGCGACAGTGGCCTGACCGTCTCCAAAGCGGGGGAGCTGTGTGTTGCTCTGGCCAGACCAGGGGAGTACTATGCTCCCGCTGGGGTGTCTGTCTTCTTCAACGATTCGGACGGGCTGGTGGGTTTGACCCCCGCTCCGCTGTATCAGAGGGAGGCCAAATACCGTTGGGAGTTTGACAGCGGAGGGGCCGTCTGGCACATGGAGCGGGGGGGACTGTCCGTCCGGACTTCTCTCGCCGTCTCCCGGCGGGAACGGGGGGAACTGCGTCGGGTGGAACTGACCAGCGCAAAGCGGCTGGATGGGGAGCTGCTGTTCTATCTGGAGCCCGTGCTGTGCGCTCAGCGGGACTTTGACGCCCACCCGGCCTTCTCACGGCTGTTTCTGGAGTGTGCGCTGGAGGAGAACGGAGCCCTGTTCCATCGCCGCCCCCGAGGGGAGGAGGCGGGGGTGTACCTGTCCGCCGCCTGGACGGGGGAGAGGGGGGAGGCCTGTCTGGACCGCTCCGCCGCGCTAGGCCGAGGGGGTCTGCGGGCGCTGCCCAACAGGAAGCCGGGCCCCCTGGAAACTGGCGCGGGCTCCGACCCCTGTCTGATGGTCCGTATCCCTGTGTCTTTGATGCCGGGGGAGAGAGGAACATGGGCGCTGGCTCTGTCAGTAGGAGATACCCTGGATGCTGCCCAGGCAGGTGCCAGGCGGGTGCTGGAGGGGAAGGAGGGGGGAGCTGCCTCCCTGGCCCCCCTGGTCCAGAAGCTGGCCCTGTTGGAGCGGGATGCTCTGGGGGCCTTCGATTTGCTGGCCCGGCTGTCGGCGGCTGCGGAACTGCAGTCGGAGCGCCCACCCCAGTCCGCCCTGTGGCCCTTCGGCATCTCCGGAGACCTGCCCATCGCAGCCGGGAGGCTGACCGGCGGGGATGGGGCGGAGCGTGCCGCTCTGTGGTGCCGCTGGCATCAGTTTCTCACTCGGGCGGGGTATCTCTTTGACCTGGTGTTGATCTTGGAGGAAGGGGGCGATTACCGCCGTCCCCTGCGGTCTGCTCTGACAGAGGAGCTGAAAAAGCTGGGGGCGGAATCTGCGCTCGGGGCCAAGGGGGGCATCCACTTGGCCGACCCCGCCGCCGCCCCGGCAGTGCTGGCATGGGCAAAGGCCGCCCTGCCCCTGGAGGAGCAGGAGAGGGCCGAGGAGATTACCCCGCCACCCCCAGTGGATGTAAAACCCGGCCCCGCCCCCTGGGAAATGGAGGGGGATACCATCACCATCCACACCGGGCAACAGCTGCCGCCAGTGGGGTGGAGTCAGGTATTATGTAATCCGGAGTTCGGCTGGCTTACCGACGAGACTGGGGCCGGTTTCCTCTGGGCGGGAGGCAATTCCCGGGAAGGCAGATTGACTTCATGGGGCAATGACCCTCTGGCTGTTGGTGGACAAGAAAAAATTATGGTAAATTTAAATGGGCGGGATTATTCTGCCTTTGCGTCTGGAGACGGCCTGGCCTGCGTCATTTCCTACGGTCCCGGCTTTGCCCGGTGGGAGAAGACACTAGGTGAAGAGGGGGGGACGGCCGGCCGCGGGCAGCCCCTGCTGACCGCCGAGGGGTTTGTCCCCATGGGCGAGAACCGCCGTATTCTCCGCTTCACCCTCGCTGGGGCCTCGGGGCGGCTCGTTTATCGTCTGGGGGAGGGGGAATCCATCTCCGCCGCCCTGGGGGAGGGGCGGACGGTCTCCCTAGTCACCCGGGAGAGCGGCGGCCGTCCCTGTTCCCGCTTCTTCCGGGAGGACTTTCAAGCGGAGTGGGAGCGTACCCTGTCTTGGTGGCGGGAGAAGGTATCTGTCCTCACGGTGAATACCCCAAAGGGGGTGTTGGACCGGTATCTCAACAGCTGGTGTCTCTACCAGGTGATCGCCTGCCGTCTGATGGCCCGGACCTCCCAATACCAGAACGGCGGGGCCTTCGGCTTTCGGGACCAGCTCCAGGACACGGCGGCGCTGGTGTATACCTGGCCGGACCGTGTGAGGGAACAACTGTTGTTGGCGGCCTCCCGTCAGTTTGAGGAGGGAGACGTGCAGCACTGGTGGCACCCGCCCCAGGGGGCGGGGGTGCGTACCCGCATCTCCGACGACCTGCTGTGGCTGCCCTGGGTGCTGTGCCGGTACTGTACTGCCACCGGGGACTACGGTCTGCTGGAGGAGAAGGCCCCCTATCTGACCGCCAAGCCCCTGGAGCCGGGGGAAAAAGACCGGTATGAGCTCCCTCAGGCGAGCGAAAAGCAAGCGAGTCTGTACCAGCATGCTCTGGCCGCCATTCAGTGTGCACTGGTTCGGGGGATGGGCCCCCACGGTCTGGCGAAGATGGGGAGCGGCGATTGGAACGACGGCATGGACAAGGTGGAGGGGGAGTCTGTCTGGCTCACCTGGTTCCTGGCGGCGGTGCTGCAAAACTTTGCCGTCCTGTGCCGTCGGATGGACGAGGAGGCTCGGGCCGAAGATTTCCTGAAACGGGCGGACGGGCTTATACAGGCCGCCCAAAAGGCATGGGATGGAAAGTGGTATCGCCGGGGATACTACAGGGACGGTACCCCTTTGGGCTCTGCCCAGAGCGACCAGTGCCAGATTGACGCGATTGCCCAGTCCTTTGCCCTGTTCTCAGCCGGAACGGACCGCCAGCAGGCGGATGCCGCGGTCTCCGCCGCGCTGGAGCGGCTCTTTGACCGGGAGGCAGATGTGGTGCGCCTGTTTGACCCGCCTTTTGACGGTGATGGTGAGAAAAACCCGGGTTATATCAAGGGCTATCCCGCTGGTGTGCGGGAGAATGGCGGGCAGTATACGCATGCCTCCGTCTGGCTGGCGATGGCTTGTTTTCGGTTGGACCGGCCGGAAGATGGGTGGGCCATTTTAAAGGCCCTTCTTCCAGAGGACCACAGAACAGACCGCTATCGGGCGGAACCCTATGTCATTGCCGCCGACGTGTCCTACGCCCCCGGCCGGGTGGGCCGGGCCGGCTGGTCCTGGTACACCGGCGCGGCCGGGTGGTACTGGCAGATTGCGGTTCAGGAACTGCTGGGGCTGAAGGTGGTGGAGGGGAGGTTAACTGTAGAACCCAATCTCCCCTCGGATTGGCCGGGGTATGAAGCGAAGTGGAAGCTGCCAAAGGGGACGCTGACGATTGCTGTCAGGCGGGCCGGCGCCTACTCCGTCCGCCTGGATGGCAAAGCGGTGGAAGGCGGCGTCCCGTTGGCGGAGCTGACCGGGGAGCGCCGGTTGGAGGTCAGCATATAGAAATCCTCTGGTGCAGTATCGAAGGGGGCGGAGGCTATCCGCCCCTACAAGTTCCCTTACTCCTTCCGGGCTGCCACAAACAGATTGGGGGGAGCAGGGAACAGGTTTTCCCGCTCCAATATGGTAAATCCGCTTTGGGCGATCTTCCGCTCCAGTCCCCTCTGGGTGAAGAAGGCCGTATAGGGCATGGCTCCGGTGTGGCTTTTAACAAACTTTTGGACTGCGACCTTTGTGGGGCGGGAGCCCAGGCAGTCGGTGGCGGTGAGGAAGAACCCACCTGGCTTGAGCAGCGCCCGGATGCGGGCCAGGGAGGAGGATAGATCGGGGAGATAGAGCAGCACGTTGAAAGCGGTCACCGCATCAAAACTTTCTGGTTCCAGGCAGGGGCTGAAGAGATCGGTGTTAGTGATTTCCACATTGGAGACCCCCTGCGTTTGTACCTTTTCCCGGGCGATATCCACCATTTGGGGAGAGATGTCAATACCGCGGATGTGGGAGACGCAGGGGGCTAAATAGAGGGCGATAAGCCCCGTGCCGCAGGCAAAATCCAGCACCTGATCTGTCGGTTTCAAATATTTTGCCGTTTTAGCCGCTGTTTTGCTGTAGGTCTCCGCATAAATTCTGCCAGAGGTCACATCGTAGGTTGGGGCCCTCATATTCCAAAATTCTACTGGCCGGTTCAGCATAGTGCCTGCCTCCCTGTCAAAATGATATCGCTATATATGATACAACGTGGGGGTCCCATGTGTCACCACTTGAGGGAATTTTCTCCAATCACCCCGTGGGTATATTTACTTTTTGACGCAATCTGTGGTATGATATCCTAAAGTTTGCTTTTGGTCGTCCCATGGAGAAATTTTTCCAAGAAAGGAAATCAATGATATGTCTCAAGTAACTCGCCGGGAACTCTTCCCCGGGGTATGGCTGCGTACAGTGCATACGAATAAATTTAAAAGCTCCTATCTGTCCCTCACCCTTTTGGCGCCCCTGGACCGGAGGACTGCCGGCGCCAATGCCCTGATCCCCGAGGTTCTGCGCCGGGGGACGGCAGTTCATCCGGATATGGAGTCGCTGTCCGCGGCTCTGGATGAACTGTATGGTGGAGTTATTGAGCCGGTGGTCCGCAAGAAGGGGGAGACCCAGTGCGTGGGGTTTGTGGCCAGCTTTCTGGATGATGCCTACGCCCTGAAGGGGGAGAAGATTTTGGAGCCGGCGGCCGAACTGCTGGGAGAGCTGCTCCTCAAGCCATACACGCGGGATGGGGTGTTCTGTCCCGACTATACTGCCGGGGAGAAGGCCAACCTCATCGACCGGATCCGAGCCCAAGTCAACGACAAGCGGACCTATGCCGTCCAGCGGATGGTCCAGGAGATGTGTCGGTACGAGGCGTTCGGAGTGGACAAGCTGGGGGACGAGGTCAGCGTGTCCGCCATCACGCCGGAGAGCCTGTGGGCGCAGTATCAGGAGCTGCTGTGTACCGCCCAGGTAGAGGTCTACTACTGCGGTTCCGCCCAGCACGACCGGGTAGAGGCCGCCCTGAAATCCGCTCTGTCCGGTCTGCCGGTCAAGGAGGAGAGGAGGGACCCGAGCTGTGATGTGCGCGTCACCGCCGGCCCCGAGCCCATTTTAACGGAGGAGACCATGGACGTGACCCAAGGCAAGCTGGCCCTGGGTTTCCGAACCGGAGGTCTCACCTGCTGGGAGGAGGAGTTCCCCGCGCTCTACCTGGCCACCGCCGTCTTCGGCGGGACCACCCTGTCAAAACTATTTATGAACGTGCGGGAGAAGTTGTCTCTATGCTACTACGCCAGCGCCACCCTGGAGAAGATGAAGGGGCTGGTGCTGGTATCCTCCGGCATCGAATTTGACAAATACCAAACCGCTAAGGATGAGATTTTAGCCCAGCTGGAGGCTGTCAAGCGGGGCGAGATAGAGACTTGGGAACTGGAGGGGTCCCGCCGTACCCTGGTTGGGGCGTGTATGGCCACCCTGGATGACCAGAGCCGACAGGAGGAATTCTGGCTGGGGCAGGCCGCTGCTGGCCTAGAGGAATCCCCCGAGGCGTTTGCCGCCCGGCTGGAGGGGGTCACCCGGGAACAGGTGGCCGCAGCCGCACAGAGGCTGGAACTGGACACCATTTACTTTCTCAAGGGAAAGGAGGCCTGAGCTATGGAGAAAATGGAATTTGCCCGGGTTGGGGAGCGTATGTACTGTGAAAAGCTGGAAAATGGACTGAACGTTTTTGTCTTCCCCAAGCCTGAGTTTCAGAAGGGCTACGCCTTTTTCGCCACCAACTACGGCGGTATGGATATGCGCTTTTGTTTGAACGGGGAGTGGCACAACACCCCCGCCGGAGTGGCCCACTACCTGGAACACAAGATGTTCGACACACAGGAGGGAAACGCCCTCCAGGATCTGGCTGCCAACGGGGCCAGCCCCAATGCCTTTACCAGCAACGCCATCACCGGCTATTACTTCGACTCCACTGAAAAGTTTGAGGAGAATTTGAAAATTCTACTCTCTTTTGTCTCAGTGCCTTGGTTCACACAGGAGAGCGTGGACAAGGAACGGGGGATCATCGGCCAGGAGATCGGCATGATCGAGGATGAACCTCACTGGAAAGGTTATATGAACCTGATGGCTGCCCTGTATCAGCATCACCCTGTCCGAGAGAGCGTGGCAGGCAGTGTGGAATCCATTGCTAAAATCACTCCAGAGATCCTCTACGCCTGTCACAAGGCCTTTTACGACCCG
Source organism: uncultured Oscillospiraceae bacterium (assembly GCA_948616425.1). GTDB lineage: Bacteria > Bacillota > Clostridia > Oscillospirales > Oscillospiraceae > Lawsonibacter. The sequence goes on from CAPGBJ010000090.1 coordinate 9,102, forward strand.
GCGAACATGGTTTTGTGCGTAGCCGGTCCAGTGGACCCGGAACGCATCTGTGAGATTGCCCGGGAAATTCTCCCCAAAGAGGCGGGCCCCATTGCCGCCAAGGACTATGGTGAGAAGGAACAGCCCCGAGTGTCCCAGTCCCTCATTGAGGAGAGGATGGAGGTTTCCGCCCCCATCTTCCATCTGGGCTATAAGGGGGACGCCTTGACCAACGGAGAGGCTCGCCTGCGCCAGGAGCTGGTGGGGGAGCTGGCTTTGGAGGTGCTGCTGGGCAACTCCACTCCCCTGTATGCCAAGCTGTACCGGGGAGGCCTGATCAATCAGGAATTCTCCTACGCCTACGAGGACGACCCAGGCTGTGCCTTCCTGCTGGCTATGGGGGAATCTAAGGACCCGGAGGCTGTCCGCGCGGCGGTGGCGGAGGAGGCCGCCCGCATCGGCCGGGAGGGCGTGGATAAGGAGCTGTGGGAGCGGGTGAAGAAGGGGGTCTACGGCAACAAAGTCCGGGGTCTGAACTCCTTTGAGCAGTTATGTGTGGGTCAGGCCCAGGCCTTCTTTGCGGGACATGCGTTTCTCCGTTTTGCTGATCTTTTCGACACCATTACCAAAGAGGAGGCGGAGGAACTGATTGAAAATTGGGTAAGACCGGAGCGCACCGCCCTGTCTGTGGTCCGGGCCAAGGAGGAAGTCCAGTGATCAACACCGTATCCTTCCCCGGCCTGGGGCTGGAGTTCACCCTAAACCGGGTGGCCTTTACCATCCCGGTCCTGGACCGGCCCGTCTACTGGTACGGGGTGATCATCACCTCTGGACTGATCCTGGCGGTATGTCTGTGCATCCGCTGGGGCAAACGATTTGGTATTACAGAGGACCATGTCATTGACATGATGTTTTTCGCGGTTCCCGCCGCCCTGGTAGCCGTCCGGGTGTACTATGTGGTGTTTAACTTGGACGTCTACCGCCGAGGGGACGGCTCTCTGGACTGGGGACGTATTTTCAACTACAGCGACGGGGGATTGGCCATCTACGGGGCCATCATCTCCTCCGCCATTGTACTGCTGCTCTTCTGCCGAAAAAAGAAGATCAGTTTTTTGGCCTACGCCGATTTGGGGGTCCACGGTCTGTTGATTGGCCAGCTGATCGGTCGGTGGGGCAACTTTATGAATGTGGAGGCCTACGGCGCTGCCACCGCTCTGCCCTGGCGGATGTGCGGGCCGTCCATCGCGGCGGAGATGCTGCGGGACGGCTTTGTGGATCAGACGGGCTATGAGGCCATCCTCAGCGGGATGCTGGGGGTACATCCCACCTTCTTCTATGAATCGGCCTGGAACTTCGTGGGCCTGATTATGGTCTATTTCATGGGAAAAAAGCGAAAGTTTGACGGGCAGTGTTTTCTGTTTTATTTCTTCTGGTACGGCTTGGGCCGGACCTGGATCGAAGGTCTGCGCACCGACAGTCTGTATCTCTTTGGCTGGGAGCTGTTGGGCGTACCCATCCGGGTATCTCAGCTCTTTGCGCTCCTCACCGGCGTGACAGCGGGAGTGGTATTGATCTGGGCGCTGTGGAAGTGCAGAGACAAGAAGAAAGAACTCTTTGTAGAACGGTTGACTGCCCAGGCAGCCCAGGCAACGCAGACAGACGAGGAGGAATGAACTATGCCGGCAATCGTCATGGACGGAAAGGCCCTGGCGGCGAAAATCAGAGAACAGGTACGGCTCCAGGTGGAACAGATGGAGCGCAAGCCGGGTATGGCCATGGTGCTGGTGGGGGAGAACCCTGCCGCGCAGGTCTATGAGGCGGGCAAACGCAAGGACTGCCAGCAGTGCGGTATCTACTACGAGACCTACCGCCTGCCTGAGGATGTGCCCCAAACAGAACTGCTGGATGTTATTCGTTTTCTCAACAATCGGGAGGGCATTGACGGCATTCTGATCCAGTTCCCTCTTCCGGAACATCTGGATGATCGGGAGATTCAGCTGGCTATCCGGCCGGACAAGGATGTGGACTGTGTCCACCCGTCCAATGTGGGGGATTTGACTCTGGGGGTGGACTCCTTTTGGCCCTGCACCCCGGCAGGGGTGATGCGGCTACTGGCGGAGTATGGCATTGATCCCGCCTGTAAAAACTGCACAATGGTGGGCCGGTCCAACATTGTGGGATCCCCAGGCCATGCTGCTGTTGCGCCGGGACTGCACGGTTACTGTCTGCCACACCAAAACTCCGGACCTGGCTGCCGAGTGCCGCCGGGCGGATATTCTTATCACCGCAGCCGGCCACACCGGCCTGATCACGGCGGATATGGTGAAAGAGGGGGCGGTAGTAGTAGATGTGGCCGTCAACCGGGACGAGTCGGGCAAACTGTGCGGCGACGTGGAATATGAGGCGGTGAGGGAGAGGGCCTCCTACATCACCCCGGTTCCCGGCGGCGTGGGCCCGGTGACCCGGGCCGTACTTATGGAGAACACCCTCGCTGCAGCCCTGCGGCATGGGAAGAACTAAAACCTGTTGGAACATTGCCAATACGTCCAATCAGAGGGCCTTTGCCTCCGCGCCCTTCATTGCGTATTGATTTTGGGATTGCTTGAAAAAGACCAGCCTGTATGACTGTAAATCACACGGGCTGGTCTTTGTGTTGTCAAAAGAGAAGGGATGGATTGGGGCTGCTGTGGGTTCCTTTACCGCTGGACTCTGCCGGAACCGTCGCCTCCCGCTAACTTTTCGACCTCATCCACACTGATGCGGTTAAAATCACCGGGAATGGAGTGTTTCAGGCAGCTGGCCGCCACGGCAAACTCCAGAGCCTTGGCTGTGTCCTCATAATGGTTCAAACCGTAGATGAGACCGCCAGCAAAGCTGTCGCCGCCGCCCACGCGATCTACAATGTTCCGGATTTCATACTTTTTGGACACGCAGAATCGCTCTCTGTCGTTGAGGCAGGCGGCCCAGGTGTTCCAGTCGGCGCTGTGACTCTCCCGTAGCGTGATGGAAATCATCCGCATATTGGGATATGCGTCCAGCACTTTTTGAGACAGCTCCTCATATTTGCTCCGGTCCAGCTCTCCGCTCTCCACATGTACGTCCGCTGTGAGTCCCAGGGCTTTCTGACAGTCCTCCTCATTGGCGATGGCCACATCCACGTATTTGGTCAGTTCTCTCATAACCTGTGGAGCACTTTTGCCGTAGTTCCAAAGGTTCTTGCGGAAATTCAGGTCACAGGATACGGTGATACCCCGCTGTTTTGCCTGTTGCACGCTCTCCAGACTCAGTTCCATGGCGGACTGGGAGATGGCTGGCGTGATGCCGGTGATGTGGAACCAATCCACATTTTGAAAGGCCGTATCCCAATCCACATCGCCTGGCCCGGCCTGGGCGATGGAGGACCAGTCCCGGTCATACACGACTTTGGAGGGGCGCTGATTGGCGCCAGTCTCCAGATAGTAGATGCCCATGCGGCCCTTGCCCCGCAGGATACGGCTGGTGTCCACTCCAAAACGGCGCAGTTCCTGAATACAGGCGTCACCAATGGCGTTGTTAGGCAGGAAGGTCAGATAGCTCACGTCCATACCAAAGTTTGCCAGAGAGACGGCTACGTTGGCCTCGCCGCCGCCGAAGGTGGCCTCCAGAGCGGGACTCTGGAAAAATCGCTCCAGACCGGGGGACTTTAAGCGCAGCATGATCTCGCCGAAGGTCAAGACTTTCATTTTCGATCATTCCTCCTTATTTTTGCAGCAGATGGACGGCAAAACCGCCGATCTCACCTTGGAGGTATACGGCAATCAGCCTGTCCCCCTTGTACTTTGCGGTGGACATATCCACCTGAACGCCCTTCTTTGCCAGATGGGCGATGGCCCGTCCCACGTGGTTGGTATGTACGGCCAGATGTCCGTTTTGGCCCAGATATTGGGACTTCATTACCTCGATTTTGCTTCCTGCGAAGATCGAGCTGTTTCCTTCCTTGATACCGAAACCGAACAGAGTATCAAAGCTCTGTGCCGCCCCGGCAGCGGCAGCACTGTCAACAGTGTTGATACCCACATGAGCCACCTCGAAGCCCAAGGAATTGGACACGGCCTGGCGGCACAGGCCCGTGATTTTATCAAAATTGCCAGCAGCAATGTCCGCCTTGGCGCATACCCAGCTTCCGCCCACGGTATGGACAAAAGGCGCGGCCGCATATTCACCGATGTTTTCTGCGTTAACACCGCCAGTGGGGATGAATTTCACCCCGCCGAAGGGGGCGGACAGCCCCTTCATAGCGGTCAGACCTCCATAGACATTGGCCGGGAAGAATTTGACCACATCCACTCCCAGCCGCAGCGCCGCCATAATTTCTGTGGGGGTGACACAGCCGGGGGTGACAGTGATGTCGTGTTCCACACACCAACGAACCATCTCCTCGTCAAATCCGGGGGAGACGATAAACTGGGCGCCGGCCGCTGCCACAGCTTTGGCCTGCGCTAAAGTGAGTACTGTCCCTGCGCCCACCAGCATCTCCGGTATCTCCTGGGAGACCGCGCGGATACTGTCTATGGCGGCGGCAGTACGCAGGGTAATTTCCATCACATCAATCCCGCCGGCCAGCAGGGCCCGAGCTGTGGGGATCGCGTCCTGCTGGCTGTCCAGAACGACAACAGGGACAAGGGCATTCTTGCCCAGCCGCTCAGAATATTTCATGTTAACCACCTCATTCCCATACAATTGCAATGCCTAAATCCTCGCTCATCTCTTGAAGAGAATCTGCCACTGCATCGGGTAGATCTACAATATGGCTCCATGTGTCGTGTTTGTCCCACTCGATTTCGCCAGGCAGGTAGATTCGGTCCTTCCCCTTGGCCTTGGGAGTGTTCCGCAAGGCGGTGGCCAGATCATTGGAGCGGGAGAGATAGTTCTGTGTCCCAGCAAACTTGGAGATATCCACAGCCAGGAAGGTGTGGCTTACGTTGTTGGGTGTCTCGGGCTCAAAGCACCAGCTCTTAATCTCCCCTGTACTGCTGATGCCGCCGCCGCTGAGCACGCCGCTGAGCAGTTCTACCATAACGGCCAGCCCATACCCCTTGTGGGCGGCCATTGGCTGCATGGCCCCCTCCTCGGGATAATGACTGGGATCAGTGGTGGGGAGGCCGTCCCTGTCCACAATCCAGCTGTCCGGAATTTGGACCCCATCTTTTCGGGCCTGTATGACCTTTAAAGAAGCGACGTTGCTCATGGCGATGTCCAAAAAAATACTGCGGCCCCCCTCCAGAGGAGAGGCGTAGGAGAAGGGGTTGTTGCCCAGTATCATGCCCCGGGCGCCGGGGACGGTCATGTTGGGATCTACATTGGAGAAAGAGATGCCCACCATCCCGGCCTCGGCGGCCATGTTGGCGTAAAAGCCTGCGGCGCCAAAGTGGGTGCTGCCACGCACTGTTACCAGTGCTACGCCGCACTCCTTCGCTTTTTGGATGGCCAGTTCCATAGCCCGATAGCCGGCCACCATGCCCATGCAGGCGTGGGCGTCCATCAGGGCGTAGGCCGGGCCCTGGGCCACCACTTCCGGTTCCGCTTTGAAGTCCATACCGCCAGCCCGCTGTTTCTTCACATAGCCGTACAGATTCTTGGTCCCGTGGGAGTTGGTGCCGAAGCAGTCGGTCTCGCACAGTACCTGAGCGGTGATCCCGGCGTTTTCAGGACTCATTCCCTCGTGTTCACAGCAGGCGGCACAAAAATCCTTTAGTGCCTGGACGGAGATTCGATTTGCCATTTCTGTTCGCTCCCTTTCTGTTTAAACACCCCAGTAGGCGGAAAAACCGCCGTCAATGGGGATAATGGCGCCGTTGACAAAGGAGGCCGCGCCTGAGCACAGCCAGAGAACCGGTCCGGCCATCTCCTCCGGGGCGCCATAGCGGCCCATTGGCGTTTTGGCCAGCACTTTCTCGCCGCGGGGGGTGGGCGTTCCATCTTCCTTCTGCATTAGGAAGCGGTTTTGTTCCGTCAGCAGGAAGCCAGGGGCAATGGCGTTGACCCGAATTTTTGTGCTGTAGTTCTGGTTGAAATGGACCGCCATCCACTGGGTAAAGTTGGCCACTGCAGCTTTGGCGCCGGAGTAGGCGATGGTGTTGGTCAGGGGGATGATGGAGGCCATAGAGGCGATGTTGATCACCACGCCCTCACTGGCGGCGATGTCTTGGCCGAATGCCTGGGTTGTCAGAACGGCGCCCATGACATTGAGGTCAAAGACCCATTTCAAAGCGTCAATAGGCATATCGAAAAAGCTCATATCCGCACTGGTGGAGGCCTCTTTCTTGTTGCCGCCAGCCCCGTTGACCAGCACATCCACCTGGCCGAAGCGCTGAGCTACCGCGTCCCGGGCAGCGGCCAGGCTCTCTTTATCCAACACGTTGGCTTTCACGGCAATGGCTTCGCCGCCTGCGGCGACGATCTCGCTGGCTGCCTCCCTGGCTTTGTCCAGGAACAGGTCCAGCAGAGCGACCTTCATGCCGGCTTTGGCCATCTCTCGGGCCATGACGCCGCAGATGATTCCGCCCGCGCCGGTCACCACCGCGACTTTGCCAGATACGTCAAAATTTGTGCCATTCATACTGTTTTCCTCCATTTTTATAGGATTTCTCCCAGGTCGACCATCTCAATGTTGCCATTAGGACAGCGGTTGAAGCACATGCCACAGGCTACACAGTCCTCCTGGCAGATTTCCAGTTTGTCTGGAGAGACCACCTTGGGGGCGAAATCAGTGCAGATGGTTTTGCACAACTGACAGCCCTCACCGCAGCCGCAGTTGAGGCAGCGGGAGGCCTCCTGTACTGCCTCTTCCTCTGTCATGGCCCGGGTATAGGATTGGAAGTTCTCCTTCCGCGCCGCGCCCCTGTCTGTCACCAGTTCCAGCGGGTTGGGGTTCCGCTCCAGATAACCTGTGCGGCGGCGCACTGCCTCCCGGTCCACGGTTTTGACGGAGGATACTGGAGCGGCTTCGGCTGCGTCCGTGCGAATCATGTGGTCGATATCCGCCGCTGCGTTTTTGCCCGCGGCAATGGCGGCGGCTACGCCGGCAGTCTGCGGACCGCCAGATAACATCAGATCTTTGCCGCCGACAGGCGGGCGAGCGGTGCGTGCCTGCGCTGTCAACAGCTGGTCACAGGCCAGCTCCATGGGGATGCCCTCCCGGAGAAATGTCACACTGCCCTTTAAAGCGCACACCTGCGTGACACCCTCCAGTACTGTTGCGCCCTCTTCCCGGGCCAGGCGCAGTTTTTCCTGTTCCCACCGTCCCGGTGCGCCAGAGAGGAGGAGGGTGACCTGTTCCGCACCCAGACGGAGGACAGCCCGGGCCGTCTCCCAGGCGGTGAAGCGGTCCGATCCGGTGATGGCAATCCGTCTGCCGACCTGGGGGGTCTCCCCCCGCGCCAGACGGGTCAGCAGGGCCAGGGCATCTTCTCCGCCAGTTTCGTGCTCCAGCGGCCGTCCGGCCCCCACAGCGGCAAAGACCCGTTCAAATCCCTCTGCCCGAAGGAGATCAGCATTGTCAATCCTCTGGCCAAAGACAAAACGAATTCCCTGGCATTTTAAACGAGTCACAATTTGTTGCAGTGTTTTTCTGTGGCCGGCATACGCCGGGAGACCGTAGCGAAGCATCCCGCCGGCCTCCGCCTCCTGTTCAAAGATTGTGACAGAATAACCGGCCCGGCGCAGTTCTACAGCGCAGGCCAGGCCGCAGGGACCGGCGCCGATCACTGCGACACTGTGCCCGTTCTCCTTTGCCACGGCCCAGGCGGGGGTCCACCCCTGGGTGTTCCCGTACTCCAGTACGAACCGCTTGACCTCCCGGATTTTCAGCGGGCTGTCATAGCTGCCTCGAACACAGGCGTCTTCACAGGGGTGGGTACACACCAGGGCGCAGAGTTCCTGAAGGGGAAAGGCGGTGATCAGGTCCCAGGCTGCCCGGTACTCCCGTTTTGCCACCTTTTGGAGATAGGCTTGGACAGGTACATGGAGAGGACAGGCGCTCTTACAGGGAGCGGAGAGGTTGGGCTCCTTGATCCGCGCGTACCCGGCGTGAAGGGTGACATCCGCGGCGGTGCGGACCTGGGGAACCACCACCCCTCGCATCTGAGTCAGGTCGGTGTAGCAATGGTCTCTCATATACTGGTCCAGTCCAGCGATCATAGGCCGTACAATGTCGTAGCCGGAGATCAGCGTCTCGGCACAGACACCGAGCAGTGTGCCGCCGCACAGCACCATCTCCACCGCATCCTGCCAGTTTCGGATTCCACCAGCGGCCATAATGGGGGCGTCCGGCCCACAGACCCGGCTGATTTCGTAGGTGTCCCGCTGGGCCAGGGGTTTCAGCCATCCGCTGCAGTAGCAGCCCATGGATATCTCCTGCTGAAGGTGATAAAACGCCTTGCCCGGATCGTCCAGGTCGATGGGAGGCATACCCAGGCGGTTGCCTGTGCTTCCCACTGCATCGGCCCCAGCCGCATAGAGCCGCTGGGCTACTTTGGCAATTTGTCCGCCCTCGGGGGTTAATTTGACGAAGAGAGGGATTGAGATCTCCCCCTTGATGGCGGAGACAATTTCAGCGGCCACATCGGCCTGCTGACCCATACTGGCTCCGGTCTGCTTGGAGGCGGTTTGACTGCCGCCAGAGGTCATCTCCAGATTGTAGCTCATGTTGGGGCAGCACATATTCAGCTCGATGATATCCGCCCCGGCTTCCTCAAAACGCTTGGCCATATTGACCCAGCCCTCGGGACCGGCGTCCCCGGCGTAGGTCATGTTGGCCATCAGCAGCAGACTGTGAAGCTTGGGTTTGGCCTCCTCCACCAGCCGCAGGCCCTCCTGGAAGGTGAGCCGCTTCTCGGCAGTAAAGGCCAGTGCGTCCCGATCTTTGAAGAGACTGTATCGGGGTTTGCGGTTCAGATAGGGGGCGGGGTCGATGCTCAGCTTAATGCTGGCGGCGGCCCAGCCGGTCTCCTCAATGCGCAGCAGCTGCCGTACGGATTTGGTGGTAGGTCCGGAGGCGACGTAAAAAGGATTCTGAAAGGTTACCCCGCCTACGGTGACCGGGATCCGAATATTTTCCATACTCAGTCCTCCAGGTTGTCGTTTTGGATGCTGATGCCCTCCCGGGCAGATCGATAAATCAGATTGATGACCTTCAAGGTCTCCAGACCGTCCCGGCCCCGGAGGCCCACTTGGGCATCCTGCCCGGCCAGGGCGGAGTCTACAAAGTGGTTGATCTCTCCGCAGTAGCCCAGGCTGTACTTCTCATCCACGGCAGGGGTGGACCAGCCTGTGGTAATCTCTGCCTTCTCCACGGTGTAGTCCAGGCCCGGCAGGGAGAATACTCGAACCGGGCCGGAGAAGGACAGATCCACGTGGATACAGCCCTGCTCACAGTAAATGTCTAACACATCCTCCATCCCGCCGATGGTGACATAGTTGGCCTCCAAGGTGGCGTAGGTGCCATCAGCAAAACGCAGGAAGGCTCCGGCCCAGTCCTCCCCCTCCATCTGGTGGTGGACCATATTGTTCTGCCCGCCGCCGGAGGTCATGGCGGTGAGCTGACTCCAGCGGTTGTTTTTCAGCGCCAGCATAAAGCTGACAGGGTGGACCCCCAAGTGGACCATACAGCCGCCGCCGCAGTATTGGATGGACTGGGCAAAGGGACTGTGGGACCCGCTATGGCACTCTCGCGCCCGAATATACAGGGGGCGGCCTACTTTGCCGCTGTCCAGAATCTCCAGGGCCCTGCGAAAGGCGGGCGCAAAGAGCCAGTCCTCGGCATAATAGATGTGTCTTCCCAGCCGTTCCGCGGTATCCACCATATCCTGAGCGTCTTCTACTGTGGTAGCGAGGGGTTTCTCGCAGATGATGTCCCTGCCGGCGTGCAGCGCCTGAATAGCTACGTCGTGATGGAGAAAGTTGGGCATACAGATGTCAACCAGGTCGCATTCGCACTGTGCAATGGCGGTGACGTAGTCGTCATAGGGGGTGTACCCGGTAAAGCCGTAGCGTTCGGCCAGGGCGGTGACACGGTTTAAATCCTTGTCGCAGATACCCACGATTTGAACTTTATCCAGGATGCGGCTGTAGCCGTCGGCGTGGAGGTCGGAGGAAAAAGCGGCGCCCACCAACAGGACTCGAAGTTGTTTCATGGAAATCACTCCTTTTAAAAATTGCTGTAATTGAACTTCTGTTTCGTCTCCATATAGGTGAAGGCGTCGGTCAGAGTCTGCACCGCCAGCTGAGCAGTGCGGCAGAAAATTTGCTCCCCCTTCTTGGCTGTGGCCCTGGTGGGTTCGCCCCAGACACCGGAGGGGGTGGCGCGGAAGATACTGCCGTAGTTGAGATAAGGTCTGGGGACAGTGGGGACGAAATCGGCTGCACGGTCCATGTGGACAGTATCCGGGGCGACAGACAGCATCTGAGAGGTCTCTACCTCTCCGGCGTGGAGCTCTGTGTTGGACTGAATGACACCCTCCCGATAAAGCGTGTCGTTGAAGGCGCAGGTGTCGGCCAGGGCCACCATCAAATCTGGATTGTGTTTAGCGTTCAGGTCCCGAATCAGCGGGGTCATGACGAAGATGCCGCCGTGGCACTGCAAGATGCCTACTTTTTTAAAGCCTTGGGTCTTTAGACTTAGGATGATATCAGTCATCATGTGGTAGAAGGTGACGCTCTCCATCCACACCGAGCCCTTTTTGCCCATTTGCTCCCGGTTCGTGGAGATGGGCAGGGCGGGAATCAGAAAGGCGTCCATCGCTTCTGCCACTCGGCGACCCAGCTCTGAGGCGATGGCCCAGTCAGTCATAATGGGCAGGTGGGGCCCGTGCTGTTCCAGAGAACCCACCGGTATAATTGCCAGCTCCGGGTCCTTTGCCATAATTTCATCCACGGTTTTCCGATACATGGTTTGGCCTCCTCTCCCGTCTTACAGCTGTGCGGCGCTGTCGCGGTCTAGGTACAGTGCGGCACTGGGGTGCCGGCGCAGGATACTGGCGGGGCAAGCGGTGGTGACCGGGCCGAAGAGAGCGCTGTGTACTGCTCTGGCTTTGCGCGCGGTAGGGACCACACAGATTGCCTCGGGCACCGACATAATCAGGGACATGGTCATTGACATAGCTTGCTTTGGAACCTGGTCCAGACAGGCGAAACAGCCGTCGTTGACCTGCTGTTGGCGGCAGACCTCGTCCAATTCAACTACTTTGACCTTCTTGGGGTCGTTGAAGTCGGCGACGGCCGGGTCGTTAAAGGCCAGATGACCGTTTTCACCGATGCCTAGGAAAATCAGGTCGATAGGATATGTCTCCAGCAGCTGGGTGTACTCGCGGCACTTGTCTTCCGCCTGATGGGCGTCACACAGCAGAAAATGAAGCTCACGGAAGGGCGCCCGCTGGAAGATAGCCCGGCGCAGGAAGCACCCAAAGCCGGCTGGCTCCTGCGCGTCGATGCCGATGTACTCGTCCTGATGGAAGCCGCGGACCTTGGTCCAGTCGATATTCTGCTGAAGCAGTTGCTCCAGCAGCTCGTTCTGAGAGGGGGCGGCGGCAAAGACTACATTGGCCTCGCCCTTTTTCTCGATGATTTTTTGGATGCGGGCAGCGGCATCCAGGGCGGCGGCCCGCCCCATCTCCGCTCGGGTGTCAAAGGCGTGAACAGACAGCTTTTCCACTGTCATAGTTTTACATTCCATTTCTCTTTTCTCCTCCTACTGATCTCGGGCGGCGCCCAAATAGGCCGACGCCACCTCTGGATTTTCCAGCATCTCCTGGCCGGTGCCGGACATAACCACCCGTCCGGTTTCAATGACATAGGCGCGGTGGCAGATGCTCAGTGACTTCTTTGCGTTTTGTTCCACCAGGATGATGGTGATACCCTCCTGACAAATTGTTTGAATGTTGCGGAACACCTCGTTGACCACAACAGGAGCCAATCCCAGAGAGGGCTCGTCCAACATCAGGACCCGAGGCTTGGACATCAGTCCCCGACAGATTGCCAGCATCTGCTGTTCGCCTCCGGACAGTGTTCCGGCGTCCTGCTTCCGGCGCTCCTTCAGACGTGGAAACATCTCGTATTGTGCTTGAAGGAGCCGGTCAATCTCCTTTCTGTTTTTGACTGTATAGGCTCCGGCCGTCAAGTTTTCTTCCACTGTGAGACCGGCAAAAATTTTTCTTCCTTCGGGCACCTGAACAATGCCCTGACGTACTACGCGATTGGCCCGGGCTGGGAGGAGGCCGCCCTCATAACGAATCTCACCTTGGTGGGGGACTGTGCCAGAGATGGCGTTGATGATGGTGGTCTTTCCGGCGCCGTTGGAGCCGATGATAGCGGTAATGTTTCCCTCGTCAATCTGCATGTCTACACCGCAGACCGCCTCATGGACGCCGTAGAATACGGTCAATCCCCGGATATCCAAAATGGTCCCCATAATCAATCCTCCTCTCCCAGATATGCTTTCAGGACCAGCGGGTCCGCCCGGACCTCCTCCGGCAGGCCCTGCGCAATGGTCTCACCAAAATCCTGGACATAGATATAGTCGCTGAGATTCATCACCAGGTCCATTCGATGTTCAATAATCAGAATGGCCAGCCGGGGGTATTTCACTTTGATCTCTCGGATGAAGTCCACCAGCTGGAAGACCTCCTCGGGATTCAGACCGGCGGCCGGCTCGTCCAACATGAGCACTTTGGGTTCTGACACCAGGGCGCGGGCAATTTCTACCCGGCGTTGGATGCCATAGGGCAGGTTAGAGGGGCGCTTGCTGGCATACTGGTCCAGATTCAGCAGTTCCAGACAGCTGTGGGCCAGACGGCCCGCCTCTCGCTCGTGCTTCCAGCGGCGAGGAGTAAGAAGCATGGCCTCCAAAATGGTATACTTGGCGCCGTAGTCCAGTGCTACCCGCACATTGTCTAATACACTCAGATCACTGAACAGGCGGGTGTTCTGAAAGGTGCGGGAGATGCCCATGCGGGCGGTCTCAATTTGAGATTTATTGGTGATATCCTGGCCGTCAAATGTCAGGGTGCCGCTGTCTGGCTGATAGATTTTAGAGATTAAATTAAAGATGGTGGTCTTTCCGGCGCCATTGGGGCCGATCATGGCAATAATCTGGCCCTCATCCACCGAAAAACTGAAATCCTTCACCGCGGTGACACCGCCAAAATTCTTGTGCAGGTGCTCTGTTCTCAGGATACAGTGGCTCATGATTCCCCTCCTTTTCCACGGGTAAACCTGCCGGCAAACCTGCGCAGAGCGGCGGTGTCCAGCTCTTGTTCTCCCATAATGCCCTGTGTGCGGAAGTTAATGACCACAATAATCAGCAGGCAGTAGATGATTGTCTTGCAGTCCTGCAGATTGACGCCAAAGAGCTTGACACCCTTTAGGAACTCTGGCAGGACCTTCAGTCCGGCGGCAGAGATGACAGAACCGGTCAGCGAATTGGTGCCGCCGAAGAAGAGCAGAATTTGCATCTCTGCGGATAGAGACCAGTCGAAGGCGTCTGGAGAGATCACTCGATTGCGCAGCCCGTAGCAAATACCGCCTACGCCGGCGATGACAGAGGCCAGGACATAAATTTTTACCTTCAAACGGTAGACATCAATTCCAAAGCTGCGGGCCGCGATTTCATCTGTTTTCAGGGCGATGCACATGCGGCCGAATCGGGAGTACTTCAAGTTGCGGACCATAAACACGATCAACGCCGTGATACCCAGAATAATCCATACCAGGCCCTTCACTTTGGGGATTTTGGAAAAGCCGATCGAAGCGTTTGTCCAGTCCCCCAGCAGGATTACAATGGAGGACACCATCTGCCCGAAGCCCACCGACAACAGGGCGAAATAATCTCTCCTCAGCTTCAGGGTGGGCAGTGATATGATCAGAGCGATGAGCCCACTGGCCGCCAGTCCAATGACAGCGGTGATCCAGATGGGGAGGCTCAGATAGCGGGCCAGACAGAAGGTCAGATAGGCGCAGATAGACATGTAGGCGGCCTGACCCAGGGAAAACATACCCGCCAGACTGGTCATGGTGAACACGCCGGAGACGGTGATGACAGAGATGCAAGCCAGCATCACAAGAGAAATTTGATAATTGCTCATAGTGCCCTCCTTACACCTTGTCCTTGGCAAATCTGCCGGAGATGCCCTCGGGACGGACAGCCAGAAATACCAGCATGATTCCAAAGAGGACAATGGGTGCGGACAGAGAGCCGATCCAATATGTCAGAAAGATTTCTACAATGCCCAGCGCAATGGCGGCAATAATGGCGCCGCCCAGGCTGCCCAGGCCGCCGATGACCGAGGCGATAAAGCCCTTGATCATCATAGAGGGGCCCAGAGAGGGATAGACCGAGTATTTCATCCCTAACAGCACGCCGGAGATGCCCGCCAGAGCTCCGGCGATGGCGAAGACCACAATAATAATCACATCTGAGTTGATGCCCATCAGTCGGCTGGTGGAAGGACTGATGGCTACTGTGCGGATAGCCAGGCCGATTCTGGTGCCGTTGATCACATAGAGCAACACCGCCAGAATCACCAGAGAGACCACCAGGATAAGCGTATCCACCGAGGAGAAACGTATGCTGCCGATGTTAAAGGTTGTGCTCTTAAAAATTGCGGGATAGCCGTAGAGATTTTTGCCAAAGAAGACGCTTAAAATCTGTTCGATTAAGATTGCAATGGTGATAGAAGCCAAGAAGTAGTAAATATTGGGGGCCTGCTTCCTGCGGATGCGCCGGTAGGCGGCGGTGTCCACCAGCAGTGCCAGCAGCACGCCGCAGATGGTGGTGAAAATCACAGTGACAACAAAGGGGGGAGGGGTTTCAAAAGCACTCAGGAAAAAATAACCGATATAGGCGCAGGCGCTGATCATGCCGCCGTGGGCGAAGTTGCTGAATTTCAAAATGCTGAACACAATGGCAAAGCCGACCGCGATCAGTGCGTAGACAGAACCCAGAGATACGCCGCTGATAAATAGTTGAAAAGTCATATTTTTCGCTCCTTAGAAGACCGGGCGGACGAATTGCGTCCGCCCGGCTTTGCTGATATGGCGTTTGAGGGCTTGCTGCCAGGGAATCAGCTGTTGTAGTCAGAGGTCATGTAGACCAGGCAGTCCACATTTACATCCTCGTCATAGCTGGCGATGTACATCCCCATGTCCCGGGTGGGGCGGTGTGTGGAGGGGTCAATGGTGATCTTGGCTCCGCCGGCAGATTCCACATCCTTGGTGTTGTTCTCCAGAATCTGCCGGACCTCCTCGCCGTCCGTGGGGTCTTTCGCCTGCTTCATAGCGTTGAACAGGACCATGCAGGCGTCCCAGCCGAAGCCGACGTTGGAGGTGGGGTAGTCGGTGCCGGTCTCCTTCATCTGGATGTCCAGCAGGTCGGCAATTGTGCCGGCGCTCAAATCATAGTTCTGGACAAAGTAGCAGTCCTTAATCTCGTTTTTCACCAGAGAGTTGAAGGGGGGATACATGGTGTTAGCGCCCAGAATATAGCCGGTGTAGCCTGCGTCGCGCAAGTTGTCATAGGCGGTGACCATCTGGTTGCAGTAGTCGCACAGCAGCACTGCATCTGGATTCAGGGCGGCGATTTTCTGGGCCTGAGCGGTATAGTCGGTGTCGGTCCAGCCGAAGGTCTCCCGGGCCAGAACCTGGCCGCCGTTGGCCTCCACGTAGTTCACAAAGGGACCCTCGTGGGCCACGGCATAGGCGTTGGAGGTGTTGTACAGGGTGGCGACGGTTTTGACATTCAGTTCATTCATGCCGTATTCCGCCAGGATATAGCTCTGAACGGAGCAGGAGGGCTCGGCCAGGAACATGTAGGGATAGGCCTCGCCGGTGTCGGGGTCGGTGGTGCAGACCTCGTCCATAAAGTGACCCACAATGGGGATTTTGTCCTCGGTAGCCAGTTCTACCCAGGCGGAGGCGGGGTTGGAAAGCGGGGGGCCGATGATAGCGCAGACGCCCGCCTCGTCCACCAATTCCCGGTAGTTGGTCACGCCAACCTCGGCATCATTTTGGCAGTCGCGGCTATACAGCTCTACCGGGCGGCCATTGATGCCGCCGTTCTCGTTGATCCATCGGACTGCGTATTCCACGCCCCACTGGTTGGGCTGGCCTGCCAGGGAGGCTCCGCCGGAGGTATCCTGAATAGAGCCAATCTTAATGGGCTCTAGGTTAGCAGTGCCTTGGCTGCCGGGCTGGGTGGTACCGGCTCCGCTGGTGCCGCCAGGCTTTGTTTCGTTTCCGCATCCGGCCAGAGCCGAGGTCAGCATCAGGACGGAGAGCGCCAATGCGATGATTTTTTTCATACGTTCATTTCCTCCATTCTAGTATTTCGTTTCAGTATCTATCGTTACGCATAAATCTATGCGGTCACGAACCTCGGTCAAAACAGAAAACGTTTTCTTGTATATATGACCAAAACAGAGAAGTGAAACTTATTCATTCTCACAAAGAACAGGGGGTTTTATAAAATTCGACGATTTATATCTCTCTTTTTTTGAATATTATAATCGTTTCGACAAATAAAAGCAAGTGTTTTTCATGGAAATTTAGAATTTTTTCAGAAAATATTTTCTATCGTATTGACTCTGTTTTCTCAATCCTATATAATAATGGGGTCGACAGATTCAAAATAGAGAGGATGCGGTTTATGAAAATAGGCGTGATTGGCCTGCGCAGCAGACACACGAACTTTTTCCGAAAAGCCCTTTCCACTCGCTTTCCAGAGGGACAACATGCAGTCACTCACATCTGCGGCTATGACGCCCCCGAGTTGTTGGACACCTGCGGAGGCCTAACCATATGCGATACGCCTCGGGAGTTGATTCGGGCTGTGGATGCTGTTGTAATTGCGCTGCGGGAAGGGACACAGCACGCGGCGCTGGCGGAGCTGTGTTTAAAAGAAAAAAGGCCTGTCTTTGTAGACAAGCCTTTTACCTGCGGGGTAGAGGACGCAGTTCGTATTCAAAAAACGGCGCGGCAGACAGGTACGCCATGTACTGGCGGCTCCACCATCTGCTTCACCCAGGAGGTCTTGCAGCTGGCAGGACAGCTGCCCTGCCGAAGCAGCTACACGCTCTCCTACCAGGCGGACCCTTTCTCGCCTTTTGGTGGCTGGTATTTTTACGGCAGCCACCTCACCGACCTGTGCGTCACCCTTTTTGGCTGTGAGTGGCAAAGTGTGGCGGCGCAGATCCAAGGGGGAAAGGTAAACGCCGTTGTGTCCTACCCCCGTTTTTCAGTCTCTCTGCGCTCCTCTCCTACCAAACAGCCCCCTGTTTTGCAGATGGCCGACCGCTCCTATGAGCTGGACGACCAGGGATGTTATCAGGCGGGCATGGCCCACTTTCTGTCTGTGGCAGAGGGGAAAACCCCGGGGTGTGTAGAGAAGCTGGTCTCCTCTGTCCAGCTGATGGAGGCCATCCTCACGTCTCTGCGGGAGGGGGGGCGACCGTGTCCCGGATAACCAGCCGAGGGGTCAAGTTCATAGAGACGGTTAATTCTCCGTCGTCGCTGGACAGGGCGTTTAAAATCATCATGGCAGCCAGACGTCCTGTCTCCTGGGCAGGCTGATGGACGGTGGTCAGGGCAGGCACAAATGCCCCCGCGAAGGGGATGTCGTCAAAACCCACTACTGAAATATCCTCCGGCACACGAACCCCATGTTTCAAGAACACCTTAATCATACCAATGGCCACCATATCGTTGACACAGAGCACCGCAGTGGCCGGGCAGCGGTCGCCCAAAAGCAATTCGGCAATATACTGCCCCGTCTCCAACTCCAAATCGCTGTTGGCGTCCCAGGTGCTGGGGGACCATTCATAGATTAGGGAGGCGTCGTAGGGGAGAGCGGCGTCTAAAAGGGCGTCCCGGTAGCCTCGGTGCATCTCCGCCCGGGTCCAGCGGGTCATAGGCATTGTGGCGAAAGCGATGCGCCGGTGTCCCATGGAAATCAGGTGCTCCACAGCCATACGGGCGCCTGCGCGGGAGTCGAAGTTAATGCCTGTACTCTCCGCGCCAGTGAGCTTTTGGTCCAGCAGAACGAAGCGCATCCCCTTTTGACTGTACTCCATCACCACATCACCGCTCTCATCCACGGAGGAGAGGATGACCCCCCTGGTGTGCCGCTCATAGAGCTGGCGCAGGCAGTTGCGCTCTTGATCCACGTCCCGCAGGGTGTTGCAGAGAATCATACTGCAGTCGTTTTTGCTCAGCACATCGTTGATGCCCAACATGGTTTGAAGATAGAAGGGGTTGGAGACGTTGGGGATGACCAGGCCGATATCCCTGCCGGTGTCCCGACGGAGAGAGCGGGCTGCGGCGTTGGGAACATAGTCCAATTCCTCCACTGCCGCCTTTACTTTCTGCCGCAGCTCAGTCCGAACCGGGTAGTCGGAGTCGTTGAGCACCCGGGACACAGTGGCCAGGGATACCCCAGCCCGCTTTGCCACATCACGAATGGTCGCTTGCTTGCCCATACGTCTGCCCCCCACTTTATTGATTCCTGCCAGCGCCGTAGATCTTTTGACCGCCTGAAGGGGAATGATTTCCATAGGGCGACCGCGGTGCGGCTATTATATCATAAAACCATTGAAAATCAAGGGTTATATATTCATTTTAAGGAGGTAACGGTACATGTTCCAATCCACACAGGAGCTGATGCACGCCATGACTGAGCCATCTCCGGCGCTGCTCCAGTCGATCAAGCAGCTGAAAGGGGATCTGATGGTTCTGGGGGCGGGGGGCAAGATTGGCCCCACGATGGCAATCAAGGCCAAACGGGCGCTTCAGGCAGTGGGCTCTGAGGCTAAAGTCTATGCGGTATCCCTTTTTGATTACGACGATGCCCCAGAGATGATGCGCCAGGCTGGGGTGGAGGTGATTGAGGCGGACCTGTCCGACTGTGAACAGTTAAATAGACTGCCCGAAGCAGAAAATATTATCTATATGATCGGGAAAAAGTTTGGTACTGCCGGCCATGAGGGGGATACCTGGCATGTCAATGTGATTTTGCCCTATCTGGTGGCCCAGCGATTCCCTAATGCCCGCATCGTGGCCTTTTCCACCGGTAATACATATGGTATGGCCCCCCTGTCCAGCGGGGGATTCTGTGAGACAGACGCCCCCAAGCCCATCGGAGAGTATGCGCAGACCTGTCTGGGGAGGGAGCGAATTCTGGAGCGGTGCAGCCGGCAGAACAATACCCCCATGCTGATGTTCCGCCTAAATTACTCCATTGATATGCGATATGGTGTGCTCTATGATATCGCCAAGGCCATCCAGGAGGGACAGCCGGTGGATGTCTCCCAGGGTGTGTTCAACTGCATCTGGCAGGGGGAGGTATGCGAGTATGCGATCCGTTCTCTGCTGTTGACCGCGGTCCCTCCGGAAAAGCTGAATGTTTCCAGCCCGGAGTCCTTTTCGATTCGCTGGGCGGCCAAGGAGCTGGGGGAGCGCCTTGGGAAGGAGCCTGTCTTTGCCGGCGAGGAAGTGGGCAGCTCTCTGTTCCTCAACTGCCAGAAGATGGTCCATCTGTTGGGCCGGCCACAGGTAGGGGTTTTGGAAATGATGGATATGGTGGTAGAATGGATCAAAAATGGTGGCGAGACGATAGACGCTCCCACCCATTTCGAGACCATAAACGGTGTGTTTTGAGATCAATCAGGCGGCTTTCCTTGGAAAGCCGCCTGATTGATCTTATTTTTGTGTCATCAAACTTTCTAGACTCTGGCCTTTCAGGGCCCGCTCAAGCAGCTGGGGCAGCTTTTCTGGGGCGCAGGCAAAGCAGGGGATATCCATAGCGGCTACCCGCTGGGCGGTTTGAGCGTCGTAATAGGGCTTGCCTCCGTCTGCGATGGCCAGCAGAACCACCACCGTCACGCCGGAGGCCTTCAATTCCTCCAGCCGCCGGAGAAGGGCGGCCCGATTGCCCCCCTCGTCCAGGTCGGAGATGAGGAAAAACAGTGTTTTGTTGGGGACCTCCACCAGCCCCTGACAGTAGGCGATGGATTTGGCGATGTCCGTGCCGCCCCCCATCTGAAAGCCGAAGAGCAGGTCCACCGGGTCGGCGCACAGGGGGGTCAGGTCCATGATTTGGGTATCAAAGGCCACCACATGGGTATTGACTGCCGACATGGAGGCCAGGATACAGGCCATTACAGAGGAATAGAGGATGGACTGACCCATAGAGCCGCTCTGGTCGATATCTAGAATCACATTCCAGCGGTTGACCCGACTGGCCCGGTCAAAGAACCAGACCCTCTCTGGAATAATGGCCCCCAATTCCGCGTTGTAGTTTTTCAGATTTCGCCGAATGGTGTAAGGGAAGTCCAGGGCGGCGGCCGAGGGAAGGGGGGAGTGGGCCCGGCGGTTCAGGGCGGCCGTCACGGCTCGGCGCACGTCTTGCTCCAGCAGTCGGTTGATCTGCTCCACAATCTTGCGGATGAAGGAGCGGGCGGACTCTTTGGATTTTTTAGGAATCTGATCTTTGAGCATCAGCAGGGTAGAGGCCATATTCAGATCGGGTTCCAGGCTGTCCAACAGCTCAGGCTCTAACAGGAGCTGTTTTAAGCCCTTGCGCTCAATGGCGTCGTTCTGGACCACCGCCACCGTCTCCGGGTCAAAGAGGGACCGCAGGTCCCCCAGCCACTTGGAGATCACAGGGGAGGAGGGCCCCTTTCCAGCCCCTTGGCCGGATTGGCCAAAGCCCTCGCCGGGCCCGCCGTAGATGGCCCCCAGAGCGGAGTCCATCAGCAGTTCTTCCCGGGACAGGGGCGTGCCCCCCATTCCCCCAAAGGACTGTTCCGTCTCCGCGCCCAAAATCAACCGCCAGCGGGAGAGCTGTTCTGTTTGTGTCATGGTATATGCCTCCTTTTAAGGCAGATCGGTGAGAAACACATGGGGTACTCCATTTTTCTGGAGCTTATACTTTTGAACCTTGGTATAGGGGGCGCTGTAAGGGGTGTCGGTTTTGGGGTACTTTCCCGCCAAAATATCCGCATACAAGGGCTGGATGAAGTTGGTCCACTCATCCAGGGAGTAGGGGGCCCCGATGATATAGCTGTAGCCATCTGCCAAGTCAAAGATTTGCAATGCCAAAGACAGATCACACAGAGGACTGTCCAAAAGGGTCTTGGGGAATTCAAACCCGTCGTCCCAATTATATTCCAGCAGGGCCCGTTTCATCTGTTCATAGTCCATGGCGCGCCTCAAATATCGTCAAAATCGAAATCAGACAGGCTCTCCAGCACCGCCTGCTCAGCTTGTGTTGTCTCATTCATCAGCAGTTCCGCCGTCTGCTGGGGGTTACTCCCCCAGATTTCCCCTAGATTCTCCGCGATGTCGTTCTTCTCCTTGGGGGAGAAGTCGGCAAAGGCCCGACGGAGAAAGACCAGCGCCCGGCGGAAGGTCTCGTTGTCCAGGCCGCTGAGGTAGTCATCCAGCTGCCGCCAAAGGGACAGCCGGGCGATCAGGGCGTAGCGATTTTTTCCCGCCAGACCTTCGAACCACCCCGCCCCCAGGTCGGCGGGGATGCCGGGGGACAGCCGCCGGGCCACCTCCCGGGCGAGAAGGTGCTCGTCCGCCTGGCCCCGCTCTAACAGGATGGCCATAGCGAAGCCGGAGCACCGGGTATTCAGGTCGTCACGGTCAGAGATTTCTTCCAGCAGGGATATCCACCGCTCCTGCTCCAGAAAGTCGTGGCTGAGCTGGAGGGCGTTGAACTGATCCATGGCTTTGGTCACCGCCGGGGCGGCCTGGGCGTCGCAGATACAGGCGTCTGTCAGGGTCAGACAGGCCCGGAGGTACAGCTGCTTGATCAGGGGTACCACTGGCGCGGGGTCGAACTGCCGTAAGTCGCCGTAGCGCACCACCAAGCTGAGCCGGGAAGCCGTATCGGCCACGTCGGCGATGGCGGCGGCGTCCACGCCCAGCCCCTGCAGTACCGACAGGGCGTGCTGGGCGGCGGCGGGCATCCCGCACAGGAAGGCGTCCTGGAAGATGGAGGCCGCCTCCCCGAGGGAGACGCTGCGGTCCGCCCGTTCCTTCAAGGCGAAGGCGGCTGCCCCTTGGATGGTGTCTCCCATGAGGGCGGATTCTACGATCTCGATCTCTGCTTCTGGGGTCCAGCGCAGCTCCCAGTACTCTCCCCAGTTGGCCCCGGTCTGACGGGAGGGGAGTAAATTGGCAAAGTGAATTCCCAGTACCCGCAGACGGTGGAGGAAGAAGGACCGACGCAGGTCGGCCAAGGCGGCCGTCTGGGATTTCACATTCAGCTTTTCCCGCAAATCCAGGTCCAGCCGCTGGAGTTCGGCGGTGCGGAATTTCTCCAACCGCAATTCCTTGAGCTGACGATAAAAATCGTCCTGTACCGAGGTGCGGCTCACTCCTTCTGGGAGGAAGCCAATTTGTTTGCCGATCTCGGTGTCGGCCGCCGCCAGGGCCAGTTCAGAGAACTGCCCGTGGCCCATAGTGGTGATGGAGGCGTCACGCAGGTCGGACAGGGCCGGGTATTTGCTCCCCCGCATGGCCGCCAGAGTATTGGCCAGCCGGACGGCCTCAATCACCTCGGCGGAGGATACCAGGTTGCCTGCCTTGCGATGGGCGGCGGCCAGCTTGGTCAAATAGAAGTATGGAGCGCGGTCCAGCCCGCCCCTGTGGAGCGCGTCCCACAGCAATTCAAAGTAAGCTGGGGCCCGATTTCCAGCCCCATAGCCAGAGCGAGAGGACAGACGGTAGTAGGAGTAGGGCATTAAGGTGGCGCAGGCCTCCGCTTGAGGCAGGGCGGCCCTCTCTTCGTCCGACATGGGCTGATTCTCCTCCAACCCGGCCACGTGGAAGGCCCCGCAGATGCAGAAGATCTCCTCTGGTGGTATGCCGGAGTCCACAGCCTGCTGGATCACCCGCTTCATGTAGGCCTCTCGTACCACCGTCTCCGCGGCACGTTGCCGGTCCTCCTGTGTTGCCGCCCGCAGTTCCCGGCCGAAGGCGCTGGAGGCCGTCTGCCAGTCTGTCTCCAGCTGCTCAAAATTCCGCTCCCAGAAGGTGTCGTGCTCCTCCCCGGTGATCGTCTCCAGACGGCGATAGACCGATTCGGTGGACGCCCTTTCGGTCTCGCATTGCTGTGCGGTTCCCCCAGAGGGAGAGCTAAGGGCTATGTCCTCTTCTGGGCTATTTGCCTCCCCCCCTGGAGGGGGTGACCCGGCGGAGCCGCGGCGGAGAGGGCCCTCCTCCAGGGCCAAAAATACCGAGGAGGGCAGATCCATAAAGCGACACTCCACCCCGTGCTCATGGGCCCAGAGAATGGCCTGAATCTCCGGGGAGTAGACGGCAAAGGGCCAGAGAATGGTGCGCACCGGCGGCGTTTTGGTGTAGGCCAAAATTGCGGCGGGAAACTGGGTGGCGGGGTGACACAGCCACTCCATCTGCCCGTTTAAGTCGCTGGGGCCCTCCACCAGAACCAGACGGGGCTGGGCCTGGTCCAGGGCCTGCCGCAGGTGAAAGGCGGCCGCCGGGGACAGATGGCGCACCCCGAAAAATGTCGGCTTACTCATTTCCCGTTCAACTCCCGGCAGGCCCGGTAGAGGGGCAGCCACTCGCTTCCCCGCTTCTTCATCACATTTTCCAGATACTCCTTCCAAGAGATTTTGTCCTTGTCCTCGTCCTTTACCACTGCTCCCTGAAGGGCGGCAGCCAGATCTTCCGCCCCGATAGAGCCGTCCCCAAAGCTGCCCGCCAGGGCCATGGAGTTGGCCAGCAGAGAGATGGCCTCGGCGGTGGACAGCACCCCGGAGGTGGGCTTCAGCTTCTGTTTGCCGTCCAGCGTGCTCCCGGCCCGCAGCTCCCGGAAGATGGTGACCACCTTCTCCACCGTGTTTATATCAGGCTGGCGGGCGTTCAAGTCCAGGCCGGCGGACAGCTGGGCTACCCGGGTGTGGACGATGTCCATCTCGGTCTCCATGTCAGAGGGGGTGGGTAGAACCACGATATTGAACCGGCGCTTCAGAGCGGCGGACATGTCGTTGACTCCCTTGTCCCGGGTGTTGGCGGTGGCGATCACCGAAAAGCCCTTTTGGGCGGGCACCTCCAGCCCCAGCTCAGGGACGGACAGCCGTTTTTCCGACAGGATGGAGATCAGGGCGTCCTGGACCTCGCTGGCACAGCGGGAAATTTCCTCCACTCGGGCGATGGAGCCGGACTCCATGGCCCGGTAGACGGGGCTTTTCACCATGGCCTCGGGGCAGGGGCCTTTGGCGATGAGCATGGCGTAGTTCCAGGAGTAGCGGATCTGTTCTTCGGTGGTACCGGCGGTGCCCTGGACAACTTTGGTGGAGTCGCCGTTAACGGCGGCGGCCAGATGCTCGCTGAGCCAGCTTTTGGCGGTGCCCGGCTCGCCGATGAGGAGGAGGGCGCGGTCGGTGACCAGGGTGGCAATGGCGATCTCCACCAGCCGCCGGTTGCCCATGTACTTAGGTGTAATGTCAACTCCTTTTATAGTCATGCCGCCGGTGATGTAGGCGAGCACAGACTTGGGGGACATCCGCCAGCCGGTGGGGATGGGTTCGGTCTCCGCGGAGATGAGGGCGTCCAGTTCCCGCTGAAAAAGCTCCTCCGCCGGGAGGCGCTGTACATTTTTGTCAGGCATGGTTCATTCCTCCGATTATTTGTCTATTTTCTCCCATCCATCCCACTCTGGAAAGGGCGCTCCTGCCCGGAGCTGTTCCACCGTCCACGGGATGGCCTTCTGAAATTTGGCCCAGGCCTGTTTCCGGCCTGCCTTGGCCTCCAAAAATTCCTCCAGCAGGGCGATGGTCTCCTCTGCGGGCAACACTTTGCTGGCCTCGTGCATCAGGTTCCACACCACGTAGAGGTGGTTGGCCGAGGGGTTCTTGGCCATCGCTTTGCCGAAAATCCCCCGGGGACTGCCGCCCAGCTGCATCAGCCAGCGGCTGTAGTGGTAGGGCAGTCCGGTCTCCTCCAGACGCCTGCGCAGGTAGGGCGCCACCACTTCCCGGCACCGCGCGTCCTCTGGATTGATCAGCCGCATGAGGGTCCGGTCAAACTCGGGCACGTCCTCCCAGTAGTAGGCAAAGGGGGAGCTGCCGCCCCTTCTCGGCACATCGGTGCAGACCGCCTGGGTGAGCCGCTCAATCCATCGGATGTCCAGGGGTTCGGCGGTGGACTGTCCCCCATAGACGTGATACCGCGCCTGCTGGGGATACCACCAGACCTCTCCAAGGGTCCGAAGCAGGACGATATTCAGGGTCTTTTTCTGCTCCGCATCCTGGGCGGGCTCCTCCGTCAGGATATAGGGCGCGTACTTCTCAAAGACCGCCGCCGCCGGACAGGACATCAGGGCGGCCGGAAAGCTGACGGACAGATACCGGGTCATAGCGGGGTGGCTGTCAAATAGATTTAAGCAGTAGTCCCGCAGGGGGCCTGGCCCGGTGTGGCGCATAATGTCCAGCAGCCGGTCGGTGAGCTTTACCCCGAAGAAAAGCGGGCGGTCCTTCTCGTCCTTGATCTGGTCGATCTCCTCCATGTGGCTGTCCGCCCAGCGCCAGAAGTCCAGCATGACCGGGGAGTCCTTGCGCCCCAAGGCCCAGCACCAGGCTGTGAGGTCTGTGCCCTCCTCATAGGTGGGACGATTCCCGCCGCCCAGAAATTTCTCCAGCCTTTGCCGCAGGCCGGATGTTACCAGCTGGATGGCCCAGTCCGTGTTCGAGGAATCCAGGAACCTTACCGACTGGCTGTGCTTTTCCAGCTCCTGTGCCCAGAACGCGGCCACCACCTCCCCGTCCTGTCCGGCCAGGGCCTCCAGCACGGCGTCCCGGTTTGTGCCCTTTTCGGTCTGGGCCAGCTCCAGCAGGAGGGGGACATTTTCCGGGTCCTCCCCCAGGGCGGCGAGGACCGCCGCCCGGACCTCCTTCTTCGCCTGGGGCAAGATCTCCCGCAGCCAGGGGGTGGCCCCCGCCCCCTCCAGAGCGGAGACTACCTCCACCCGGCGGGCCATGGCCCGGTTCCCGGTGGGGTCGAGGCCCTCCTTCACCAGAGGCAGGGCGGCGGGCCCCACCTGCTTCAAAATTTTGGCGTTCAGCTCGGCGACCTCCCCGTAGCTGTCCCCCAGGCCGTTCACCACCGCGGGCAGTATCCGGTAGTCGGTGAAAAACTCGGGGTGGTTCTCCCAGGCGGAGCTGATAACCTCCAGCCGCCCGCCGCCGGTGGTAGTGAGGGCGGTGAGGAGGGGGCTGAGCTGGCTGTAGGACAGTTCCTGATATGCTTCCCGGCCGACAGGCAGAGGGACCAGCTCCCCCGATCTGCCTGCCCTGCCCTGGGTGTAGGCCACCGCGTCCACCAGGGCCAGCAGGTCCAGCAGCAGTCCGGACCGCTGGTCTGACGGGGCGGACAGCAGTTGCGTAAGGCCGGCGCCGATTTTTCCAAATACCGGACTGGCTCCAGCCAGAGGTTTGAGGGCCTCGGCCGCCCGCTGAAGGCGGAAGTCCTCTCCCAGCAGGCCGGTGCCGGCAATGGCGGCCTGTTCCAGCCGGGTTTTTACATCGTAAAGAGGCTCTAAATTCATATAAATCCCTCTTTCCCTTTTTGTTGCTCCACCTGAGAGATCTACCCCTTCCCCTGCGGAGGATGGGCACAGAGGAGGGGGCTCACTCCGCCTCCCAGGCGGCAATTTGTTCCTGCACCCTCTGTTCCGGCCAAGTGGGCCGCTTGTGGGCGATGTGCTGTTCCTGCACAATTTTGTACAGACTTCGCAGCTCTTCGGCCTTCTCCGGGCCGGTGAGGGAGGTCTCGTTCAGCAGGCGGACCACCGCATAGGTGGTCAAACTGCCGTCCTTGCGGACCTTTTTGTCCAAAAAGCCCCTCCAATCGGTCCAGCCGTGCTCCCGGAGGTAGGCCACGTCCTCCTGAATGAAACTGCCATTGAGCATATTGCGGTACTGATAGGCCACCAGCTTTTCACACAACTCAGTGTCCTCTGGGGGGACCAACCGGCGCAGGATGTCCCCCATGTCTGGTATCTTAAGCAGCAGATCGAACCACCGCCGGTCCAGGGGCGCTGCCAGAGAAGTGGCCCGTGTGCTGACATGTGCCAGGACATGGAAATAGTTGTGGGAGATTTGATAACAGCCCTCTTTCTGATTCCAAAAGACATACTTAAAGGTGTCCTTGAGGGCCTGAGCCTTTCGGACTCCGGAGGATCGCTCCACATAGGGGGAGAACTCCTGATAGACCTCTGCCGCCGGACAGGTAATCAAAGCAGACAAAAGTGCATGGGGAAAGTAATGGGTGCGGTCTCGGTGATTGCCCCACAGCTCCCTGCACAGCTCGCACAGGGGACCTGGGCCAGCGGTACACAGGCTGTATAGCAGGATATTGGACAGGTTTTCCTCGAAGCCCAGAGGCCGACCAATGTTGTTTTTCAGCCCGGCAATATCCGCCGCGTGTTCGTCGGCCCAGCGCCAGAAGGCCGCGGAGGAGGGCCCGGCCTTTCCGCCCATAGACGCCAGCCAGTTGCCCAGCTCCCCACGCTCGCCGGTGGAGACCTGCTCGCCCCGGAGAATGAAATTCTCCAGGCGGTTTCTCAAGCCCTGGGCCACCAGAGCGGCTGCCCAGTCCGTTTGGGCGGCCTGCAGGAAGGCGACGGAGGCTTCGGTTTTGGTGAGCTCGGCGGTCCAGAACGCCCGAACCTCCTCCCCATCCTGCTTGGTCAAAGCTCGGAGGACGGCCTCCCGGTTGGCCCCCCGCTCGGTCTTAGACAGGTCCAGCAGAAGGGGGACGTTTTCCGGGTCCTCCCCCAGGGCGGCGAGGACGGCGGCGCGTACGTCTTTTTTTGCCAGAGGCAGGACCTCCCGCAGCCAGGGGGTGGCTGCCGCCCCCTCCAGGGCAGAGACCACCTCCACCCGGCGGGCCATCTCCTTCTTTCCAGAGGGGTCGAAGCCCTCTTTCAAAAAGGGCACGATCCAGGCCCCCTGCTCCTTCAAAATAAATTCATTTAACTCGGCCAAGTCGCTGTAGCTGTCCCCCAGACCGGCGATGAGGGCGGACAGCACCCGGTAGTCCGAAAAGAATTTCGGATGGTTTTCCCAAGTGTCCTTCAATTGGTTCATCCGTCCGCCGCCAGTTCCGGTGAGGGCGGTGAGAAGGGGGTGGAGACGGCTGTAGGACAGCTCCTGATATTGTCCAGGCCCGCCAGTCAGGGGAAACAGTTCCCCTGTTCCTCCGGTTTTCGCCTGGGTGTAGGCTACCGCATCCACCAGGGCCAGCAGGTCCAGCAGCAGACCGGTCTGCTCCCCTGGGGGTGCGGACAACAGTTTGTCAAGACCTGCGTCGATTCTTCCAAATACCGGGCTGGCTGCCGCCAGGGGCTTGAAGCTCTCCGCCGCCCGCCGGAGTCGGAAGTCCTCCCCCAACAGGCCGACGCCGGCAATTGCAGTCTGCTCCAGCCGGGCTTTAACATCATAGAGAGGTTGCAAACTCACAGAAACCACCCCATCAATAGTGCAGCCGGATGATCCGGTCCGGTGTGACGACGCTGTAGGGATGCAGACAGAGGGAGCGGTCCCCCTCGTCATAGAACATCAGGCCAAAGAGGGCGCTGCCCGTCGGGATTTCCCCCGGCAGTATGGCCAGCCGTCTGGTGCAGGCGTGGTCGGGGCCGTCCTCAGGGCGGTCCCGAAGGACAATCCGGTCTCCGGCCGGGTCCTCCAGTACAAAGTCATCCTCCACTTTACCCAATTGCCCGATGGGGATCAGTACTGCCAAGAATTTGGGCGCCAGGGTGTTTTTGATGGCCCCGCGGGTCAGTTTTATCGCTGCCGCCAAGTTGGGCTGGGCCAGTCTGGGCAGGGCGGCCTGTTCCTCCGCCGTCAGGGGTCGGGCGGAGACGCTTTCCCAGCGCGCACGCCGGTCTCCCTCGCCGGGGTAGATGTACAGGGTGGGGACCTCCAGCAGACCGAAGCGGCTGTCGTCCCCTTTCACATATTTCAACGCTTTGGCTGGGCGCAGGTTCAGGGTCTGATACATATTTCCGCCGTCCAGATCGAGCCACCAGCCCCGTTCGACGTACTCCTTTTTGGCCTCATCAAAGGAGATGTCAAAGGACAGCTGGACCAGCCGGACATTCTCCTGAAAGGAACCGATGGCGCGCAGGTCCTCCAGCTTCCACACCCCGCCCAGGGCCTCGAAGAGGGCGGAATCTTCCGGTGTAAAGCTGCCCGCCTCCAGCTTGTCCTGAAGAAAGATCCGAGACTTCTTGATGGTGGAGCGCAGGGCCACCAGGATACGCAGGGCCTCGGCGTAGGCCCTGTCCGCCTGAGCGGGTTCTTTCTGAACGGTACGTACCGCCAGGGCGATGCGGGTGAAGGCGGTTTGGGGTCCGGTGAGGTAGCAGCTGCCTAAATCCTTGGCCAGTTTGTCATAGGTCTGGGCCGAGGCGCCGCCCAAGGCCCCCAGACCGGTGGAGAGTAGGTCGTCTACCATCTTCTCCGCCATGTCCAGCCCCTCCAGCTGCTTGGCCAGCTTTTTTTTCTGGGCGGCGGCGTTGGGTTTTTTGGGCTTGGAAGGCGCAGCGGCGGACTCTTTTTTGGCGGATTTTGCCGCCTGCTTGGCCCGTTTATCGGCAATATCCTGGGGGATATCCGCCTCATCAAAGGCCCTGTCCGCCAACTGCTCAAACATCAGCCCCAGGGCGTGCTTGCAGGGGAACTGCCGGCTGGGGCAGGAGCATCGGCACACCGGGGCGTTCGGGTCGGTCCAATCAATGGACACCCGATAAGGTGTCTTCCCGCTTCCGGCGCACTCAGCCCAGTACAGTGTGCTGTCTCCGGTCTTGTGCAGCCCAGAGAAGCTCCCCTTTTTCGACAGTTTCCGCCCGTTCTCCGCTGCCGCGGGGTTGGGGGCCTGGAGGAAAATAAATTGTTCTGTCAGTTCCATATGAATCGCTCCTCCCTGAAGTCGGCCATATGCAATAAGGCCCGGCTTTGAATGGAATCTATTGTATCATAGCCTTGTCCTGATTTCAATTCTTGAGGGGCGGTACCCATGAAAATATGTAGAACGGTCCCCTGTCAGTCAATAACAGACAAACCGGAGCACAGCATGTGCTGCGCTCCGGCTGATATTTATGTCTGAGCAAGGGCCTGCTCCATAACCTCCAGATTGCGCCGCAGCCGCTCGTTGCTGGGCTCCAAAGACAGGGCAAGTTTGACCTCTTCCACCGCTTCTGGGTAGGAGCCAGTGTAGTAGAAGGCCATTGACCGCAGGTCGTGGGGCAGACTGCCCCAGGCGGCGGCCTCGCAGATATAGCTTCGTGGACGGACGGTGATGGCCAGGGCACAGGCAGTGAAGTAGAGCACTCCCTCCCACTCGCCCTGTTCGTAGAGCATAAGGGATAGATCGGTATAGGGTTCCCGCAGATGGGGGGCCTCGGTGATGGCACGGAGGTACCAATCCCGGGCCAGAGCGGCCTCGCCCTTGTGCCAATAGGATTTGGCAATGTACCGCATGGAGGCCGCCCGCTCGTCCCGCCAGACAGCGGTAGGCATGGACAGGTGCCCTTTCAAGGTGCGGATACAGTCGTCCCAGCGGCCTCTATACATGTATTCTCGGCCCAAATAATGGACATTGCGGTCGTCCTCCGGCGCTTCTTGAACAGACAGCTCCAACAGGGGCAGGTACTGGCTCCGGGATTTGGAGGGGTCGGGGTGATGATCCAGCTGAACTCCCTCGGCCGTCACCATCGGTCCGGGGTGCCCTGTGCCCGTCCATTTCAGAACCTCGTGGACGGGGTGGACCCACTGGTAGCCGTGGCGGGCGTGTATTTTCTCATACCAGAAGACCACGCCCTCTGAGCCGTCCGCATGAAAGGACCAAGTATAACGATAGGACGCCTGCCCGGCGCCTGGGACCCAGGCGCGCTCCAGCGCGTCCCTCCAGCCGGGGTGAAACACCTCGTCCAAGTCGGTGCAGACACAGATGTCGGTCTCCTCGGGTACCAGCTCTAGAGAACGATTTCGGGCTGTATCAAAACGCCAGGGGGAGATGGCCTCAACCACGACCTTCGCGCCCCGGGCACGCAGTTTCTCCACTGTCCCGTCTTCAGAGCCGGTGTCCAGCACCACCACTTGGTCGGCCTCAGACATGGAATCCATCCAGCGGTCTGCAAACTGTTCCTCATTTTTGCAGATCGCGTAGACACATACTCTGTAATTGCCCATAAAAGACCTCCTTTAAAAGGCCGGCACTCCTAATATAGAGGAGTGCCGGCTGATTTTGACTGGATCGGGAATCAGGTGGCAATCACGCCGGCAGTTCTCAGAGAGGCCAGCAGCTCATTGATTTTGTCCACGAGCTCCGGGGTTCCAGCGCCCGGGTCCTCATCCGCCACCGCAGGGCCGGGGGTGATGGCGGGGCCGGCAGGTCCGGTAGGACCAACAGGGCCGGCAGGGCCCTGCGCGCCCGTTGCGCCGGCGGCACCAGTGGCACCCGTAGCGCCAGCAGGTCCGGCAGGACCGGTAGGACCAGCGGGGCCGGCAGGGCCCTGCGCGCCCGTTGCGCCGGCAGCACCAGTAGCGCCAGCAGGTCCGGTAGGACCGGTGGGACCAGCAGGACCCTGCGCACCCGTTGCGCCAGTGGCACCCGTAGCGCCAGCAGGTCCGGTGGGACCAGCGGGGCCGGCGGGGCCCTGCGCGCCCGTCGCGCCGGCAGCACCAGTAGCGCCAGCAGGTCCGGTGGGACCAACAGGGCCGGCAGGGCCCTGCGCGCCCGTCGCGCCAGTGGCGCCAGTAGCACCAGCAGGACCGGTGGGACCAACAGGGCCGGCAGGCCCCTGCGCGCCCGTCGCGCCGGCGGCACCAGTAGCGCCAGCAGGTCCGGTGGGACCAACAGGGCCGGCGGGACCCTGCGCGCCCGTTGCGCCAGTGGCACCCGTAGCGCCAGCAGGTCCGGTGGGACCAACAGGGCCGGCGGGACCCTGTGCGCCCGTTGCGCCAGTGGCACCAGTAGCGCCAGCAGGACCGGTGGGACCAGCGGGGCCAGCAGGGCCCTGCGCGCCCGTTGCGCCAGTGGCACCAGTAGCGCCAGCAGGTCCGGTGGGACCAACAGGGCCGGCAGGCCCCTGCGCGCCCGTTGCACCGGTAGCGCCCGTCGCGCCGGCAGGGCCAGGAATGCCCTGGGGTCCGGTGGGGCCGGTTGCGCCATTAGGGCCAGGATAACCTTGCGGCCCAGTCGGTCCGGTCGGTCCGGTTCCAGGGCAGGGCGGGAAGGGACCCGGACCAGGGCCCGGGCAGGGAGGTACCGGGGGCAGGGGGCATCCGCACCCACTATCACAGCCGCAGCTGCTGTCACAGCCGCAACCGGTATTGCAACCGCAACCGGTGTTACAGCCGCAGCCTGTGTTGCAGCCGCAGCTGGTTCCGCACCCGGTTCCGCAGCCGCAGCCAGTCAGGTGGGCGACAACGCCGTCCCGGCTGCTCTGCTCCCAGTCAGAAGCATAGTATCGTCTCATAACGCGCTCCTTTGACTTCAATCAGTGTTAGATGTGGTTGTGCCACATACCATACTATGACTGCCCTCTTCTTTGGTGCGCCGGGTCTTTACAGGTACGAAATTTTTTCCTATAATGGAGGACAAAGGAGATGTGTCCATTGAAGAAAATTGAGATTCCTACTATGCTTTTTTGGGAAAATGGAAACAGCTGGTATGGCAGCTCGGGCGGCGGCCGGTTTTTTATCCGACCGGAGGCGCCAGAGGAGGGCCAGGAGAAGCGGCTTAAGATTCAGTTTTGGCGGGGGCCTCTGGCGATGGAGTTCAGTGAGATTTTAGCTGAAGCCGCCTTTCCTATTGACGAGGAAGGGTTGCTCCTGGCGGTGGCATGGCTGGAGGAAAGGGCCTTGGAACTGGAGGGGCAGAGCTGACATCCAGCAGTGAGGGGAATGCTGCCAGCGGGTATTTTTTCCTTGAAGGGATTGCCGATCCTGAAAATTCGATGATATTGACAAAGGAGCGGTGTTGTTGCCTTGAAAAGATAGGCAGTATGTGCTAAGATTGAAGCAATGGGCATGGCCAAATGAAAATGGAAGGAGCAAATGACCAATGGAAATGACAAGGAGTAGAGTAAAAAAGCGATATTTCATATGTTTCGCGGCGGTTTTAGTTTTTATTTTGGCGGGATGCGGAAGTAAGAGCCCCTTAGATCCCAAAAATCCAGTATCATTGACTGTGTGGCATTATTACAACGGTTCCCAGCAGGCTGCGTTCGATTCTCTTGTAGAGGAATTCAACGATACTGTGGGCCGGGAGAAGGGGATTTACGTACAGAGCTACTCTCAGGGCTCGGTGTCTGACCTGGAGTCGGCGGTGCGGGATGCCATTGACGGCAAGGTGGGGGCGGATGCCATGCCGGATATTTTTTCTTCCTATGCGGATACCGCCTATGAGGTGGAACAGGCGGGCGCTTTGGCCAACCTGTCCGACTACCTCAGCCAGGAGGAGTTGAGCAAATATGTGGACTCTTACATTGAGGAGGGCCGCATTGCTGCTGACGGCACGTTGCGGATTTTTCCCACAGCTAAGTCCACCGAGATTATGATGATCAATCAGACGGACTGGGAGACTTTCGCTGGGGCGACAGGTGCCTCTTTAGAGGATTTAAAGACCATAGAGGGCGTGGCAGCCACCGCCCAGGCATATTATGAGTGGACGGACGGCCTCACTCCCGATGTGCCGGGGGACGGCAAGGCCTTCTATGGACGGGACGCCGTGGCAAACTATTTTATCATTGGTATGCAGCAGCTGGGGGTGGAAATCTTCCAGGTGGAGAATGGCGAGATGACGCTCAATGTACCCAGAGAGGAGCTGTACCGTCTGTGGGAGAATTACTATGTTCCCACGGTGAAAGGGTATTTTGGCGCCTATGGTTCCTTCCGCTCTGACGATGTAAAAACGGGGGATATTCTGGCCTATACCGGTTCTACCTCCTCCGCCATGTATTTTCCCGACCAGGTTGAGCTTGACAGCGGCAGCTATCCCATTGACTATATTGTGATGGCAGCCCCGGTGTTTCAGGGGGGGAGAAACTATGCGGTGCAGCAAGGGGCCGGTATGGTGGTCAGCAAATCGGATGAGCAGCATGAGTATGCCGCTGTAGAGTTTTTAAAGTGGTTTACCCAGGCGGATAACAACCTGCGGTTTGGGTGTGTATCTGGATATCTGCCGGTGCTGAAGGAGGCCAACAGCAGCCAGGAACTGGAGCAGGTGATTGCGGACCAGGGACTGTCGGTAGCGCCCAAGACTTATGACTGTCTAAGCACGATATTTAATGGGATGGAGGACATGACCCTCTATACCAATAAGAGCTTTAAAAACGGTTCTGCGGCCCGAAAAGTGCTGGAATACAATCTGGCGGACCGGGCAGCGGAGGACCGGGCCAGCGTAGTTGCCGCACTGGCGCAGGGGAAGAGTTTGGAGGATGCGGCCGCCCCCTATGTGACGGAGGAAGCCTTTGAGGCGTGGTATCAGTCATTTTGCGATGCGCTGAATCACGCAATCAACAAGTAGTGATATGATGAAGGACAGTCAAAAACGGAATAAAACTTCCATATTCCGAATTTTTCTATTTCCGCTGATTGCCATCATGCTGGTGCAGAGTGTGATTACCATCGGCACCCTGGTGGTCAGGCGGACTGCGAAAACTTTGGAGGAGTATTCCGGCGGGATGATGAGCCGTCTGGTAGAAAACCGAGGCGTTATTCTCCAGAATGATATGAACCAGCGATGGGCCTCGGTCCACGAGCAAGAGACGCAGATTAATGGGCTGCTTGAGGAGTACTTACAGGCCAGGGGTGTGAAATTGGCAGACTTTCTCCGCTCAGGGGAAATGAAAAACGGACTGCTGGAGCAGCTGTTTCCAGAGTGTTTGGACATTTTGCAAAACAACTCTACCACCGGAGTGTTTTTGATTTTGACGGGGCCAGATGCTCTGGCAGCCGGGGAGTTTGACGGGTTTTTTATCCGGGACTCTGATCCAAACACAAATCCTGCCAACTATACAGACCTGTTGTTGGAGCGGGGGAGCAAAGAGCTGTCCCGGGCGTGGAATATTCCGCTGGATACCAACTGGACTACGCAGTTTCATATGGATGGACAAGGGGTGAGTCCCTCTGACCACTATTTTTATGAACCATGGCGGGCCGGTGTGGAATATCCAGATGCCGACACCTCCGATCTGGGATACTGGGCGCTGCCTTTTTCGCTGGAAAAGAACAGGACAGATCCCCATGAGATGATCACTTACTCTCTGCCCCTGCGGTATGAGGGGCAGGTCTATGGGGTCTTGGGCGTAGAGATATCCAGCAGGAGCCTGATGGACTATTTTCCAGTGGCAGAATTGAATGATGCCCAGCAGTCGGGGTATTTGCTGGCGGTGAAAGGGGAGGAGGACAACTATGCGCCGCTGGTGGGCAAGGGGCTGCTCTACGATCTGGTGCGCGCTGGAGGAAGAGAACTTGCGTTGGAGGAGACCGGCTATCAGGGGCTTGCCCGAGTACAAGGTGCCAGTCTGAACGCTCAGGGCGTTTATGCGGTGGTGTGTCCGCTGAGGCTGTATAGCAATCATGTGCCCTATGAGAATACCGAATGGGCGCTTCTGGGCCTGAATACGGAGATGGACCTGTTCGGCATGAGCCGGCAGCTCTATGTCTGGGTTGTGGCCGCGGTGCTGATTGGCCTGGTCTTTGGTGTGCTGGGCATCTACCTCGCGGTGCGGCACCTGACCAGCCCAGTTCAGCGGCTGATGCAGTGTATCAGCGGGGGACAGGCGGGACTTCAGAACTTCAAACCCTCTAACATTCTGGAAATTGACGCCTTGTATGATGTGATGAAGGACCTGACAGAGCGGCAGAAGGAGGCGGAGAATATCCTTTTGGAGGAAAAAGAGCGATACAAGGTGGCTTTGGAGTCCTCCAAAGATATCTTTTTCTCCTATGATCTGCAAAGTCAAATGCTGGACATTGTCAACCACACAACGATGAGCGGGCAGTGGAAGTGCCCCAAGACGGACAGCGGCTTTATCAACCCGGAGTATATCTATGAGTCGGACCGGGAAGAGGCGTTGAAGGCGCTGCAGCAGGATGCCGATAACTTGTATGCGGAGTTCCGCATGCGCTGGCCGGAGGAGCTGGAGTTTCATTGGGTGGCGCTGTCGGGGAAAGCGGTCTATGACATGGACGGCCGGCGCTGGAAGCTGGTGGGGAGCATCCGCAGCATTCAGGAGCAGAAGGAGAGAGAGGCCGAGCAGCTCAGGAAAAATACCACAGATGGGGTCACCGGTCTCTACAGCTTCAGTGCTGGAATGGAGCAGCTAGTGGCATACCGGAGGAGTCAGCCAAAGGGCGCCATGGTCAACCTGTTTTTAGACCAGCTGAAACAGACCAATGAGAAGAACGGCATTGTGTTTGGAGATATGATTTTGGAGGAGCTGGGGGGCCTTATACAGAAAAATTGCGGTCTGTTGGGGGAGAAGATGGAATGCCGGACAACGGCTCTGCGTCTGAATCGGGACGAGTTTGTTGTGTGGCTGGAGGGGCGAAACGGTGTCCAGGCAGCGGCATTTGTCCAGGCGCTGATGGAAGAATTCTCAGCCTGCTTTCCAGAGGAGACCTTTGCGGTCCGGCTGTGCGCCGGTCTGGCCCTGGGTGAGCGTACACACGGCACCGAGCAGCTGATCCGAATGGCAAAACTGGGGCGGGGACTTGTGCGGCCGAGTGCCGGACAGCGGTACTGCTTCTATGAGGAAGGGGCAGAGAAGAAGCACGGTCCATTGCCCGCATTGCAGGAGCATGAGAGCAACAGTTTGGGCTATGGTGAGGACGTGAGTTTGGTGTCCGTAGCTCTGAATCTCTTTGGCAAAGGGACGGATTTTCACGCGCAGATGGTGCTGATGCTCCATAAAATTGGGAGATTTTATCAGGCGGAGGGTGTTCTGGTATCTCAGCTGCGGTCGGACTTTAACTCCAACTATCTCAATTATCAGTGGCACCAGAATGGTCAAGATGTTACAGAGTGTGTCAAAAAGTATAGAGAAGAGGAGAAAACAGACTTTTTTAGCTGGCTGGGTCAGGAGGAGGTACGTTACTTCTCAGAGGAGGACAGCCGGCAGGAGGTGCTCCAGTGCTTTTTGAGTGTGGAACCGGGACAGAGCGGCGTGCTGCTGCCCCTGTATGACAGCGGAAGCTATATTGGCAATGTCTGTATCCTTGGCATCTCTTGCTCGCGTTTGGACGACCCGGACGAGTATCAGAACCTGGCGGAACTGGGCCAGGTGATTCAAAGTCAATTGAACCAGCAGCAGCATGACATTGCCAGCAAAGCCAAGTCCGAGTTCCTCTCCCGCATGAGTCACGAGATCCGAACGCCTATGAACGGCATCATTGGCATGTCAGCCATTGCCCTGCAGCAGAACCAGAGCCAGGAGCGGATGATTGACTGCTTGCAGAAGATACAGTCTTCCTCTGGCTACCTGCTGGGATTGATCAACGACATTTTGGATATGTCTAAGATTGAAAGCGGAAAGATGAAGCTGGAACCCCTGGATTTCAATATGCGTGAAATGGTTGACACCATCCAGGAGCTGGTTGCCTCTCAGGCTGCGGCGAAACATATTGTTCTGCTTCAGGACATTAAGTTGACGCACAGCTGGTTTCTGGCGGACAGAATGCGGATCAGTCAAGTACTGATTAATCTGCTGGGCAACGCGGTGAAATTCACTCCGGAGAAGGGGCGGATTACTCTGTCCGTACATGAGACGGACACAGCGGGAAAAGAGGCGCTGGTCTACTTTGCGGTGAGCGACACCGGGATCGGCATCCCTGAAGAGGAGCAGGAGCGGGTGTTTCGCTCCTTTGAGCAGGCGTCGGGGGCGAACCCGGCTAAACAGCAGGGGACAGGGCTGGGTCTGTCTATCAGCAGCCGTCTGGTGCAGATGATGGGAAGCAACATTCAGCTGGACAGCGCGCCTGGGAGAGGCAGTACATTCAGTTTTTCCGTTCTGCTGCCCCTAGGAGAGCATGTGGAGAGCGGGGCAGAGAAAGAGAAGATCTCGTTTGAAGGGTGCAGTATCCTGGTGGTAGAGGATAATGAACTGAATTCTGAAATTGCCCAATGTCTGTTGGAGGAGCGGGGATTCCAGGTGGAGTGCGTCTACGACGGTGCGCAGGCGGTGGAGCGTATCCGTACCACACAGCCCGGGACTTACGATGTAATTTTGATGGATATTATGATGCCAGTGATGGACGGCCTGGAGGCCACCCGTGCCATTCGAAGCATGGAGCGGGCGGACTGCCATACCATCCCCATTATTGCGATGTCGGCAAACGCCTTTGACGACGATTTGAAGAAATCAGTAGAGTGCGGCATGAATGGCCATCTGTCCAAACCGGTGGATGTGGATAAGCTATACCAGACGCTGAATGAAGTAATTCAGCAAGGCTGTATTCCAAATTGATGTATCCATCACCGTGAAGGACGTGCAGGGATAGGAGGTAGGAGAAAACAGTCGTTGACAAGGGAACTTTCCAGCCTATATAATAGAAATTGACCAAAAGCGCAGTTCAGTGATTAAAAATTGAGGTGCAGTAACATGAAAAGTATCCGCAAGAAAATTACAGTTTGTCTGATGGCAACAGTTCTGACCGCCCTGCTGGCAGTTGGAGCGTCCAGCATTATGCTCAATTACAGAAGCACCATTGCAACGGTGGACCAGATGATGAGCCAGACCGCTGTGTTGGCGGCGGAACGGATTGAACAGGAGCTGACTGCCTATAAAAATGTGGCTATGGACACCGGCTGTATTCCCCAGCTGTCGAATGGGATCGTGTCCGTGGAGGAGAAGCGGGCCATCATTGACGAACGTGTGCAGATGCACGGCTTTCAGCGGGGAAATGTAATCAATGCCAGCGGCTACAGCATCTTTGATGGAAAGGACTACTCTGACCGAGAATATGTGCAACAGGCGATGCAGGGGAATGTCTATGTCTCTGAACCGCTGGTCAGCAAGATCACGGGGGAACTGTCTATCATGGTGGCGGCCCCTCTCTATCTCAACGGGAACCAAGGCTCCAGAATTGTGGGTGTAGTTTATTTTGTGCCGCCGGAAACCTTTTTGAATGATATTGTATCCTCCATTCGGGTCAGCCCAAATAGTCGGGCTTATATGATCAATAAAATGGGAGATACCATTGCCGACATTACCTTGGATACCATTACCACGCAGAACATTGAACAGGAGGCCCAGAGTGATACCTCTTTGAAAGAGCTGGCTGCCATCCACGCAGACATGCGGCGGGGGGAGA
The DNA here is from genome assembly GCA_948616425.1 of uncultured Oscillospiraceae bacterium. Taxonomy (GTDB): domain Bacteria; phylum Bacillota; class Clostridia; order Oscillospirales; family Oscillospiraceae; genus Lawsonibacter. The sequence continues at coordinate 48,464 of CAPGBJ010000090.1, forward strand.
ACGGTTTTGGGAGCTTCCGCGCTGATGATGGGGCCCGATTTGCGGCCTATGCCCCGGTGGGCGCTACAGACGGCTGGAGTGTGGCGGTTACTGCGCTGAAAACGGATTATCTGGCTGATACATACTTTGGTATCATTATCAATGTGGTTGTGATTGTGGCTTCTATTTTGGCTTCTATTGTGGTAGCTGTGAAGCTCTCCAGCAATATCAGCGTCCCCATGCGGGCCTGTGCTGAACGGATGAAGCTGCTGGTGGCAGGGGATCTGCAATCGCCTGTTCCCCAGGTCAGCGGTCAAGACGAGACGGCGGTGCTGACCCGTTCTACGGTGGAACTGGTGTCGGGGTTGAACACAATTATCAATGATATCGGCTATTTGCTGACCCAGATGGCCAATCAGAATTTCGACATACAGTCCGCCCACCGGGAGGCCTATGTGGGTGAATTTCAGGGGATTCTCCGCTCCATGCGCACCCTTAAGGTGGAGCTGAGCAGCACCATGCGCCAGATCAATGCCTCAGCTGGTCAGGTCTCTTCCGCCAGCGGTCAGGTTTCCACCGGCGCACAGACACTGAGCCAAGGCTCTATGGAGCAGGCCAGCTCTGTGGAGGAGCTGGCGGCTACCATTACTGATATCTCCGCCAGCGCCAAAAAGACAGCGGCAGCCGCGGAGGAGGCGGGCCAGTTTGTCGGTAAGGCTGGGGCACAGCTGGGGATCAGTGTGGAGTATGTCAAGGACTTGAATACAGCGATGGAGAAGATATCTGCCTCTTCCCAGGAGATCTCCAAAATTATTGCGGCCATCGAAAATATTGCCTTCCAGACCAATATTCTGGCCTTAAACGCAGCGGTGGAGGCGGCCCGGGCAGGGGCGGCCGGCAAGGGGTTTGCGGTGGTTGCTGATGAGGTGCGCAACCTGGCAGCGAAGTCTGATGAGGCCGCCAAGGCTACAAAGGAACTGATTGAAGGATCTATCACCGCTGTTTCTGAGGGCAGTCAGGCGGTGAATAAGGTGACCGAATCGCTGGAGCGGACCAGCGTCCTGGCTGGCAATGTGACTACCCAGATGGATATTGTGGTGGAGGCTGTGGAGAAGCAGACCACTGCGATTGCGCAAGTCACCGAGGGAGTGGATCAAATTTCCGCAGTGGTGCAGACCAACAGCGCCACAGCGCAGGAGAGCGCCGCCGCCAGCGAGGAGCTGTCCGCTGAGGCGTCCAGCCTGAAGCAGCTGGTAAGCCGCTTCACCCTGGCCAGAGATTGAGAAAAGGGCGGTAATTGTTAAATTACCGCCCTTTTTCTGAGATGGTCAAAAAGCCTTCTGTGAGTTTACCGACCGCGTCGTCGCGTGCTCCATATTCCTCGCTTGCGGCCGTAGCCGAAAGCTTATTCCTTCCCGGCTGGCCTTGCTTCGCTGGGTTTCGGACGGAGAGGAGCAGGAAGAAAAGACAGTAACAGGGCCGCCCATGTGGGCGGCCCTGTTGTGTGTTTGCAGTTTTTAACGCAGGTTGAAGAAAGCCTTCATGCCGGGGTACTCGGCCACGTCGCCCAGCTCCTCTTCAATGCGCAGCAGCTGGTTGTACTTGGCCACGCGGTCGGTGCGGCTGGGAGCGCCGGTTTTGATCTGGCCGGCGTTGAGGGCTACCGCGATATCGGCAATGGTGGCGTCCTCGGTCTCGCCGGAGCGATGGGACACGATAGCGGTGTAGCCGGCGCGGTTGGCCATCTGGATCGCGTCCAGGGTCTCGGTCAGCGTGCCAATCTGGTTGACCTTGATGAGGATGGCGTTGCCTACTTTCTTCTCAATACCAGTGGCCAGACGGGAGACGTTGGTGACGAACAGGTCGTCGCCCACCAGCTGGACCTTGTCTCCAATGGCCTTGGTCAGCATGGCCCAGCCCTCCCAGTCGGTCTCGGCCATGCCGTCCTCCAGGGAGATGATGGGGTAGGTGTCGGCGAACTTCTTCCACATGTTCACCAACTGCTGCTGGGTCAGTTTCTTGTTGCTCTTGGGCTGGATATAGCACTTCTCCTCCTCATTCCACCACTCGGAGGAGGCGGCGTCGATGGCGATCTTGAAGTCCTCGCCGGGCTTGTAGCCGGCCTTCTCGATGGCCTCCACGATGACCTTCAGGGCGTCCTCATCCTTCTTCAGGTTGGGGGCGTAGCCGCCCTCGTCGCCCACGCCGGCGGCGGGGGTGCCGTTCTCCTTGAGGACGGTCTTCAAGGTGTGGAAGACCTCAGCGCAGCGGCGAAGGGCCTCGCGGAAGGAGGGGGCGGAGACAGGCATAATCATAAACTCCTGGATCTCCACGTTGTTGGTGGCGTGCGCGCCGCCGTTGAGGATATTCATCATGGGAACGGGCAGCTGTTTGGCATTGACGCCGCCGATATAGTTGTACAGGGAGGTGCCCAGCGCATTGGCAGCAGCCTTGGCGCAGGCCAGAGAGGCGCCCAGAATGGCGTTGGCGCCCAGGCGGTCCTTGTTGGCGGTGCCATCCAGATCAATGAGCATCTTGTCAATGGCGGTCTGATCCAGTACGTTAGTGCCGACGAGGGCCTCGGCGATCTCGGTGTTCACACTCTCCACGGCCTTGAGCACGCCCTTGCCCAGGTAGCGGCTCTTATCGCCGTCCCGGAGTTCGCAGGCCTCATAGATGCCAGTGGAGGCGCCGGAGGGCACGGCGGCGCGGCCCATGGTGCCGTCTTCCAGGTAGACCTCTACCTCGACAGTGGGATTGCCGCGGCTGTCCAGAATTTCGCGGCCGACTACATCAACAATTTCAATAATCTGCTTCATAATCATGATCTCCTTTAACTTAGATTGTCATTTAGAAGGCGGGGCCCCCGCCAGGGCAACAGGTTACTGCGCAATCAAGGTCTCGCCGTCCATCTCGGCTGGCTTCTCCAGGCATCCCAAATGGGCAAGCCCATTTGGGGGCCCTTCGGGATTTGGATGCTCGGTCGGGCAAAGCCCGACCTGCGCAAATTCTCCGCCGCTGCACGGCTCCGAATTTACGGCGCATTCGCGCCGCCCCGCCCATGGCGGGGTGATGGGCCAGGGAGACTGATCTGTCCCTTCAATTACTTTGCAATCAAGGTCTCGCCGTCCATCTCAGTGGGCTTCTCTAGGCCCATCAGGTCCAGCATGGTGGGGGCGATATCGCACAGGCGGCCGTCCCGCAGCTTCACATTGGCCCCCACGATATAGAAGGGCACCAGATTGGTGGTGTGTGCGGTGAAGGGGGAACCGTCTGCATCAATCATCCGCTCGGCGTTGCCGTGGTCAGCGGTGATAAGAGAGATGCCGCCCATCTTAGAGGTGGCCTCCACCACTTTGCCTACACACTCGTCTACGGTGGACACCGCTTTACAGGCGGCCTCATACACGCCGGTGTGGCCCACCATGTCGCAGTTGGCAAAGTTGAGGATAATTACATCATAGTTTCCGCTGAGGATGCGCTGAACAGCCTCCTCTGTGACCTCATAGGCGGACATCTCCGGTTGGAGGTCGTAGGTGGCCACCTTGGGGGAGTTGATGAGGCACCGATCCTCTCCAGGGAAGACCTGTTCTACACCGCCATTGAAGAAGAAGGTCACATGGGCGTACTTCTCGGTCTCCGCGATGCGCAGTTGAGTCAACCCCAGCTTGGAAATATACTCTCCAAAGATGTTGGTCAGCTTCTGGCGGGGATAGGCCACAGAGACATTGGGCATGGTGGCGTCATACTCGGTGGTGCATACGAAATCCACAGGGATGAATCCGGTTTTGCGTTCCACGTCAGTGAAGTCCTCGTCCACCAGGGTGCGGGTGATCTCCCGGGCCCGGTCGGGACGGAAATTGAAGAAAATCACCGAGTCGTTATCCCGGATCTGGGCGTCCTTGACGCAGACCACAGGGACCATAAACTCGTCTGTTACCCCTGCGTCGTAGGAGGCCTGGACAGCGTCGGCCGCGTCGGCCGCAAAGGGGGCCTGGCCGCAGACCATGGCGTCGTAGGCTTTCTGGAGGCGGTCCCATCTCTTGTCCCGGTCCATGGCGTAGTACCGGCCCATGACGGTGGCGATTTGTCCAATCCCAAGCTGCTGAATCTTGGCCTGGAGCTGCTCCACGTAGCCCTTGCCCGAGGAGGGGGGCACGTCCCGGCCGTCCAGGAAGCAGTGGATATAGACCTTTTTCAGGCCCTGGTCCTGGGCCATTTTCAAAAGAGCATACAGGTGGGTAATGTGGCTGTGGACGCCGCCGTCAGACAGCAGTCCCATCAGGTGTAGAGCGGAATCCCATTCCCGACAGTTCTCCATGGCCTCCAGGTAGGCGGAGTTTTCGAAAAAGATCCCAGTCTCGATGTCCCGACTGATGTGAGGCAGGTCCTGAAAGACCACCCGGCCCGCGCCGATGTTGGTGTGGCCCACCTCGCTGTTGCCCATTTGACCGTCAGGCAGGCCCACATCCAGTCCGGATGCGGACAGTCTGCTGCCCGGGCACTGAGAGAAGATCCTGTCCAAATTGGGGGTAGGGGCGTTAATCACCGCGTTGCCCGGGGTGGAGCCCTCCATACCAAACCCGTCCATGATAATCAAAGTAGTAGGTGTTTTCATAAAACAAACCTTTCCCTTATAATGGATATATACGCGCTCAATAGGGGCGGTGGGTAGAGACCATTCATGAAGCGTCCAAATACGCTGCATATCTTTGCCCAGCGGACGTATCGTGATGCGTCCCTACAATGCGATCCAAAGACGGAGCGCACCTCTGTAGGGGCGGCCAAAGGCCGCCCGCAGGCACATGATATGCGCCCCTATAGAGGAAACATATCCGGAAAATTACTCCTGATTTGCAGCCTCGATAATCTTGACAAAGTCAGCGGGTTTGAGGGAGGCCCCGCCGATCAGGCCGCCGTCTACGTCGGGCTGAGCCAACAGCTCCTGGGCGTTCTTGGCGTTCATGGAGCCGCCGTACTGGATGGTGACAGAGCGGGCCACATGGGCGCCGTACTGCTTGCGGATGACGGTACGGATGGCCTGGCAGACCTCGCCGGCCTGTTCGGCGGTGGCAGTCTTACCGGTACCAATGGCCCACAGGGGCTCATAGGCGATCACAATGTGGCGCACCTTCTCGGGGGCCACATTGGCCAGAGCGCACTTCACCTGGTAGGCGATGAGCTCCATGGTGACGCCCAGCTCACGCTGCTCCAGACTTTCGCCCACGCAGATGATGGGGATCAGGCTGGCCTCAATGGCGGCGTGGACCTTCTTGTTTACCGTGAAGTCGGTCTCATTGTAGTACTGGCGGCGCTCGGAATGGCCGATGATCACATACTTGGCTCCCGCTTCCTTGATCATCTCAGCAGTGATCTCACCGGTGTAGGCGCCGTGGTCCTCATAGTGGCAGGTCTCAGCGCCGATGGCGATGTGACAGTCCTTAAACAGACGAACGGCGGACTGGATGTTGGTAGCAGGGACACACAGCACCACGCTACACCACTTGCCCTTGGGCATGATGGGCTTGATCTCTTCTGCGAAGGCCTTGGTCTGGGACAGGGTGTTGTTCATCTTCCAGTTGCCGGCAATGATGGTCTTGCGGTAGCGGCGATTCATAATAAATCTCTCCTATCGTATATTTTCTGGAATTTCTACTGTAGGGACACGACTTGTCAGGCGTCCAGCAGGCAGGCCACACCGGGCAGCTCCTTGCCCTCCATGAATTCCAGGGAGGCGCCTCCTCCAGTGGAGATGTGGGTCATCTTGTCGGCGTAGCCCAGCTGCTGCACAGCGGCTGCGGAGTCCCCGCCGCCGATGATGGTGATAGCACTGGTCTTAGACAGCGCCTCGGCCACGGCTTTGGTGCCGGCGGCAAATTTCTCAAACTCAAACACGCCCATGGGGCCGTTCCAGATGACGGTGCCCGCGTCGGCCACAGCTTCACAGTAGAGCTTAACCGTCTCGGGCCCGATATCCAGGCCCTGCCAGCCCTCAGGGATCTCCCCAGCGTTGACCACCTTGCTGTTGGCATCGGGGGCGAAGGCATCGGCAATGACGGTGTCCACAGGGAGCAGCAGCTTGACGCCCTTGTCCTTGGCCTTCTGAATCATCTCCAGAGAGTAGTCCTTCCAGTCCTCCTCAAGCAGGGAGTCGCCCACGGTGCCGCCCTGGGCGGCGGAGAAGGTGTAGGCCATGCCGCCGCCGATGATGATGGTGTCAGCAATCTCCAGCAGGTTGTTGATGACGCCGATCTTGGAGGACACCTTGGACCCGCCCAGGATGGCCACCAGGGGCCGCTTGGGATTGGCCAGGGCGCCGCCGATGAAGTCCAGCTCCTTCTGGATGAGGAAGCCGGATACAGCGGGCAGGTAGTCGGCCACGCCGGCGGTGGAGGCGTGGGCGCGGTGGACAGCGCCAAAGGCGTCGGATACATATACCTCAGCCATGTCGGCCATGGCCTTGGCCAGGGCGGGATCATTCTTGGTCTCGCCCTTTTCAAAACGGGTGTTTTCCAGCAGCAGGACCTGACCGGGCTGGAGATTGGCAGCCTTGGCCTGAGCGTCGGGGCCCACCACGTCGGCGGCCATTATGATATCCTTGCCCAGCAGTTCGCCCAGGCGAGCAGCTACCGGCTTCAGGGAGAGCTCAGCCAGAGATTTCTTCCACTTCTCCTGGGTGATGGAAGCGGGGTCCTTGCCTTTCTCAGTCTGCTTCTTCACATAGGACTCAAAGGTGGCCACCGGCTTGCCCATGTGAGAACAGGCGATCACCGCCGCGCCCTGGTCCAGCAGGTACTGGATGGTGGGGAGTGCGGCCCGGATGCGCTTGTCATCAGTGATAACGCCGCTGCCGTCTTTGGCCATAGGCACATTAAAGTCGCAGCGAAGGAGAACCTTTTTGCCGTTGACATCTACATCCTTGACTGTCTTCTTGCTGTAGTTCATTTTCTTGACTCCTTTCTTTTGATAAAAGGTGACAAAATACAGGGGTTAAGATTCTACGGCCATCTCCCCGGCTCCAGAAAGCTCTGGAAAGCCCTGCTGACGCAGGGCTTCATAGGTGAGGATAGCCACTGAGTTGGCCAGGTTCAGACTTCGGGCGTCGGGCCGCATGGGAATGCGGACACACCGGTTGTACCAGCGTTCCCTCAAATCCTTGGGCAGACCGGCGGTCTCCTTGCCGAACATGAGCCAGCAGCCCTCCTGGAATTGAGCCTGGGTGTAGTCCCGGGGGGCCTTGGTGGTAGCCAGCCACAGGTCTGGCCTGGGGTTGACTGCAAAGAAGTGGTCCAAGCTGCTGTAGATGTGCAGATCCACCATATGCCAGTAGTCCAGCCCTGCCCGGCGTACGGCCTTCTCACTGATCTCAAAGCCCAGGGGCTCCACTAAGTGAAGACTGCTTCGGGTCGCGGCGCAGGTGCGGGCAATATTGCCGGTATTCTGGGGAATCTCCGGCTCGACTAATACGATGTTCAGCACTTGGGCCCCTCCTTGTTCTTGCGGGTCTTATTGTAGTCCAATCCGGAAAAAATTTCAACTGTAAAATGGTCGAAATATTGCAGAAACTTTACGAAAATCTTGAAATATCTACGATTCACTCTGTTTTTTGGACGTTATTTAGATTTAGGACCTTTTTCTTCCCGTTTTTTAGGCAATGTGCCGAAGCAAATTGACTGAATTCGGTGGAAAAATTGCGTCCCATGCCGCTGTTTTCCCGTAAAACTCCTGTGGAATAGAAAAATTAAACAAAAAATATCCCGTTGTTTGGAAAATAGCTACCCATTCCCCTTCAAGCGTGCTATAATATATTCATATATTGCCTATTCGCTGATAAGCGGCACAGTATTTCAAACGGGGACTGGATATCGGCCTGTGGTCTGGGGGAAGGCAGCCTGCCCGATTCCGCAGTTTTTCCAGTCCCTGCTCCCCTGGCTGGTGGGTACTGCAAGTGTTTTTGCCGGAACAGCTGAGCCGTCTCTTGTCAATCGATGGCATGGATATCACTACAACAGTTCGGAGGTTCTTTGTCATGTCTCATTCCGTGGAAATTCTGTCTGTGGGTACAGAGCTTCTGTTGGGCAACATCGCCAATACTGATGCTCAGATGTTGTCTCAAGGGCTGAGTGAGCTGGGGCTCAATGTCTTTTGGCACACTGTGGTGGGCGACAATCCACAGCGGGCCCGGGAGGCGGTGGCCCTGGCTAAAAAGCGGGCGGATATCATCATTACAACTGGAGGACTGGGGCCAACCTGCGATGATCTGACCAAGAATGTGCTGGCCGAGGCCTTTGGCAGACGGCTCGTTTTTGACGAGGGCTCCGCCCAGCGTATCCGCGCCTACTTCCAGCGCACCGGCCGGCCCATGACAGACAACAACCTTCAGCAGGCGATGTTGCCCGAGAAATGTGAGATTCTGGAGAACGACTGGGGCACAGCTCCCGGATGTGCCTTTGAGGCGGAGGGGGTCCATGTCATTATGCTCCCGGGTCCTCCAAGCGAGTGCCAACCCATGTTTCAGTATCGGGCTAAGCCATATCTCCTCTCCCTGTCAGAAGGCGTGATTGCCTCGCATACCGTCAAGCTGTTTGGGATCGGGGAGTCCACCATGGAGGCCCAACTTCGGGAGCAGATGAACGCCATGTCTAACCCCACCCTGGCCCCCTATGCCAAGGAGGGGGAGTGCGAGCTGCGGGTTACGGCCAAGGCGGCCACCGATGAGGAGGCACAGGCGCTTCTCCAGCCCACCGTCAAACAGGTGCGGGAGCTCTTTAGAGACAAGGTCTACGGGGTGGACGTGCCGTCTTTGGAGTATGTGGTGCTGAAAGGGATGGGGGAGAAGGGACTCACTCTGGGGACTGCGGAGAGCTGTACCGGCGGTCTGATCGCCAAACGGCTTACCGATGTGCCTGGGGCCTCCCAGGTGTTCAAAGGCGGTATTGTGTCCTATACCGATGGGATAAAAGAATCCGTTCTGCGGGTTCCAGAGCATCTGCTGACCCAATTTGGTGCGGTATCCAAAGAGGTTGCCGCAGCTATGGCGCAGGGGGCGCGGCAGGTATTGCGCTGTGATATTGCCTTGTCCTCCACCGGCGTGGCCGGTCCGGACCGGGATGACTGGGACAACGAGGTGGGCACCATGTTTGTGGCGATTGCCACCCAGGAGGGGACCCATGTCCGTGCGCTTCACCTGGGGAACCGTCCGATGCGGGAGCGCCTGCGTACCCAAACTGCCAGCCATGCTTTGGACCTGGCCCGGCGATATCTGGCCGGGTTGGACTATGGAGATTGAGATATTGCGCAAGGTCTGGGGGGGCCTATGGCTACTTTGGTACCTACATATGAAACAACGCCTATTAGGAGGTAGATAGTTTGTCTGCACTGGCAAAGGGCTCTGAACATTCTGTGGATATGACCCAAGGCAATGTGGTGGGCCATCTGGTTCGCTTCGCCATCCCGCTGTTGTTGGGGAACCTGTTCCAGCAGTTATACAACACTGTAGATCTTTGGGTGGTGGGGCGGTATGTCAGCAATGCGGCCTACTCCGCTGTCGGTACGGTTACCCCGATCATTAACATGCTGATTGGCTTTTTCTTGGGATTGGCCAGCGGCGCCGGGGTGGTCATCTCTCAGTACTATGGGGCAAAAAAGCACGACAAAGTTCGGGAGACTGTCCACACCTCTCTGGTCATGACCGTCATTTTGGGGGTAATTCTCACCGCCCTGGGTATTCTCATCATTCCCACCATGCTGCGGCTGATGAAGACTGATCTCCAGGCTGTGCCAGAGGCCACCACCTACCTTTCCATCTACTTTGCCGGTCTGCTGGGGCTGATGCTGTACAATATGGGTTCCGGCATTCTTCGCGCAGTGGGGGATTCCAAACGGCCTTTCTACTTTCTTGTGGTGTCTACTCTGCTGAACATCGCCTTGGACCTGTTTTTTGTCATCGGCCTGGGCATGGGGGTAGAGGGGGTGGCCTACGCCACCATTCTGGCGCAGGGGATCTCGGCGGTTCTGATCCTCATCGTGTTGGCTCACAGTGAAGACTGTGTCCGGCTGCGTTTGAAAGACCTTCGGCTCTCCCTCCATATCCTGAAGCAAATCGTCCGTATCGGCATTCCCGCCGCACTTCAAATGGCAATCACCTCTTTTTCCAATGTCTTTGTCCAATCTTATATCAACGTCTTCGGATTGGACTGTATGTCTGGTTGGACCTCCTGCACCAAGATTGATCAGTTTCTTCTCCTCCCGGTGCAGTCTTTGGCCCTAGCCGCCACCACTTTTGTGGGGCAGAACCTGGGGACAGGACAGATAGACCGCGCCAAGCAGGGCACTCGTTATGCCCTGTTCCTGTCCTGGGGGATTGCTCTGGGGCTGGCTGCGGTGGTCGTCCCTTCCGCGCCCCTCCTGGTGGCTTTTTTCAACGACAAGCCCGAGGTGGTGGCCTATGGCGTGATGTTCCTGCGGCTTCTGTGTCCCTGCTATGTGATGGTGTGCATCAACCAGATTTACGCCGGTTCTCTGCGGGGGGCGGGGATCAGTCAGGTTCCCACCTACATCATGCTCTTCTCTTTTGTGGTATTTCGTCAGATTTACCTCTATGTTCTTACCAACTTTGTGACCAATACGCCGCTCCCTGTGGCGGCCGGCTACCCCTTGGGCTGGCTGGTGTGCAGTGTGTTGACGCTGATTTATTACAGTCGGGTGGATCTGGCTGGAAAACGGGTGGTGGATGATCCCATCTCTATGCCGGATAAAACATAAAAAAAGAGCGCCGACTGGCGCTCTTTTTTCACGATCAATCCACGTCCTGTTCGTACTCCAGAATGGAGCCGGTGACGCCGTCGATGGTGTATTCATATTCTGTCCGGCCTACGTCAAATTCCACCTCATACTCCAGTCGGCCGTCGTCCCAGTCCCGCTCTACCTCCATCTTGGTGGTCTGACTCTCGGACACACCCGCGTGGGCCAGGGCGGCGGCTTTCGCGGCGTCTGCGCCGATATCTTGAGAGGAGGTCCCTGTCCCGCTTCCGCCGTGGTGCCCTGAGCTGTGGTGGTCCCATTCGTGCTTGAGGATGGAGCAGGAGTGCCCGTCGATGGTGTAGTCATACTCCGTGGTACCGCACCAGAACTCCACATCGTATTCCAGCCGGCCGTCATCCCATTCCCGTTCAATCTTCCAGTTGGTGACCTGGCTCTCGGTGAGTCCGGCGTGATTTAAAGCAGCCTGTTTAGCGGCGTCCTGTCCCACATCCTGGGTGTCAGAGCCAGTGCCGGAGGGAGGGGAATCGGGAGCAGCAGGGGTAGGGGTGCTCCGGTAGTCAGTGTCCCATTTCAGCACCGCGCCGGTGTAGGCGTCGATCTCGTACTCAAATTGATAGCCGCTGATGACGAAGTCCACATCATACACCTGCCGCCCGTCGTCCCAGTCCAGCTTGGTCACAACATTCATCGCATTGTACCCCTGCAGCCCAGGGTATTGGGCGCCGCAGTGTTCCGCCGCCGCATCGAAAGCTTGGGTCTCGGTGATTATAGTGGCGGGTGTGCTCTGCGTCCCAGGGCCGGTGGTATTCTGGAGGTCCCTCTGTCCGCTGAGCACTTGGCCGGTGAAAGCGTCCACCATATACTCGAACTCGCCCCAGGTGGTCTTTACCTCCACTTCGTAGTGGGGTGGAAATTCGTCCAGCTCCGGGTCCACATCGGTGGTTACAGAATTGAGCTCCAGAGTCCCGGCGTACTCCTCTGCCGCCAGGGCGGCGGCGGACTTGCCGATGGGAATACGGGTTTCGCCCATCTCCAGCAGGTCGTTCAGCTCCTCCACGGACAGGGCAGCCAGCTTGTCGAAGGCGGTGGTGCTGTCGGTGGCGATGGTGCCGTTCATCTCCATCACTTTGCGCACCAGGGCGGCTTTGCCGGCGGAGATGCCGGAGTTGAAGGTCATATTTTCCAGCGCGGGGGTATTGGCGTCTTGGGTAAGCACCTGACTTAACACAGAGGTACCGGGGGCCTGGGTGCGAAGTACCCCGTCCACCGAGGCAACCAACTCCTGTTGGAGGCGAGCGGCCCGCTCCTGGTCGTTGTCCTCCACAGAAATCAGTATGGCGGAGGAGATGCTGTCCATATATCCCGCCTGCACCAGCGCGCCCACAATGGCGTTTACCGCCACGTCCAGCTTGGTGCCCTTCAGGTCTTTGCCGCCGCTCATGCTGAACAGCACTGCGGCTGCCTCCTCGTTCAGGGCGTTGCAGGAGATGACCCGCCCGCCGCGGTTGACCGTCAGCTCAATGCTGGGGTTGACATCCAGCGATACCACCGAGGCCACAGCATAGCTCTGGTGGTACATGAGTCCGCCGCCTCCGACCCCCAGCAGTACCAGTGCTGCGCAGGCAGCGGCCAGCCAGGGACGCAGCTTCTTTTTAGACGTTCCCTCTTTGACTGCCGCGTCAATGATATTCTGGTTTGCTTTCCGCTCTTTCATTTCCATCACACTCCCGTTTTGCGCACCGCAGCGGGAGAGAATGGCTTCCAGATCGTCGGGGGCGGTACGGTTCACGGCCTCAGACAGGCACCGTTCCAATTCCCGGTCGGTCATGTGTGATCCTCTCCTTTCATCAGGCTTTTCAGTTTTTTTAGCCCGCGGTGGTATTTGGACAGGACGGTGGACACAGGCAGCTCCAGCAGGTCGGCGATCTCCCGATGCTTCAGACCGCTGACCGCGTGGAGGAGTATAATTTGTCGTTCCTCCTCCCCCAGTCGGGCAAGGGCCTCCTGAAGGACTTGCCGGTCCTCCGGAGTGACATCGGGATCGGCCGCAGGGATGGCGTTCCAATCCTCCTCGTCCAGCCCTACCAGCCGTCCGCTCTGACGAAGGCGGCTGCGCGCCAGATTCCGGGCGATGGTGAGCAGCCAGGCCATGGGCGAGCCCTGAGGACGGTAACCGGGGGCGCTTTCCCACACCTTGACAAAGGTGTCCTGCGCTGTGTCCTGGGCCTCCTGAGCGTTGTGGAGCAGGGACAGCGTCAGGGCATATACCGCCCCTCTAGTCCGGGTATACAGCTGACCAAAGGCATCTCTGCTGCCCTTGCCCGCCTGGAGCAAGAGCTGTTCCAACTCTCGACTGCGGGCATTCTCCTTATCTTCTGTTGTCTGGACGCCTGACGCAGCCAGCATAGTCCATTTCTCCTGTCACAGAAAGAACGCGCAGGGAGTGGCTTTTATTGCACGTCCTTCAAAATTTTTCTCTTCCCATTATATTGCCCTCGGTTCAGAAAAGCAAGATAAAATCCCGCCGTCGTCAGACGGCGGGAGATATTGTGCGATCAGCGATCGGACGGGATGCCGGCTTTCACCAGCCGGTCCCGTAGAATGGGCCCAAATGTTACGGCCAGAGCTATCTTAAGCAGATCACCTGGGATAAAAATCAGCACGCAGGTCTGCAGCGCCACATCCAACGCTGTGCCAGACTGAAGGCAATACCAAGCTGTGCCCAGCGCATAAAGTACAGCGGTGGCAAAAGACATACCTAGGAAGTGGAGCGCGCGTCCCCTGGGGACAAGCTTGACGACCAGGGCAGACAGCACTGTTAGGGGGATGTATCCCACAATGTATCCCCCTGTCGGTCCAGCCACCACACCCAGACCGCCTTGAAATCCGTTGAATACAGGCATCCCAACCACACCCAAAAGGAGATAGATAGAGGTGGCTATGGCGGCCCGCTTCCATTCCAGCACATAGGCGGACAGGTAGAGAGACAGTGTACAAAGGGTTATGGGAATCGGCCCAATGGGGACGGCGAAGGGAGCGACAGCCGCAGTCACAGCCGCCATCATAGCAGTGACAGCCAGGGAATAGACCTCGCTTTTTTTCTCCATCAATTATTCTCCTCCCAAAAGCCCGCAGAATCCCGTCGTCCTGCAAAATACAGCACATTTTTTGCGGGACAAAACAGATGCTGGCACAAGTACAGCCCCTTCTGTTTCAGCAGTAAACTATTAATGTTGATAAGTATACATTTTGACGCCCTATTTGTCAACTTATAATTTATGTAGTTTACGTCGGCGGGGTGTTCCATTTTTTCAGAAAATCTTAATCTATCCTTCAAGGCAATTTAGACTTTTTCTGTTAAGCTGACGAATAGGATAAGAACGGTTTCCAAACAGCCGGCTGTTTGGAACCGAGAGCCAGCTCTCGGTTCCAATAAGAGGGAGGAAGAATTTCATGGCAGAGCGCACGATACATATTTTATTAACTCGGTCCGGGACCTGGTTTTCCAGATTGATCCACTTCGCAACTCAGGATGATTATACCCACGCATCCATTGGCCTGGATGGACCTAGCGGCCCCTTTTACAGTTTCGCCCGGAAGTACCGATATTTGGCGCTGCCAGCCGGTTTAGTAGAGGAGCGCATCACCGTCTACCGCCGGAGGGTACCCTGCTGTCTGTACGAACTGAAGGTGAGCGGGAACACCTACCTCCGTTTGCGCAGGCAGCTGAACGCCATGTATGCCCAGCGGGAGGAGTATCACTACAGCGTCTTGGGGGCTTTTGCCTGCTATTTCAATCTCCCCCTTCAACGCAGAAACCACTACTTCTGCTCCCAGTTCGTGGCCGGACTGTTGGAGAGCTGCGGCGCTGTGGAATTGCCCAAGCCGCCCACCCTTCTCCGTCCGGCAGAGCTGTGTCAGCTGGAGGATCTACGGCCCATTCACCGGGGTATTTTAGAAGGAATTTTAACTCAGTCTGCCGCCTAATGGAAAATATATGGTGAGATGTGAGAAATTTGTATCAGAAGCCTTAGAATAAGATACCTTTTGAGAGGGGAGACGGAGCGTCCTTCAAACTCTGCGGCTCTGCCGGAAAAAATTTAAAGATTTTAAAAATTGGGGGTTGACTTTGCGGCTGATTCTGCTATAATAACGTTTGTCGCCGCGAGTGTAGCTCATCTGGTAGAGCGCCACCTTGCCAAGGTGGAGGTAGCGAGTTCGAGCCTCGTCACTCGCTCCATAGGGAGTATTCTTGTAAGGATTTAGTTCCTTTGGGAATACTCCATATTTTTTTGCCTTTTTAGCGGAGCTGGTCAGGGGCAAAGAAAGTCTACTGATACGGCGGTTTCAAATGACCACCAACGGCCCGCTCGCCCCAATCAGAGCGCACACAATGGGTACAGCCAGGAACAGCAGCATGACGATCTTGATATAGACCATGCCGATGACATTGGTATTTGAATTTGGAGACAAAAAAGGCCGCTCTACTTGCAAAAGTAGGGCGGACCTAATATGTTTAGCAGAATTCGATAAGCAATGGACTACTATAATGATTTTCAACCACTACATTAAATCCATATGTATACCCAGGCTCTAAAGCAGTTAAATCAATTTGACCTATTATTTGTGATTCTTCAGGCATATTGATCTGCGGGCAACTATTTATAGATGTATTGCAAGAAAAATTGGGGCAGTATGGCGGAAAAAGGCCTGCCTCTTGGGCGTATTGGCATTTTCAAACAAGCCCTAGTGACTGGTATCCACTAATACAATGGCGGAATCTCCTTTTCGGGCCTGTTCCAACACGGCCTCCGCCAGCTTCTGGAAGGAGGCGTAGGAGGAGGAGGCCCCGGACAGGGCGTCGATGCTCCCGTTTCCCTGGCCCTCCAGAAGCTGCCCGGCGTAATAACGGGTGTACTCATTGGGGTAGGTGCCGTTAGAATGGAGCATCGTCTGCATATAGGCGTTGTCCCAGCTTTTGATAAAGCCGCTGGCGTTTTCTGCGTTATACTCTACAGAAACAATGCTGCCGCCCTTGACCATAATGGTGATGTATTCCTTCCAACCGAAGTTGAATTCGGCGGCCTGGGCGGTGTAATAGCCGTCCTGAAGGGCAGTTTTATCTCCGCAGGCTGCTAGAGGTATCACCATCAATAGTGCCAGAACAAAACTCAGTGTCCGTCTCATCGGTGTCCCTCCTCCTTTATGACAAATCTCTGTACCCGGAAGCGGAGGGCCTCCGCCTCTTTGGCCAGCAGTCCACTGGCTTGCTCCGTACCCACAGAGTTTTGCAGGTTGCGCTCTGCGATGGCGGAGATGGTTTCAATCCGCTCCTCCATGATGGACAGGGCGCTCTCCTGTCCCTGGACGGCGGCCACCAGCTGATCGGTGATTCCGCTGATTTGACTGGAGACGGCGGAGATATCCTGGAGGGAGCCGGCGGTGTCGGCGGTCAAGTCTACGCCGGTCTGAATCATGGCTCTGGTGCTGCTGACGATATCCGCGGCGCTCTGAGCGGCCTCACTGCTTTTGGAGGCCAGCTGCCGGACCTCCCCGGCCACCACGGCAAAGCCCTTTCCGGCGTTTCCGGCCCGGGCCGCCTCAACAGACGCATTGATGGCCAAAATGCTGGTCTGGAAGGCGATGTCCTCAATGGAATTGGCGATCTGAGTGATCTTCTGGGCGTTGGCGCTGATGCCGTCCATAGCCTCAGAGAGGGCGGCCATGCGTGTGTTGGCCTCCCGGATGCACCGGGCAATTTCTTCTGTCTTAGAACGGGTTTGGCTGCTGCTCTGTGTAACATTGGCCAGCCGTTCCTTCACATGGGACACCTCGTCCACCAACTCCTGTGTGGACTGTGTCTGCTCGGTAGAGGCCTGATGGAGCTGGCCGGACTGGCCGTTTAGCTCCTCAGACATCTCCGCAAGCCGACTGGCGGCATCCCGGAAACCGGAAATTGTCTCATTCATGGACTGAAGAATGGTACCCAGACTGGTTTGAATCAGGGCGAAGTCCCCTCTGTAGTCCACCTGAGGTTCCGCCCGCAGATTGCCCTGGGCCATCTGGGTCAGCACCTGCTGAATGTCCGATATGTAGCGGTTGACGCTCTCCACTGTGGCGCCCAGTGTCTGGGTCAGCACCTCCAGCTCGTCTCCGGACTGGACCTGCAGCACCTCGGTGTGGAGATCTCCGGCAGACAGAACCACCATCCGGTCTGTCACGCCCCTCACCGGGCGGGAGATGGACCGAGCCAGGCGCAGTACCACCAGAATGGACACCACCAGCACGGCCAAAGTGGCCAGCACTGCCACCAGCATCGCGCCGTTGATGTAGGAGCCGTAGTCCGCCTTGGGGACCTGAATGACCAGGGACCACTGTGTCCCACGGATGGGGGAGAAGGCAACCAGCATGGTTTTTCCCTCTACAGAGAATTCTGCAGAGCCGGTCTCATCGCTGGTCACCCGGTTGATGGCCTGCTGGTTCCCGCCGCTCAGCTGAGCCATGGTGCTGCCAGACAGAAGCAGAGACTGGTCCGGGTGGCCGGTGACATCCCCCGCATGGTTCACCATATAGGCCATACCGTGCCGGCCCAGGTTAATGCTGCTGATCACATCGTTGAGGGTGTCGTATTTATAGACGCCTACTACATACAGTGCGGTCTCTCCGTTCGCTTTCACCGGCATTCCCATAGTGATGCCCAGATGGTCCTGAAAATGGATAGAGGTATCGGTGGTCAGATTGTCCGTCTCCTGAAGGAGGGCAAAAAAACTGCTTTCCAGGCTGTCCGGCGCGCCTTGGATCCCCTGCGTCAATCGACCGTTCAGATCGTAGAGACCGATGGTGTACAGCTCATAGATCTCAGCCGCCTCGATCAGCACTTCGTTTCGGTTTGCGCGGAGCACTCCGGTGCTGACCACCCCGGTCTCGCTGTCAGCGGCGTTTTCAGCGTTCATACGGGGGTCGCTCGCGATGGTCATCATCCGGTCGGCCAGCATGTGAATATTGGCCTCCACGGTCTTGGCCGACTGCCGGGCCATAGGCTGCAAGCTGTCCAGCAAAATATTGTTGGCCAGCGACTGCATGGCCGCAGCCATGATCCCGCAGCACACGGCGACCAGCACCAGGATATTGAGGATTGTATGCCTCAAAATTCTGCCATTGAGGCTCTTTTTTGGCTCCCGGCCGTGGGAGCCTGATTGATTCCCGGCCACGTTCCAACCTCTCCTTTATTAAATAGTCGTCAAGGGTATAGGAAAAGCCTGCCAGTTTCACCGGTGAAGTACTGGGATACCCCTTCCGGCAAGAGATGGGAGACTTTGTTCCATAGTATACCATAAATGTACTGAAAAGGGAAGGGGGATTTCTCAACCTTTGGGGAGAGATGAGAGGATTTAAACTTTAGGTTTTGCCCTGGGCGAGGGACCCGCCGACGGCGGCAGTGTGGACCTTGCTCAGACTGCGGCACCCCTGCCGGATTCTGAAAGAAACGCCGGCAGGGGTGTTTACTTTGATGTCTGGCGGCAGTTTAGCCGCTATTGCAGCAGTTGGCCCACGGCGTCCTTCCCTCGCCTGCCGTGGGTGCGCATGGCCTGGTCGGCTTGGAGCAGGATGGACTGCCTCATATCTTGCAGCAGGGAGCTGGCGTCGGCCGTATCCCGTACCGGCCTTCCCGCGTTTCCGGCATACCGGCGAAAACCATAGAGACTGCTGGGTCCCTGCTCCAGCTGGTGATACAGCGCATGGTACACGGCCTGAATTTGGGAGACCCATCGTTGGTCTGCGTCAATCGTCACCTCGGCCTGCTGGGCATTGGCCTGGGTTGAGACAGACAGCTTATCCAGCTGCAGAGCCCTGGAGGAGAGCCGGAATTGGGGAAGCGTAACAGTGCCCGCCCCGGTGTTCAGGGATACGCCCGATTGCGTCCAGAGCTTGGCTCCCCCGATGTCCGCGCTGCCGGAGACCGAGACCTCCCCGCAGCCGCCGAAGAGACACGCCCCGATATCTGCGCCAGGGTTGCCGCCCTGAGCTTTTACAATTCGGGCGGTTCCGGTGATCAGAATATTCCCGCACTCCCCTTGCACGCCGGCGCCGATGGCGGCGGCATGATGGAGGGCGGCGGCGGTAACTGTGCCGCCTCGAATGCTGATATCTCCCACCGGAGCGCCCAGTGCCCCGCCGATTCCGGCCCCGCCGCCGGTTCCGCCAGTGGAGGTGATCACGCCGCCCAGCACGGTGATGGTGCCCATGGCTCCATGCTTTCCCGCGCCGATCCCGGCCCCGCCGCCAGTGCCAGAGGCCGTAATTACGCCGCCGCGAATCAGAATGTGGCTGTTTCTGTCCCGGGTGCCGGTGCTGTCCCGCCCGATTCCAGCGCCCCCCTCGCCTCCGACGGCGGTCAACGTACCGGCGGGATTCCGGCTTCCGCCGTACAGGCGACTGCCGTCAATCTGCAGCGAAGTGCCGTCGCCCAAGGAGATACCCGCGCATCCGACGCCGCTTTCAAAGATATTGCTGGCTCCATTCTCCAGGATCAGTGCCACGCGATTTCCGCGGCCCAGCTGAAAGGCCCTGCCGGAGGTCACCCGGCAGACCACTCCGCCCAGAGACAGCTGGATGGGGCCGATCCCGTCAGCCAGGGCGAGCCTCCCGCTGAAGGGAGCCTGGGCCGCGTCTGTTCCCGCTCCGCCTGAGATTGCGGAGACCTGGTCTGACAGGATGCGAAGGGTGTGGGTCTCCTCCTCATACACCCAGTCCCGGCCCTGTTCCCCCCCTGTAATGGTAAAGGGGTTGGGGTACATTGCTATCTCTTGAAAGCTCGCTGTGGGCTGGTTCCACCGCAGATAAGCGTATCTGGTCTGGGGGTGGCCCAGATGGTCTTTGCCCCGGAGGAGCAGAGTGTGGACGGAATATCCGTGGGAGGGGTCCCCCTTTTCCAGCCACAGCCGTGCGGGAGTGCCCTCCAGAAGGGCCATCCTTGTTTGCCTGCCGTCCAGTGCCAGGGTGCTGAGGGACCGCCAGCCTGAGAGCAGGGTTTTCCAGACGAGATCAAAGGGTTCCAGGGGCTTTCCAGCAAAGTTGTGAACATTGCCCGCCCTTGCGGCCAAGGAGACGGGTCCGTCCAGCAGCACGGGGACCTCCAGCGCGCCGGAGGTCTGGCCGGCTTCCCCCACCATCACCGCCGTCCCCTCGGTCAGACGCAGGGTGTTGGTGCCGTCCCCTCGGAGGAGTCCAATCTTCAGCAATCCGCCTCCGCTGAGGGTGAGGGAGGTCCCCTGCCGCAGCCAGACCTCAGCCAGCGCGTTGTCGCCCTGGCTGATCAGGTGAGCTGAGGGGGTGTTTACAGTGAGGACAGAGGTATTGAGGTGTTGCAGGGTCACCTTTCCATCGGTAGAGACCAGAATTGCCTGATGCTGCTGTCCCACCCCTTGCAGGGTCACATCCTCTGCGCCGCGCAGCAGCAGTTCTCCGGTCTGCGTGGAGAGGGACACCGCGGACAGATCCCTGCCTGTCACCTGTACTGACCCGAACTGGGAGGTAGACATAGCCGGTCCGGCGGGGCCTGTGCCGACAGTCTGGTCCGCGCCCCCCTGCGCCTCCATCTCCGGATTGGCTTCTGGGCTTTGGACGGCCGACAGCAGCCCCATCATCAGTTCCAGATTCATCCCCTCTATTTTTGCGAGGAGACCCAGAAGGGGGGAACCGTCCAGCGGGGGGGCGCCGCTGTCAGACAGCAGCAGATTGACCAGGAATTCCCGCAGCCCCGGGGCCACGCCGCCGGTAAATTGTTCCTGAAAGTCGGACAGGCTGGTGAATTTTCCGTCTGTCAGCAGTGCAATTGCCCGATCCAGAGGAACGCCCGCCGACACCTGATTCAGCAGCCGGCGCAGCCCCTCCAGGGCTGCCGTGGGGTCAAACTTCCCGGAATCGGCCCCGCCGGCAATCACCGCACCCAGATACAGCGCGGCCAGACAGCCTGCGGCGGAACCCCCCTCTAAAGAGCTGTTCTCAATGGCCGACAGGATATCCGAAATATCTGCATTTTTGTCCAGCCCCAAGCCAGCCAGCAGGCGTTCCACGTCCAGAGAACCCTGGGTGATCCCGTATGCCAGCCAGTCGGGAAGGACGACCTCCTGTCCAGCGGCCGTCTCGCCCATAAGGGTGTGCAGCAGCAGCTGTGTCCCATCTCCAAAGTCCACATCCTCGTCTAGAAACAGACGCACACCGTCGGATAAGGCGCCGTTTATCATCCGGTCGATCTCCTCCCGCAGCCCCTCAAACTCCTCCTGAAGGGCGGTCCGGTCCAGTGATCCATCTTCGGCGGATTTTTGCGCCAGTTCTCCAATGCGGTCCAGCCTGTCCCGCACCTCTGCCAATACGCCTTCCCCGGTCTGGAGCGTCCGGCGGCTCTCCCGTATGTGGCTCTCCGCCTGACTGAATTTGGTCATCAGCTGCTGCAAGGTCTGCGACACGGTAACCGTTGCCCGTGTCACCTTTTGGCTTGCGCCGCTGTCGGCCGCCTTCTCTGTCCTGTCCGTCTTCTGGTATTGGGAGACTGCAAACCCTCTGTTTCTGCGAATTGCCAACTCGCCCATTTGAAACGCCTCCTTTGCTTGTGACCTATGCCGATATTCTGTTTGTTTACATATCGGCATCTTTCCCCGGAAAGATAAGGAAGGGGCACACATCTGTGTGCCATCCAGACCCAAGGTCTCCCTCAACGGGCGGTTATTGTCTTCCTCCATAAGGGCGGAGCTGGCCTTTGCCCTCCGACAGGGTGGGGAAAATTTAGTCCGCCGGCTGGCTTATGATTGGCGGGAGAAATTCCGATATTGAATTGAGCTGTCTATCGGCCAATCTATCCAAAGGGGAATATGGTTGTGAAAGAGAAACGCTTCCTAATTTGTCTCGCCGTCCTGCTGATATGGATTGCCTTTATTTTTACCCGTTCTCTTCAGCCCACAGATCATTCCAACTTAGAAAGTCAGTGGGTGCTGGATTTGCTCCAGAAATTTTGCCCCTTTTCGCTGTCCATGTATGTGGTGCGCAAGCTGGCTCACTTCATTGAGTTTGCTGTTTTGGGGATGCTGGCCGGGCTGCTCTTTGGCGGTCAGTGTAAGAGTCTGTTTTCCGGCCTGCTCCTTGCGGCGTTGACAGGGGTCATAATCGCCCTGGGGGATGAGACGATTCAGCTCTTTGTACCGGGGCGCACGAGTCGGGTCTCAGACGTATGGCTGGACATTGCCGGCGCGTCGGCCGGGACGATTTTGGTTCTGCTGGGAAAGACCGTGATCCAACGTAGGACGGACGATGGGGATAAGCGGTGAGAAGCAACGTCTTTCTCATCCGGCCGCCAAGGAGGGGAGAAGGGGCCGCGCCAGATGCCGGCAATATAAAAAACATCTCCATTTGGAGATGTTTAAGCCGATCATCGGGGCAAATTTTACCTCTCCATCACTCCGAGCGCGCAGCCGACAGCCCCGCCCTGCAGGAGCAGGGTTTTTACGCCTGTCTGGAGGGAGGTGCGGGCCGGGAGGGATTGGTACTGTGTATCCGGTGGGACTTGAAAAAGCCATTGAATGAACTCCCGGTCCCCGGGGGTTTCCTGAAGGATGTGGAAGCGGCTTTGGAAGGCGAGAATGTTAGATTTCGGGCCAAGCAGCGGCCGAATCTGGGGGGAGAGCAGCCAGGAATTACAGGTGTACCGCTTATACTGGTAGGCGGGAAAATAGGTCGAGAAGAACTCCGCCGCCCGAGCCAGGGAGCGGTCCACCGACGCCCTGGAGAGGTCCGCGTCTGTGGGGATGTGGAGGGCGAGGGCCGCCTCCCCCTGGTGGGGTAAAAATTCATACTCCAGCGCGCCGATGCGGAAGAGCTGCATACTGGTTTGACGGTAGGCCCACCACCCCCGATTGAAATACATCTGCCCCTGTTCTCTTTCGCACTCGGCCAGGAAGCGGGGGAAGCAGCGCATGGTGTCCACGTAGACGGCGGTGGGGATGTGCTGCCGCTGATAGCGGTCAAAGGCGCGCCGGGCGCACTCCAAGTAGCAGCACAGCAGCTGGAAATGACCTGTGTCCTCTGACAGAATTTCGCTTAGCTGCCGGTAGGCGGAGGGGGCCGTGTCCCCATCCAAAAGTCCCTCCAGACAGGGGGCGGCCTGGAGCCAGTCGACCTGCTGCCGGACGGACTCCAATTTGGCGGCAATGGCGGGCTGGAGTCCGATCAGGCGGTATAATTCCTGAATTGTCATAATTACCTCAAAAGAGCGCACCCCGCCGGGGTGCGCTCTCCAAATTTCGATTAGGCCAAGGCAGCCTTGGCGGTCTGGGTGAGCTGAGTGAAAGCGGCCTTGTCATTGACGGCCAGCTCAGCCAGCATCTTACGATTGATCACGATGCCGGATTTCTTCAGCCCATTCATAAAGGTGGAGTAATTCATGCCGTTCATTTTGCAGGCGGCATTGATCCGGGAGATCCACAGCTGGCGGAAGTCGCGCTTCTTCAGCTTGCGGCCGGTGTAGGCGTATACGCCGGACTTCATCACGGCCTGATTGGCCATCTTGAAGTGCTTGGACTTAGAACCCCAATAGCCCTTGGCCATCTTCAGGATTTTATTTCTTCTTTTGCGCGTCATCATCGCGCCTTTCACTCTTGCCATGATTCGTTTCCTCCCTCTTCTTACTTATACAGGATCATGCGCTTGATGGCGGCCTCATTGGTCTTGTCGGCATAGGTGGTGCCGCGCAGGGCCCGCTTCAGCTTGGTGGTCTTGCCGTGGCCGTTGAGCAGGTGACGCTTCTTGGTCATGGCACGCTTGACCTTGCCGGTCTTAGTGAGGGAGAAGCGCTTTTTGGCGCCGCTGTGCGTTTTAATTTTGATCTTCGCCATAACAGTTGAACTCCTTTTCTTACTTTTTCGCGTCTTTCACGGGCTTGGGAGACAGGAAAATGGACATATGCCGTCCCTCCAGTTTGGGGGACTTATCCATCACGGCGATTTCGCCGCACTCCTCGGCAAACTTCAGCAGCAGATCCTGGCCGATATTAGTATGGGCCATTTCACGGCCGCGAAAACGGACGGTAACCTTACACCGGTTGCCCTCAGCCAGGAACTTCTGGGCGTTGCGCAGCTTCACATGGAAGTCGTTGACATCGATGCTGGGAGACATGCGGATCTCCTTGATCTCCACCACCCGCTGGTTTTTGCGGGCTTCCTTCTCGCGCTTGGTCTGCTCGAACCGGTACTTGCCGTAGTCCATAAGCTTGCACACGGGGGGGACGGCATTGGGGGAGATCTTGACCAGATCCAGATTCCGTTCCTCAGCCAGGCGCAGCGCCTCCTGGGAGGACATAATGCCCAGCTGTTCGCCGGATTCTGAGATCAGGCGTACCTCTTTATCCCGGATATCCTCATTGGTTTGATGACCTGTGTTAGCGATGGGAAGCACCTCCAAACAAAATGAAATGTGGGTTGCCGGCAAGGCCCCCACATCACAGCAAAACAACGCCGGAACCCGGCGGTGTATCTCCATGTTGACCCTTTGGCTCTGGCCTGGGGTGAGGACGGGGGAACCGTACCTGCTTTCTTGTGCATTGCACATTGTAGCACCAGGAAAGGCGGCTGTCAAGGCCAAAATCGGGATTTTTCCAGAAAAAATTCCCGGTGCTGGGGCGGAATGATTGACATAACAAGGGAGCATAAAAGAGGAGGGGAGCAGTTTTACACATTTTCCACAGGTTTGTCCACATAGAGCTGTGGAAAACCTTGTTGTTGCAGGTCGGGGGCGGGGGAAGCGCGCCAAAATACAAGAGGAATAACCCGGTGCGGGAAACCTGTGGGTGACATAACGCGGATTGGGGTGGGGCGGACGCCGCCCGTCCCACCAGAATGTCACGCCCCCGCCCCGATATCCCGTGTGGCGTAGGCGTTCAAATCCCAGCCGGCGGTGTGTCCCGCCTGAAACTCATAAAAGCCCTGACAGCCGATCATGGCGGCGTTGTCGCCGCAGTATTTCAGCTCCGGGAGAAAGAGCTGGCTGCCGCTTTGGGCGCAGGCGGACTGCAAGTCGGCCCGGATGCGGCGGTTGGCGGCCACCCCTCCGGCCACGGCGATCTTCCCATAACCTGTCAGCCTGGCGGCGGCCATCACCCGAGGTACCAGGGAGTCGCTCACCGCCCGTCCGAAGCTGGCGGCGAAGGAGGGCAGGTCCAGGGCCTCGCCTTTCTGCTGGCTGTTGTGAATCAGGTTGAGGCTGGCTGTCTTCAGTCCGGAGAAGGACATATCCAGCTCCGCCCCGGACACGTGGGCCACGGGCAGGGGATACTTCTGGTCGTCCCCCCCCTGGGCCAGGGCGTCCATGGGCCCGCCGCCAGGGTAGCCGATGCCCAGCACCCGGGCCACCTTGTCAAAGCACTCCCCGGCGGCGTCGTCCCGGGTGCCCCCCAGAACGGCCATCTGGGTGTAGGACCGCACGTCCACAATGGCGGTGGTCCCCCCGGAGACGCACAGACACACGAAGGGGGGCTCCAGGTTGGGATGGGTGATGTAGTTGGCGGCGATGTGTCCCCTAACGTGGTGGACGGGAATCAGGGGCCGGTTCAGCGCGAAGGCCGCCCCCTTGGCGAAGTTGACCCCCACCAGCACCGCCCCGATGAGTCCGGGGGCGTAGGTGACGGCGATGGCGTCCAGGTCGGACTTGCTCAGCCCCGCCTCAGAGACCGCCCGGTCCGCCAGCCGGGAGATGGCCTCCACGTGCTTCCGGGAGGCGATCTCGGGCACCACGCCGCCGTAGATGGTGTGCATCTCGATCTGGGAGGACACGCAGCTGGACAGCACCGTCCGCCCGTCCCGGACCACGGCGGCGGCGGTGTCGTCGCAGGAGGATTCGATGGCCAGGATGTTCATAAAAAGCACCACTTTCCGAGAAAATTATTCTTACAAGGCAAGCAACTGTAACATCATGTAGGGCAAGGGCTCTGCCCTTGCCTCCCTGACAGAGACGGAAACTTATCCCGGGCAAGGGCTCTGCCCTTGCCTCCCTGACAGGGGCGGAAGCCTATCCCAGGCAAGGGCAGAGTCCTTGCCCTACGGCTTCTCCCCGAACTCCCGGGTCATGATGACCGCGTCCTCCCGGGGGTGCTGGTAGTAGCCGGGGCGCAGGCCGGCCTGCTGGAAGCCGTGCTTTTCATACAGGGCGATAGCGGCGGCGTTGGACTTGCGCGCCTCCAGGGTGAGGAAGGCCAGATTGGCCGCCCCGAAGCGGCAGAACACGTCCAGCAGGGCGGAGGCCACCCCGTGCCGCCGGGCGTCGGGGGCCACGGCGATGTTGTCGATGTAGCCCTCGTCCAGCACGGCGTGGAGGCCGGCGTAGCCCAGGACGTTGCCCTCCTCCCCGTCCTCGGCCACAATGAAGCAGGCCTGGGTGTCAAAGAGGGCGTCCTCCAGCAGGTTTTCGCTCCAGGGGTCGGAGAAGCACGCCCGCTCCAGGGCGGCGATCTGGGGGATGTGGCTGCGGTCCATGGGGACGATCTCGTAGTACATAGGAACACTCCTTTATATGTGGGGCGGATCTCCCTGGAAGGGAGAAGCCGCGTGTGTCAGTCGGCCAAGCCGCCGGCGGCCGCGCGGTCATCCGCCCACGTTGCGGTTATGCTTTGCGGGGGCGGTATGGCGGAAAAAGCCCCGCCTCTTGGGGGGATTGACATTTTTCAAACAAGCCCTAAATAGTGCTGAATAGAATAAACCCCACCCCGTTGGTGCCCAAATTGGCCCCCATGTGGACCAGCCAGGAGGGCCAGATGCTGCCTTCTCGGTCCAGCCAGTTAAAGAGCAGTCCGGCGGCGGTCAGTCCTGCAACCATGAGGAGAATCAGCACAGGGGACCCCCAATTACTGGTGATCGAGACGTGGTACAGGGCGAAGGCCAGGGCGGAGAAGCCGTAAGCCAGCCTCACATGCCCCAGGCGGTACAGGGTGAGAAAGGCGAACCCCCGGAAGAAGAACTCCTCCAGCAGGGAGTTGCACAGGGTGATATAGGCGGCGGTCAGGGGAAAGGTCTCCCGGGTGATGCCCTCCTTGGCGGCCAGATTTTCCGGGATAGCGGACAGGTCCAGCCAGGGGGAGAGGAGCAGGTAGCCCCCCAGCAGAAAGACCAGCACCCCCAGAGCCAGGGGAGCGGCCAACCTCACGGTCTTTGTCCGCCCAAAGGGGTGAAAAGGTCCCCAGTCTCGCGCCAACAGGCCATACAGTCCGGCGCAGCCCAGAAAGACGGCAATTTTCAGGGCGGACTTTACCGGATAGACGGGGCGCAGAACCCCCTCCACCCAGGCCATGATCCCACAGCATATCAAAACAAGGACCATGACCCCATATGCGTTTCTTCTGTTTTGATCGATCATGATTTTCTCCTGAAAACACCGGACAGTACAATGAAAAGCATTCCAATTACATAGGTGTACCAATATAAAAAACTCCACATCACCAGGTACTCCCAAAATGATGTTTTGCCGCCGTCAAGCAGGCGGCTGACAAAGCAGAAGCCAAGGGCAAGCAGAAAGGGGGCGAGCCCTGACAGCAGCAGGCCCTTCCAGAGCCATTTCCTGCCTTCCATTCAGGTCACCCCTATGAGAACCCGCCGGGCCAGCCGTCCGAAGTGGCGGGCGGTGGTGTAGACGGCGTAGCGGGTGGTGGTCTCCATGGGGTATGGGTCCTCCCCCCAGTCTCCAGCGCAGACGGGGGCGGGGCCCTCGTACACCACAAAGGGGGCCAGCCGGCGTTCCAACGACCGGACGGTGGGGCTGTCTGTCCCCAGTACCCCGGCCAGTCGATATCGGGTCAAGATACCCTGGACAAAAGTGACGCAGGTGTAGGCCTTGGAGATGGTCGGGCGTAAGTGGACCAGGGAGGCCAGGGCGGCGGGCGTGTTGTAAATATACTCCTCCCGCTCGTTCCAAAGCCGCTCCAGGTAGTTGCGCAGCCAGGTAAACTGGGGTTCCGGGACCTCTACCCGGCAGATCTTCACCCGGGCCGCTCCGGCAAAGGACTGATACCGCAGAATAGATTCGGCCACAAAGCCCCCATACAGGGGAATCGCCCGGTGGAGTCGGGCGAAGGTGTACATCCTGCGGATATCCCGGCTGAGGGAGAGGGATACATGATTATACCGGTTCCGAGTGGCCTTGCGGATGAGGCGGCCCATCCCAGTGGGGGTGGCGGAGAAGACGATATAGATGGCGTTGTCCACAAAATTCCCTCCTTATTGCAGAATCTCCCGCCACCGGAGAACGGGCCAGGCCGCCCACCCCAGCCCCAAGCCCAGCATCGGGAGGGTGGTAAAGGCGGTCAGAATGATGCCCGGAATGCCCCCAGCGCCCGAGGCGGTGAGGATCCAGTACATCCCCAGCAGGTGGAACGGCCCTACCGCGATCAGGGGCAGCAGCCGCACCAGCCAGCTGAGCCGGCCGCGGAAGTTATAGCACAGCATCAGCTGGAAGAACGCGAAGGGCAAAGCGGGGTAAATATATCCCAGGATGGGGATTGCGGCGATAGCCATCCCCATGTCAAAGCTCATAAGCAGGTAGGACAGGGGCGGCAGGACGATCCCAGCCAGCAGGATCAGGTTGGTTTTTACTCTACGGGACACGGATATCCCCCCTCCGACACAGCTTCCAGCAGCCGAATACCGCCCAGGCCAGCGCGCACCCCACGGTGGGAGGGGCGGAAAAGCCCAGGAAGATGGCACAACCAAGGCGGTCCCAGCCGGTGGTGGTGAACCAGCCGAAGGTGGAGAACAGCGCCGCCCCCAACAAAATCAGTGTGGGGATGGCCGCGACCCAGCGCCGCCCGTTCCGGCACAGCAGCATTTGCAGGCAGAACGCCGGGACGGCATGGAACGTGAAAACCAGACGTATTTTCCACGGTGTTCCGCTGCCATATACTATGAGGGCGACGTAGAGGGCCAATGACAGTAGAAATAGGGCCAACAACATGCGGTCGGCAGGTTTTCTCATGGGACGGCCTCCTGTCCTGTTGGGGCGAATGGGATTCGCCTGTGTTGTTGTAGGATGTGGCCTGTAGGGGGGTGGCCCCCTTACCGGCCTGTCTCCGCATGGGTCGCCCTCAGTGTACCAGAGGAAATGCCTCCCTGCAAGAAGATGGAGATAGTCGGTCATTTTTCCAGGACAATCGGTCAAAGCTCTGTCCTTGCCCCGGCGGACGGGGGGGAGAAACAGCTGTCGACATAGGCGCCAGCCGCTGAGGGAGTTTACCGGGCGGAAGGGGAGGGGGGGGGACAGGTCTCCGGCAGGGGCGGCCCCCGCCTGGGTTGGGTCAACCCCCTTTGCCGGGGGAGGCCGGTCCAACAGGGGGGACCCAGGGGAAAGGGGGAATTGGTCAAAATCACCAATCCTGGGTGGGGGAGGCGGACTTTTGGCTGAGAGTGTCCGCATCCTGCGGACAGCAGGGTTTTGAATCAGTAAATACCTGGTTTGGACTATTTAAATACTGTTTTTGGCCCCTGTTCAGGGTGTATATTTTCTTATAATATTATATTTTGTATTTGATGTCCGCGTGGGACGGTCAGTGTGCCTCTGCCCAGGTCTTGCCCGCATGGGTCTCAGCCAGGAGGGGGACAGACAGCTCGGCCACCCCCTCCATCTCCTCCTCCACCAGCTTACATATGGCCTCGGCCTCAGATTCGGGGCACTCTACAATCAGCTCATCGTGGACTTGAAGGACCAGTTTTCCTTCAAAATGTTCGGCTTTTAAGCGGTGATACACCCGAATCATGGCCAATTTAATGATATCGGCGGCAGTGCCCTGGATGGGGGCGTTGAGGGCCACCCGCTCCCCAAAGGATCGGGTATTAAAGTTGGAGGACTTGATCTCGGGAATCCACCGGCGCCGTCCCCATAAAGTGGACACATATCCGGTCTTTTTGGCCCGCTCCACCACCTGGTCCATATAGGTCCGCACCCCGGCGTAGTGGGCAAAGTAGCGGTCCATATACTCCTTGGCCTCCTGGACAGAAACCCCAATATCTTGGGACAAAGAGAAGGGGGAAATGCCATAAACAATGCCAAAATTGACAGCTTTTGCGCTTCTTCGCATCTGGGGCGCCACCTCCTCCACGGGCACGTTGAAGACCTGGGAAGCGGTGATGGTGTGGATATCCTCGCCGCTTTTAAAGCCGTCAACCATGGCCTGATCCCCCGCCATGTGGGCCAGCAGCCGCAGCTCAATCTGGGAGTAATCGGCATCCACCAACACCCTGCCGCCAGGGGCGGCAAACATCTTCCGCAGCTCCGCGCCCAGCTCGGTGCGCACTGGGATATTTTGTAAGTTCGGCTCGGTGGAACTCAGCCGCCCGGTGGCGGTAACGGTGTTCTGGAAGGAGGTGTGAATTTTTCCGTCCGGGCCAATCACTTTGCCCAAGCCGTCCACATAGGTGGATTTCAGCTTGGTCAGTTGGCGGTACTCCAAAATACTGTCAATAATAGGGTGCTCCCCCTGAAGTTTATCCAGCACGTCGGCATTCGTGGAGTAGCCGGTTTTGGTCTTCTTTACCGGAGGAAGTCCCAGTTTTTCAAACAAAATCCGGCCCAATTGCTGGGGGGAATTGATGTTGAAGGCGTCCTCCTCCGCCAGGGCATAGATGGTCTTTTGGACCTCGTCGATGCGGCCGGACAACATCTCGCCAAAGGACACCAGCGCCCCTCGGTCAATCAAAAAGCCCTCGATCTCCATCTCGGCTAAGACCGGACAAAGAGGGAGCTCTATCGTTTCAAACAGTTCCCACATGCCCAGTTCCCGCAGGCGTTTTTCCAGCACAGTGTGGAGTGCTCCGATCCAGGCGCAGTGGGACAGGAGCGCGGCTATAGGGGTGACGGGGTCGGACAGGGGGCCGAAGGCCCCGTCGCCCAGGTAGGCCTCGGCCTTGTCCGCCTGCTGGTTAAAATAGGTGAGCACCAATTTTTCCAGCTCATAGCTGCCGTCCGTGGGGGCCAGCAGGTAGGCGGCCACCTCCGTGTCGAAGAGGAAGCCGGCGGGGACAATGCCCTCCTCCATAAGGGTTCGGCACAGGCTTTTCAGCCCGTGGACCACCTTGTTAATGGCGGGATCGGAGAAGAAATGACGCAGAAAGTCGTTGTGGCAGTCCAGCTTGTCGGCAAAGAAAAGGGCGGCACAGCTGTTTTTTTCATCGTCCCGCCACTCCACACAGACCACATCCAGCCCGGGCAGGGCCAGCACATCAACACATTCTTTGGTCTGCCACAGGGCGAGCAGTTGTTCCATGCGCGCCCTGTCCTCCACGGTCTCGCTGGTACAGGTGCCCTCAAACATGGGACTTTCCTCCGCCTTGCCCTCCCCCTGGGGGGCGGTGAGGTGGTATTTGTCGATGAGTTTAGAGAACTCCAGATCTAAGAACAGCTGATAGAGCCTGTTGTTGTCCGGCTTCTGGCGCAGGTTGTCCTCTGGCTGGAAGCTGATGGGGGCGTCAGTGCGGATGGTGGCCAGGTCGTAGGACAGAAAGGCGCTGGCCCGGCCCTCCTCCAGTTTTTTGACCAAGCTGGGCTTAGCGCCCACATTGGGGGCGGAGCAGATATCCGGCATGTGGTCGTAGAGGTGGGCAATGGTGTGATAGAGCTGAATCAGGGCCATAGCGGTCTTCTCCCCCACCCCTTTGACGCCGGGATAGTTGTCGGAAGAATCCCCCATGAGAGCCTTCAGGTCGATGATGTTTTTAGGGGCGAAGCCGTACTCCTCCCGGAAACTGTCCGGGGTCACGTCGCGGGTGGTGGTGCGGCCCATGCGGGTGGACACCAGCTTGACGGTGGTTTGCTCCGTCACCAGCTGGAGGGCGTCCTTGTCACCGGTGACAAGGACCGTTGCCCACCCGGCCTCCTGGTCCAGCCGGGCGATGGTGCCTAGAAGGTCGTCGGCCTCCCAGCCGTCCAGCTCGTATCTGGGGATGTTCAGGGCGGACAGCACATCCTTCAGAAGGGGCATCTGGCTGGCCAGTTCCTCGGGCATCCCCTTCCGGTTGGCCTTGTACTCCTTGTAGGCTAGATGGCGGAAAGTGGGGGCCGCGCGGTCGAAGGTGACGCACAGCGCGTCGGGGGAGACCTCGTCCAGCAGCTTATTTAAAATGTTTAAAAATCCGAAAATGGCGTTGGTGGGCTGGCCTTCCCGCGTGGTCAGACTCTGGCTGACCCCATAAAAGGCACGGTGGACGATGGAATTGCCGTCGATAACCATCAGTTTTTTCATGAAAAAGCTCCCTCTTGTCCCGCGGAGCGCGGGCAAAATTTTATATCTCAGTATATCAGTTTTCCCCTGCCAGGGCAAGTAAAACCGGCGCGGGCCGCATACTTCCAGCGGGGCCCCGGAGGTGCTGGTTTTCCTTCTGAAAAATGGGGGGGAAGGGGGCGCTTTTCTTGACAGTTTGACCATTGACTTCCAAAATACCGATGCGTATAATACAGGGACGTCCGGGGAGACCCGGACAGCTGTTTTTTCAGGAGGAAGATAGATGGAATCCTATACATATTTGCTGCTGTTGGCCGTTATACTTTTGTCCACCAAGGTTTTTGGTCTCCTTACCGAACATGTCCACCTGCCCCAGGTGGTAGGCGCGCTGTTGGCGGGCATTGTCATGGGGCCCAGCGGGTTTGGCGTGCTCCATAGCACTGATTTTTTGATGAAGGCGGCGGAAATCGGCGTGATTATGCTGATGTTCACTGCCGGTATCGACACCGATATGAAGGAGCTGAGGGAGACCGGAGTGCAGGCCAGCCTGATTGCAGTGATGGGCGTCTTTGTTCCGCTGCTGCTGTGCGGCGGGCTGTATTTTGTCTTCTTCTGTGACGGGCAGCTGAGCGCGTATAACCTTCTGCGCTCGGCGTTTATGGGGTCGGTCTTCTCCGCTACCTCCGTCTCTATTACGGTGGAGACTTTGAATGAGATGGGGAAGCTGAAGAGCAAGACGGGGACCACGCTTCTGAGCGCCGCCCTGATTGACGACATTATTGGGATTGTAGTGCTCTCTGTGCTCAGCGCCTTCAGCTCCGGAGACTCTGACCCGGCGTTGGTGGTGGTTCGCATTGTGCTCTTCTTCGGCTTTGTCCTGGTGGTGGGGCTGGTGGTCCGCCGGCTGTTCAGCTATATCGCGGAGGAGCACTGGCACAGCCGCCGGGTGGCGGTGTGGGCGCTGGCCTTCTGCCTGTTGATGGCCTATTGCGCTGAGGCCTGGTTTGGGGTGGCCGACATCACCGGCGCCTACTTTGCCGGTCTGATTTTGTGCAATGTGACGAAGGCACGGAAGTTTGTGGCGAAAAAATTCACCATTACCTCTTATATGGTGTTTACTCCGGTGTTTTTTGCCGGGGTGGGGATGAAAACGAATCTGCGGGATATGAATTCTGATATTCTGGTCTTTGCCCTGCTTCTGGTGGCTGCCGCTGTACTGTCCAAGCTGATTGGCTGCGGACTGGGGGGACTGGCCTGCCGTATGAGCCGGCATCAGGCGCTTGTGGTGGGTATCGGTATGGTAGCTCGGAGCGAGGTGGCCCTGATGGTGGCGCAGAGGGGCATTGGCGCTGGAATGATTGATCCAGCGATTCTGCCCGCCATCGTGCTCAGCGTGATCGCCTCTGCCTTGCTGACCCCGGTGCTGCTGAAGCTGGCCATCTCCAGGGGGCCGGAACTGGCCTGATACCCTGGGGGTAGGGGGCGTGACAGTTCCAGTAAGAAAAACGAAAAAACACAAGGGCCTCCCGGCGCGGCAGTCGGGAGGCCCTTGTCTGTCAGATCTTGGTAATGTCGATGGGGGTCAACTCCCCAGCGCAGCTCTGCTGCCGGACGGTGAGCAGGGCCCGAGCGGTGTCCACCGAGGTGACGCAGCCCACCCCGTGCTCCACCGCGGAGCGGCGGATACGGAAGCCGTCGCTGTCGTGTTTTCTTCCCCGGGTGGGGGTATTGATAATCAGGTCCACCGTGCCCGAGGCGATCATATCCAGGATGTTGGGGTGGGCCTGAGAGACCCGGTTGACTGCCTTGCACGGGATGCCCGCCTCCTGGAGCACCTGGCAGGTGCCAGAGGTGGCGTACAGCTCCACCCCCATCTCCTCAAAGCCCCGGGCGATGGCGATGATCTCCCCCTTGTCCTCGTCCTTTACGGTGACGATGATGCGGCCGCCCCGTTTGGGGGCCCGCATCCCAGAGCCCTTGAAGGCCTTCAGCAGGGCCTGGGGGTAGGTCTCGGCCAGGCCCAGCACCTCGCCGGTGGACTTCATCTCCGGGCCCAGACCGGTGTCCACATCGGTGAGCTTCTCAAAGGAGAACACCGGGGCCTTGACGGCGAAGTAGTCCGCCTCCTTGTAGATGCCGGTGCCGTACTCCAGGTCTTTCAGCTTGGCCCCCAACATCACCTTGGTGGCCAGGTCGATGATGGGCACGCCGGTGACCTTGGAGATATAGGGGATCGTCCGGGAGGACCGGGGGTTGACCTCGATGACATAGATGTCATCGTTATATAGGATATACTGGGCGTTGATCAGGCCGATGACCCCCAGGTGCTTGGCCATATTCCGGGTGTGCTGCAAAATCAGCTCCCGGTGTTTGTCCTCCAGGTGGAGGGGGGGATAGACGGCGATGGAGTCCCCGGAGTGGACGCCGGCCCGCTCCACATGCTCCATAATGCCGGGGATGAGGATGTCCTCCCCGTCGAAGATGCCGTCCACCTCCAGCTCCCGGCCCATGAGGTATTTGTCCACCAGGATGGGATGTTCCTGGACGGTCATGTTGATGATCTTCATGAACTCCTCAATGTTCCGGTCAGTATAGGCGATCTCCATGCCCTGGCCGCCCAGCACATAGGAGGGGCGGACCAGCACAGGGTAGCCCAGTTCATGGGCGGCGTCCAACGCCTCCTGGGTGGTGAACACCGTCCGGCCCTTGGCCCGGGGGATGCCGCACTTCTGTAAAATCTCGTCGAACCGCTCCCGGTCCTCGGCGGCGTCCACCCCGTCGGAGGAGGTGCCCAGGATGCGTACCCCCATGTCGGTGAGGGCTTTGGCCAGCTTGATGGCCGTTTGACCGCCGAACTGGACCACCGCCCCCCAGGGCTTCTCCTGTTCCACGATATTCTGCACATCCTCGGCGGTGAGAGGCTCGAAGTACAGCTTGTCGGCCACGTCGAAGTCGGTGGAGACGGTCTCGGGGTTGTTGTTGACGATGATGGTCTCGCAGCCCAGATGTTTCAGGGCCCAGACCGAGTGGACCGAGCAGTAGTCAAACTCGATGCCCTGGCCGATGCGGATGGGGCCGGAGCCCAGCACCAGAACCTTCTTCCGGCCCGAGCCGTCGTCCCGGGCCTCGTTCTCCCCGTCGTAGGTGGAGTAGTAGTAGGGGGTCTCGGCGTCGAACTCGGCGGCGCAGGTGTCCACCATCTTGAAAGCGGGGATGATATGATACTTCTCCCGCAGGGTTTTCACCGCCGTTTGCTCCATGCCGCACAGGGCGCCGATGTAGCTGTCAGCGAAGCACATCTCCTTGGCACGCTTCAGAGTGTCTACGTCGGGCTCGCCCTTGCACCGCTTCAACTCCTCTTCCATGTCGATGATCCGCTGGAAAGCGTCCAGGAACCAGATGTCCATCTTGGTGATGGAGTAGATCTTCTGGGGGGAGAAGCCCCGGCGAAGGGCCTCGGCCACCACGAACAGCCGCTCGTCGGTGACGTTTACCAACAGTTCCTCGATCTCGTCGGTGTACAGCCCCTCCAGCTTGTCCAGCTTCAGGGCCCGGACATTCAACTCCAGGGAGCGGATGGCCTTCATCACCGCCCCCTCGAAGGAATTGGCAATGGCCATCACTTCGCCGGTGGCCTTCATCTGGGTGCCCAGGGTGCGGCTGGCGGTGGTGAACTTGTCGAAGGGCAGGCGGGGGATTTTCAGCACACAGTAGTCAATGGTGGGCTCGAAGCAGGCCCTGGTCTTGCCGGTGACGGCGTTGGGGATCTCATCCAGGGTGTAGCCCAGGGCCACCTTGGCGGCCACCTTGGCGATGGGGTAGCCGGTGGCCTTGGAGGCCAGGGCGGAGGAGCGGGACACCCGGGGATTGACCTCGATGACGGCGTATTCAAAGCTGTCGGGGTTCAGGGCGAACTGCACATTACACCCGCCCTCGATCTCCAGGGCGGAGATGATGTCCAGGGCGGCGGAGCGGAGCATCTGGAACTCCCGGTTGGCCAGGGTCTGGGTGGGGGCCACCACGATGGAGTCGCCGGTGTGGACCCCCACGGGGTCGATGTTCTCCATAGAGCAGATGGTGATGACATTGCCGGCCCCGTCCCGCATGACCTCGAATTCAATCTCTTTCCAGCCGGCGATACACCGCTCGATGAGCACTTGGCCCACACGGGACA
This sequence comes from uncultured Oscillospiraceae bacterium, assembly GCA_948616425.1. GTDB lineage: Bacteria > Bacillota > Clostridia > Oscillospirales > Oscillospiraceae > Lawsonibacter. Next base: position 84,625 of record CAPGBJ010000090.1, read on the forward strand.
GGTTGATGCCCCGGTCAGAGATCTCCTCCAGGGAGGCGCGGTCGTAGGCGATGCCGCCGCCAGTGCCCCCCAGGGTGTAGGCGGGCCGGACGATGACGGGATAGCCGATGCTCTCGGCAAAGGAGACCGCGTCCTTCACGCTCTCCACCACCAGGGAGGTGACACAGGGCTGGCTGATGGACTCCATGCAGTCTTTGAAGCCCTGGCGGTCCTCCGCCTTGCGGATGGACTCGGGGCTGGTGCCCAGCAGACGGACGCCGTACTTCTCCAGGGTGCCGTTCTCGTGGAGGGCCATGGCCAGATTCAGGCCGGTCTGCCCGCCCAGGGTGGGCAGGATGGAGTCAGGCCGCTCCTTCTCAATGACCTGGGTGACCGAGGGGATGTTCAGCGGCTCGATATACACATGGTCGGCAATGTCCTTGTCTGTCATGATGGTGGCGGGGTTGGAGTTGACCAGCACCACCTCTAATCCCTCCTCCTTGAGGGCGCGGCAGGCCTGGGTGCCGGCGTAGTCGAACTCGGCGGCCTGGCCGATGACGATGGGGCCGGAGCCCAGCACCAGCACCTTTTTCACGTCGGTATACTTGGGCATTACTTGTCACCTCCGGATTTTTTTGCCGCTATGGAGTGGATAAAGCGGTTGAACAGGTATTCCGTGTCCTTGGGGCCGGCGTTGGCCTCTGGATGGAACTGGGTGGTGAAGCAGTTGGGCCGCTTGTACCATAGGCCCTCGCAGGTGCCGTCGTTGACGTTGACGTGAGATACCTCCGCCACAGTGGGGTCCACCGAGTCGGAAAGCACCATGTAGCCGTGATTCTGGCTGGTGATGAATACACGGCCCTTCTCCAGGTCTCGGACGGGGTGGTTGCCCCCCCGGTGGCCATAGGCCAGCTTGCCGGTTTTGGCCCCGGTGGCCAGAGCCAGCAGCTGGTGCCCCAGACAGACGCCGAAGAGGGGGAGGTCGCTGTGGTAGAGCTTTTTCAGTTCGGCGATGATCTCTACATTCTCGGCCGGGTCGCCGGGGCCGTTGGACAGCATCACGCCGTCATATTCCCCGGCCAGCACCGCTGCCGCCGGAGTAGAGGCGGGCAGGGCGGTGACCTTACAGCCCCGCTTCTGAAGACACTCGATCATGTGCTTCTTGACCCCGTAGTCCATCATGGCCACATGGTATCGCTCCTCGCCATGGGCGGGGAAAACCTCCGGCTGACTCCGGGTGACCAGGGGGACGGTATTCTCTACCCGGTAGGTCCTCAGGTCCTCTAACACCTGGGCAATATTAAAATGCTCCGCGCAGGTGAGCATTCCGTTCATGCTCCCCTGACTGCGGAGTATCTTGGTCAGCGCCCGGGTGTCTACCCCCTGGATGCCGGTGATATTGTGTTCCTTCAAATAGCTGCCCAGGTCGCCCTCGCAGCGGAAATTGCTCCCCCGGGGGGACAGATGCCGTACTACAAAGGCCTCTACCCAGGGCCGGGTGGACTCGCTGTCCTCGTGGTTCACGCCGTAATTGCCGATGAGGGGGTAGGACATGACCACACCTTGTCCAGCGTAAGAGGGGTCGGTGAGGATCTCCTGATAGCCGGTCATGGAGGTGTTGAACACCATCTCACATACCCGCGTCTCGGTGGAACCGATGCTGGTGCCAGAGAAGATGTTTCCATTGGCTAAGATCAAGGTCGCTTTCATCCTTTGTTCACTCGCTTTCCATTCCAGATAAAGTGCCGATACGTAATTAAGTTATTTTATCGAAAAAAGGACGTCTTGACAAGATGGCGTTTTCCCTTTTTCTATCTCAATATCTGGGGGATATTTGGGCAATTCGTGGGGAAGGATAGTATTGATCCGTAGGGATGGGTCATGCTGCGTCCGCCCCGCCGCTTAACGGCTGCGAATGATGGCGGACGCTTCGTAAAGTGTCCCGACAGAATATGCCCGGAGGTGTCCCTCATGTTTACCGGCCTTTTACGCACGATCATCCTATACATCCTCATCATTGCTGGAGTGCGGCTGATGGGTAAGCGGCAGGTGGGGGAACTGGAGCCCTCGGAACTGGTGCTGTCACTCATCATCGCGGATCTGGCCTCGGTGCCTATGCAGGACTACGGGATTCCCCTGCTTACCGGGGTGGTCCCCATTCTGACGCTGCTGGCCGTCACGATGATTTTGTCGGTGCTGACCATGAAGAGCGTTCGCTTTCGGGCCGTCGTGTGCGGCAGGCCCAGCATGGTGATTCGAAACGGGGTGGTGGACCAGACGGAGATGGCCAAAAACCGGCTTACAGTAGATGAACTGCTGGAGGAGCTGCGCATTCAGGGCTATACCGACCTGTCTACCGTCAAATATGCCATTTTGGAGACCAATGGCCAGCTGTCTGTCCTGCCCTACGCCAACCAGAAGCCCCCTACGGCCCGGGAACTGAAGGTGGCAGTGGAGGAGGGGGGACTGCCCCGGGTGGTGGTGAGCGACGGCAAATTGTTGGAACGCAACTTGAAGGCCCTGGGCCACGACCGACCCTGGCTGGACCGGCAGCTGAGCCAGCGGGGGTGCAAGGATGTGTCAAAGGTGTTTCTCCTGTTGGTGGACGAGGCGGACGCGGTGTATTTTGTTAAAAAGGAGCAGTAGGGACGCAGGGCAAGTGGTTCCATCTTGGCCCTGACGGCCGCAAATGGCGGCGGATGCCCCATCTCTGCACAGGAGGAGGAACGACCATGAGACGACTTTGGATCGCCTTGGCTCTGCTGGCCTTTCTGCTGGGGGCCAGCCTGACCAACGCATGGTATGCCCAGCGGTTGACGGGGGACATGCGGGAGGGGCTGAGTCAGGCTCAGCATCTGGCGGAACAGGGGGATTGGGGACGGGCAGAGGCCCTTACCCGGCAGGTATATGAGGACTGGCAGAACCACCACTTTTACTTCCATACCTTCATGCGGCACAGCGATACCGACCAGGTTCTACGGGCGTTTCGCACTGTGCTGGAGTATCTTCAGCTCCAGGAACCGGACCAGTACAACGCGGCCAACGCTGACCTGGTGGCCCAGCTGGAGCTGTTGGCCGAGATGGAGCAGGCTACGGTGGTCAATGTGCTGTGAATCTGATAAAGACAGCGGGCCTGGGCCCGCTGTCTTTGCCTATTCCACTGTCACGCTTTTGGCCAGGTTTCTGGGCCGGTCAATATCACAGCCCCGCATGAGTGCTACATAGTAGGCGAAAAGCTGGAGGGGGACCACGCCCAGACAGGGGAGAAGAAGCTGGTGGATATCCGGGATGGTCATGACCGCGTCGGCGGTATGGGCCACCTCCTCCCGGCAGGACTGGGTGGTGAGGGACAGCACATCGGCCCCCCGGGCCTTCACCTCCACCACATTGTTCATGGCCTTGGCGAAAAGCCGGCCGTAGGTGCTCAGGGCCACCACCAAGGTGCCGTCCTCAATGAGGCTGATGGTACCGTGTTTCAACTCCCCGGCGGCGTAGGCCTCCGAGTGGATGTAGGAGATCTCCTTCAGCTTTAGGGAGCCCTCCAGGCCCAGGGCAAAATCCAGATTGCGTCCGATGAAGAAGATTGAGTTGTGATTGAAGTACTGGGAGGCGAAGTACTGGATATCGTCCCGTCGGGACAGCACCTCCTCCATTTTGCCGGGCAATTCCTGGAAGGCGGCCAGGGTGGCGCGATACTCCTCGTCAGAGACGGTGTCCAGCTCCCTGGCCAGCCACAGGGCCAGCAGGGAGAGCAGTGCCAGCTGGGTGGTGTAGGCCTTGGTGGTGGCTACGGCGATTTCTGGTCCCGCCCAGGTGTACAGCACCTGGTCTGACTCCCGGGCGATGGAGGAGCCCACCACGTTGACGATGGACAGGATGTGCCCTCCCAGCCGCCGGGCCTCCCGGAGGGCGGCCATGGTGTCCAGCGTCTCGCCCGACTGGCTGATGACGATGACCAGGGTGTTTTCGTCCACAATGGGGTCCATATACCGAAATTCCGAGCCCAGGGCCACCTCCACCGGGATGCGGGTGAGCCGCTCCAGATGGTATTTGCCCACCACCCCCACGTGGTAGCTGGAGCCGCAGGCGACAATGTAGATGCGGTGCAGGTGTTTGAGAAGGTCCGGAGGGAGGGAGAGACCCTCAAAGACCGCCTCCCCGTCCCGGATGCGAGGGGAGAGGCACCGACGCAGGGCCTCGGGCTGCTCCATGATCTCTTTGAACATGAAGTGTTCATACCCGCCCTTCTCGGCGGCGTCAATCTCCCAATCGACGGTCGTGATCTCCTTCTCAATGGGCTGTATCAGGTGGTTGTAGCACTGGATGCCCTCCCGGGTGAGGACGGCCAGCTCCCCGTCCTCCATGTAGCCCACCCGTCTGGTATGGCGCAGGATGGCGGTGACGTCGCTGGCGATAAAATTGCAGCCCTGGCCGTAGCCCAGAATCAGAGGGCTGTCCTTGCGGACGGCCACAAGTTGGCCGGGGCAGTCGGCGCAAAGGATGCCCAGGGCGTAGGCCCCCTGGATGCGGCGGAGCACCCGGCCCACGGCGGCCAGAATATCCCCCTCATAGAAATACTCTATGAGCTGGGCCACCACTTCGGTGTCGGTCTCCGAGGTGAAGGGGACCCCCTGGGCCACGAGGAAGGCCTTCAGTTCGGTGTAATTCTCGATGATGCCGTTATGGACCACGGCGATCTTGCCGCTGCGGCTCACCTGGGGGTGGGAGTTGACGTCGCTGGGGGCGCCGTGGGTGGCCCAGCGGGTGTGTCCCACCCCTACGGTGCTGTTCAGGGTGGCCCCGCCGTGGAGCTGGTCGGACAGTACCTGGAGCCTCCCCTTGGCCTTGTGGACAGCCAGGGCGCCCGCCTGAGCGTCAAATACCGCCACCCCGGCGGAGTCATACCCCCGATACTCCAGCCGGGACAGCCCGTCCAACAGGATGGGGGCGGCCTGTTCCGCCCCAATATAACCTACAATTCCGCACATATTCCATTTTCCTCCTTGACCCACTGCGCGTTTAGGAGGCCTCCGCCAGGCGGCGGGGACGGCACAGACAGCAGCGGGGTAAAATCAGGAGGACAAACTCGCAGCCATTTGACCTCGTTCCCCGGTCACAGCCCCTTTGTTTTGCGGTTGCCCGCATATTTGTGGACTGTGTACGCACCCGGAGCCGGTGCGGAGGGGCATCCGCCGAACATTCGATTCTCCCCTCACCTCGTCGTCCCGCCTGTCAGGGCGGGCGCTGGCGCTTCTGATGGGTGTTCCCCATGGCCTCCTTTCCTTCTGCGATGTATGAGATTCTACAGGAGATCCGCTTTGTCCCATACGTCTGTCCATTATACGGGTCCCACTTCTGGTTGTAAAGAAAAATTTGAAAATTGCCTTTTTCGGGAAAATCTGCTATACTGTTTCCAGAAAAATGAACGAGGAGGCCATGAGAATGAGCAAGGATATTGGAACACCCTTCGGCGTGACAAAAGAGGGCGAGGAGGTGCGGGAGCTGACCTTGGACAATGGGGCGATCTCCTGCAAAATCATCACCTTTGGGGCGGCGGTGCGCACCCTCACCGTTCCAGGTCGGGGCGGTCCGGTGGATGTGGTGCTGGGCTATGACACCCTGGCGGAGTACGAGGGCAACGGCGGCTTTTTCGGCGCGGTGGTGGGCCGTTATGCCAACCGTATCGCCGGAGGACTGTTCAACCTGAACGGGAGGGCGTATACTCTGGCCCGGAACGACGGCCCCAACCACCTCCACGGCGGGGAGGCGGGGTACTCCCACCGGGTGTGGACGGTGGAGGAGGCCGGCGCGGACCGGGCGGTCCTCACGCTGGACAGCCCCGACGGGGAGGAGGGCTACCCTGGTCATCTCCAGGCAAAGGTGACCTACGCGCTGGAGGGGAGTGCCCTGTCCGTTCATTATGAGGCGGTCAGCGACCAGGACACCCCATGCAACCTGACCAACCACAGCTATTTCAACCTGTCTGGACAGGGGAGCGGGGATGTGCTGGATCAGAAGATTCAGCTGTTCTGCTCCTCCTACACCCCAGCCGACGAGACCAGCATCCCCTTTGGACGGATCGACCCGGTGGAGGGTACCCCCATGGACCTGCGTGTCCCCACCCCTATCGGCGCCCATATTGGTGAGCCCTTCCAACAGCTGGTGTGGGGCCACGGCTACGACCACAACTTTGTGGTGGACGGTCAGCTCGGCGCTCTCCGTCCGGCAGCCCGGGTGTGCAGCGAGACCACCGGCGTGGTGATGGAGGTGGAGACCGACAGCCCCGGGGTGCAGTTCTACACCGCCAATTTTGTGGAGGACGGGCGGAAGGGCAAGGCGGGAGCACACTATGGGTTCCGTCACGGCTTCTGCTTGGAGACCCAGCACTTTCCGGACTCCCCCAATCAGCCCGGCTTTCCATCGGCTACCTTGAAGGCGGGGGGACGGTACAGCCAGACCACCAGGTTTCATTTCTCTGCGGAGAAAGCTTAGGCGCTGTTTGAAAAATGGAACTATGCACAGTGGCGAGGGATTTTTTGCCAGACAAGCACAATTTTTCGCAGGAATACTGGATGTATTGCAAGAAAAATTGGGGCAGTATGGCGGAAAAAGACCCGCCTCTTGGGCGTATTAACATTTTTCAAACGAGCCCTAGGCGCTGTACCAACCGTCTCGGCATGTGCTTTTTGGTCCAAATCGCCCGTTGTTTTGTTGAAAATCTTGAAATATATTCAGTATTCTGGATTTGTTGCCCTGCAAACGGCGATTTTGCCTCACATATCTGCATGATTTGCCAAATGCCGTGACCTCTTAATTTTTGATTCTGAGAAAAAAGTTGAAAATACCCCTTGACAATTTCTGAGCATTTGCTATAATAACATTCGTCCCTGCGAGAGCGGGGGCTATAGCCGGATTGTGTAAGGGTAGCACGACAGACTCTGACTCTGTTTGTGAGGGTTCGAATCCTTCTCCGGCTGCCAGTGATAAGACAGACCAACTTCTGGTTGGTCTGTCTTATTTTATCTCCGTACGGCCTATCTCAAGCTGCGCCCAGCCTTTCCGCATATAGAGACCCCCCGCCTGATTCGAGGGAATGAGGCGGGGGGATTTTTTGTCCGCTGGGCCGCAGCTGGGGGGCGTTCAGGGCAGACGGCAGGACCTAGGAGCAGGGGGGAAGGGAGCCCTCCTGCCAGGTGTAACCCAGTTCTAAGAGCTGGGAGTCGGTATACAGAGCGCTGTTTTCCTCCTGAGATGCGGTCAGATCCAGATGACGCCAGCCCTGTTCTGTCTGCACCACATTCCAGAAGTGTGGGGTCCCATCTAGGTATCCCTGGGCCACCTGACAGGTCAGTTCCAGCTGCTGACACAGGGCGGCGTAGGCCAGAGAGAAGCCCTCGCTGCTGGCTGAGCCGCTGTGAAACAGGTCATAGGCGCTGTCACCCCCCTGGGGGTCAAAGACGCCGATCTGCCGCAGTGTGTGGGCGGCGGCCAGCGCCTGCCTCTGTCCGGACAGACCGGACAGATCGTGGGACAGCCTTTCCAGTGACTGGGTCAGCTCCTCCTGTCGGGACTCCAGTTCAGACCGATCTAGAGGGTAGTCCAGTAGAATTTCTACAATGCGCTGCCGGCCGCTGTTGGGGTAGATGGATACAGAAATCTCGGGCATCCCCAGGGCGAAAGCGGGGGCGTCGTAGTAGGCCTGACGGGCCAGAGTTTGGATGAATTCTTCCCCCTCCTCGAAATAGCTGATGCGCAGGGTCCGCTCCGGGGCAAAGGCGGTCAGGGCGGTGCTCAACTCGCCGCGGATGGCGGTGACGCCAGTGGCCTGAACAATGGAGGACACCTGCTCCCGGGTGCGGCGGTAGGTAATCTGAACGTCGGCCTGAAAATAGGTGACGACGGAGTTTACATGGTATTTGATGAATTCTACGCAGTAGGCGCCCAGCGGGTCCTCCTGGACGACCTCCAGACAGGCGTCTGCAAGGAAGGTCTCTACGTCCTCCGCGTCAGTATACAGCCGGATGGTCCCCTCCTCCATCCCGCCGCTGATGAAGTAGATCAGGGCGTTGACCAGCTCTTGGTAGCTGTCCGCCCGGAGGGTGGAGGGGTCTCCCTCGGTGGCGGGGGCGGTGTTGTGGGGGGTGACAGAGGTGTAATCTCGCTCCAGCAGGGAGGCGCAGCCGGAGAGCAGGAGGGAGAGGGTCACAATAGAGGCCAGGAGGGGCCGCCGGAGACAGCGGCCCATTTTTTCAGCGGAGGGGCGGAAAAGGCCCCGTCCCCTGCCGGTATTCCGGCCCAGAGGGTGGGTTTTGGCCGGTGTCAATATCCTAGCTCCTCATCGACGAGGATGATCTCCATCGTCTCCACGTTTCGAGGTTTCTCCCACAGCACGACCAGCGCCCGGCAGCTGCGCTCGGGACTGTTGCAGTTGTAGCATTTGTCAGCCTTGACGGCACAGGGGGTCTTGAGACCCAGCCGCTGGCAGTTCTTAGGGGCGGCGATGTTTCGCGCCCGCCATAGAGCCTGGTCGTAGTCAGGGGCAATTTTGTTCTTCCCCACCACAAAATAGACCCGTTTATGGCCAAAGATGGTGGAGGCCACCCGATTGCCCACCCCGTCGATATTGACCAACTCGCCGGTCTCGGCCAGTCCGTTGAGGGAACAGATGTACACATCAGTGGTTGCGGCCTGTTCCAGACCGTCCTTGTTCCAGTGCCATACCGCGTCGTTGTGGGCGGCCAGCCGGGGATAGAGCCCCATCTCCTGCACTGTCATGGAGCCGCCGAAGGCTACGCTTACCCCGTCGATCTGGCTGTCCAGATAGTGAGCGGCCTCCTCCTTGGTGGCAAAGACCTTGGGGGTGAAACCCCGCTGCTCCAGGTTTTTTGTCAGGTTGGTCCAATCTGTCATGATGAATACCCCTTTCAGTTTATGATTGACGGTGGTATGTCCACCGGGTGCGTCTCCTGGCTTAGATGTCGTTCTTCTGATACCGCCGGAAACCCTGGCCCAGCACCTCGTGGGCGTTACAGACAATGAGGAAGGCGTCGGGGTCCAGCTCGTGAATCAGGGCTTTCAGTGGGACAATCTGCCGCTGCTTAAAGGCGCACATGAGGACAAGCTTGTCCTGGCCGGTGAAGCTGCCCTCCCCGTGGAGAAAGGTAGTGCCCCGATCCAACTGCTTATCAATTGCTGCGGCCATGGGGCGGGGGTTGGAGGTGATGATATAGGC
>CAPGBJ010000091.1 GCA_948616425.1 uncultured Oscillospiraceae bacterium
ACCTTGGAGCGGTGGCTCATCTCCATCACAGACATGCCAGAGCCCCGGTAATTGGTGATCTCCGACCCGGCCCGTTCCAGCACGGGCAGCGGAAGTACGGAGGGGCCGGCGGCGAAATTGTAAACACGCTGGTCGCTCATAAGCTTGAGCCCCTTTCTACCATTATTTAAGTTATAATTGCACACAGGTGCCAGATGTAACAGTTCCTAATTATAGTCCAGAGGAAAATGGGTGTCAATGGCAAAAAAGAAGAAGCTGTTTGCTTTTTCCCGTGGATTGTTGGGACACAGCAGGAACAATACCGGACACAGGCAGTCCTTGCAGAGTCGAAGGCGGTATTTCCACAGTGTGAGGGAATTTCAACCAATCATCTGTGTAAGAAAGATACTTGCCCCTTCAAGCTGTGCAAAATCCGCCCACAATTGTAATATATGCACAAAATATAACGCTCTTATTTATACACTTTTAACAAAAACCGTCCTTGACGCAGGCAGACTTTTCCTGCTACAATACGGGCATCCGTTGGGAAAACAACGGTCGCAGCGTCTGAGTCACAGCAAAATGGACGCAGGTAATACCATAAAACCCGACGCAAGGAGGTCTTTGCTATGTTGAAAGAAATTGAAATTAAGGACCAGGCTCAGATAGAGAGAATCAATCGGCTGGCCTGTCAAGCCCCTTACGAGGTCTGGCTTTTTACAAAGGATATCATGTTGGATGCTCGGTCTCTGCTGGGTCTGTTCGCCCTGATGGGTCGAAAGGCCAGCGTGGTGGTAGAGGACACCGTTTCCCCCAGCGCTTTCAATCGGCTGGTCACCAAGATGTCCTGACACAAAAAGCTCCGTACCCGCTGGGTACGGAGCTTTTCCTTATTTTTTCTCTACATGAGCCGCGAGCAAAGGATTGAAACTCTGCGCCACCTCATATAAGACACACGCCTGGGAGGAGCTTCCCGGGCTGCCCAGCTGATCTTAGGTCTGCTTCCAGTTAGAGGGGATAAACAGCACCAGAATAGGGAAAATTTCCAGGCGTCCGACGATCATACACAGGGACATGACCGCCTTTGACACCGTGGAGAATGCAGCAAAATTGCCTGTAGGGCCGATGATCTCCAGACCGGGGCCCACATTGCTCACACAGGTGAGAGCGGCGCTGAAGGAGACCGCGAAAGAGAAGCCGTCCAGGGAGATTACCAGAGCCGCCGCAAAGACGGTCATCACATAGGCGCCCAAAAAGACCAGCAGAGTGTGGAGGGTATCCTCACCCACCAGCTTGCCGTCCAGCTTGACCACCTCTACACAGCGCGGGTGGGTAATACGGTGCAGTTCCCGACGAATGGCCCGGACCAGCAGCAGCACCCTGGAGCATTTCATGCCCCCTCCGGTGGAGCCGGCACAGGCGCCGCAGAACATGAGTAGCACAATGATCAGCTGGGAAAATTGTGGCCATAGGACAAAATCTGTGGTGCCAAAGCCGGTGGTAGAGATGATGGAGGCCACCTGAAAGACGGTATACCGCAAACTCTCCCAGAACCCAACGTATACCCCCAAATTCGCCAAGGTGAGTACCGCCGTGGCTCCAACGACTACCGCTAAGAAGAAGCGCAGCTCATCACTGGCCAGCGCCTCCCGCCACTTTTTGGTGAGAATCAGGAAATACACCGCAAAATTGATGGAAAACAGCAGCATAAATACAGTAATAATGACGTCAATGGCTACACTGCCGTACGCGCCAACACTGGCGTTTCGGTTGGAAAAGCCGCCAGTACCCGCAGTGGAGAAGGAGTGAATCAACGCGTCGTACAGCGGCATTCCCGCCAACTTGAGACACAACACCTCTAAAAGGGTGAGGACGCAGTACATGGCGTAGAGAATCTTAGAGGTCTGAGACTGTTTCGGCACCAACTTGGAGAACACCGGGCCAGGCGTCTCCGCCTGGGTCAGGTAGTGAGATCGAATCCCCAGCTTGGGCACGATGGCGGTGGCCAGCACCAGAACTCCCATCCCCCCCAGCCAGTGGGTACCCGCGCGCCAGAACAGAATGCCTTTGGGCAGAGATTCGATCTCTGTGAGGATGGTGGCGCCGGTGGTCGTAAATCCGGAACAGGACTCAAAGATACAGTCCATGGGGGTGGCAAAGTATCCACAGAACAGAAAGGGCAGCGCCCCCACCAAACCGGTGAAGATCCAGATCAGGCCCACCGCCACGAAGCCTTCCCGGGTGAAAAACTGCTGTTTGGCGGGCAATGCGGACAGGGCAAAGCCGCAGGCGGCTACAATCGCGATGGAGAGCAGGAATGGGATTGGGTCCTCACCGTAGAGCAGCGCCACCACCAGGGGAATGACCAGGGCCGCCGTCTCCATAAGCAGAACCCGCCCCACTAGCTTTAGGACCAGCTTCAAATTCATTTGGAGTTCCCTCCTGAGACCGCAGAGTCAGCGGCATAGATATCATTCAGATCCAATATGCCGCTCTCTCGGGCAATGATGATCACCTGATCTCCCTCCTGAAGGAAGGACGAACCCTCAGGAATAATGATATCGTTTTTCCGGACAATCACGGCCAACAGCACGCCGGGGCGCAGCTTCAGATCTTTCAGCGGGACCCCCAGATGCAGGGTGCCCGGTCCCACGGTGAACTCCATCGCCTCCGCCCCGCCGTCTGCAATGCGGTGGAGGGAGTTCATCACGCTGCCTTGGGAGTTCTGCAATCCCCGTACCACATGGACAATGTGGGAGGCCGTAACAAATTTAGGGGAGATTACACTGTCCAGGCCCAGAGAGCGGACAATGCCCGCATAATTTTGCCGGTTACATTTTGTAATCACTTTGGGCAGCCCCTGCTGCATGGCGTACAAAGAGATAATCAGGTTGTCCTCATCCCGGTCCGTGAGGGCCACAAAGGCGTCGTTGGCCGTGAGGTTTTCCGACTCCAGCAGCTCAGAATCGGTACCGTCGCCACAGATAACTGTTACCTGGGGGAACCGTTCGCTGAGCAGACGGCAGCGCGCCTCATTCTGCTCTACAATTTTTAGGTGGATCCCCATCCGGCTGAGGATGTTGGCCAGATAGACTGACACCTTACCGCCCCCCACCAGAAAGACCTTTCGCACCTTGGGCGCATACCGACCCAGCTGACGAAAAAACTGGTCCAGACTGTCTGGCCGACCTACCATGTAGAGCTTGTCCCCCGCCTGAGGCACAAAGGCTCCGTTGGGGATGGATACCTGTCCCCCCCGGTCCACAGCACAAAACAGCAGAGACAGCTTCTTCACCTGGCCAGGCAGATGGTAGAGGGGACTTCCCACCAGAAAATCCCCCTCCTGTAAGCGAAAACCCATCAGCTCTACCTTACCTCGGCAGAAAGTCTCGATATTGGCGGCGGCAGGGAAACGGAGCAGGCGGGAAATCTCCACGGCGGTGGAGTTTTCCGGATTTATCACCATATCAATTTTTAAATTTCGCCGCAGTTCTGCCACACTGTTGGTGTACTCCTGATTGCGGATACGGGCAATGGTATACTTCGTGCCCAGATTTTTGGCGGTGAGGCAGCACACCATGTTCACCTCGTCGGAGTTGGTAGCCGCCACCAACAGGTCAGCACTGTCCACCCCCGCCTCCCGCAGGGCAGCGGTGGATACCCCGTTTCCCCGCACCGTCATAATGTCCAGTTGGTCTCCCGCCCGGCGCAACGCCTCCTCGTCGCTGTCTATCACAGTGACGTCGTGCTCTTCACGTACCAGCTGCTCCGCCAATGAGAAGCCCACTTTTCCGATGCCTACAATGACAATGTCCATCTATCCAGATCCTTTCACCTGTTTTGGGCACCTCGTGCTGAGCCATACCCGCCCCATAGGGAAAGGCAAGGGCAGAGCCCTTGCCCGGTCTGCGCACAGATGCGCCATAAACGATTATGGGTTCTAAATCGTCCACTCCCCATGAACAACGCCCACCAGATACCAGCGGTCATTCTCCGGCTGGAATACCAGCTTCAGCGAGGACCAATCCAGTCCGTCGTTCACCGGGTCCGCACTGGGAATACTGAAATCAACAAAACGGCAGCCCGGATATGCCTCAGCCAGATTTTCCAGGGCGTTGCCCCCAGTCATAATGCGGTCCACTCCAATCTCTGAAGCCTGGGTATAGTCGGCATTGCGGACATATCGCTCAAAGTACTCCAGTATCGTCATCTTTATGGGGTCGCCCCGACCGTCTTCAAACCCCCAGGTGTATACGTTTTGATCCTGGGCCAGATTTTTGATCTGGTCGACGGTAAAGGTGAGATCAGACTCTGGGTCCACAGTAGAGTAGGGCGTAAAAGTGACGCCGCGGCTGGGGTGTACATAGGTGGACAGCGCAGCCCAATTTCCCCTCTGGATGGCCCCATTGACCGCGCAGGCTGAGCTCAACAGAGGAAAATTGTCGAAAATATCCAGCGGTTCTGTATTCGCCGAGGAGGAACTGTTGCCCTCCGACTTATTGGGCGCGGTTGTAGAATTAAATGCAGAACTTGGTGTCATGGCAGGAGGGATATCGTCCCCCCACAGGTCGATGGGGAGCAGAACTCCCACCAGCAACCCGATGACCAGACACAGAATACAGGGAAATATGAGAAAACGTTTCAAAGTCTGTCACCTCCTTCATGGGGACAAGAGGGGGCTGTGCGATTGGTTTACCCTTCCCATTATAAGACAAAACGAGCCAAGATGCAAGAAGAACCAATGGGCCATGATAAGGAAGATGTGAATTTGTGTATTTTGCCAGCTTCCCTTCTCTTTCGCTGACAGGTCCACCGTACTTTTTTGACGCAGGAATCCGATCAGCCAGCGGGAGGCGAATATAGTACAAAGCCAAAAAAGCAAGCCGTGTCGAAACGGCGCCTTGAAAGAGACCCTCCCCTGTGATAAACTATAAGTAAATTGTGAAGGGGGCCACCGTTATGAATGAGCAGACGCGAGAGAAACAGTTTCACATCCAGTGCGCTGAGGGAGAAGTGGGGAGCTACTGTATTCTCCCCGGCGATCCAGGTCGGTGCGAGGCCATCGCCCAGCATTTTGACAGCCCGGTCCATGTGCGTACCAATCGGGAGTATGTCACTTGGACTGGACTCCTCCTGGGGCAGAAGGTGAGCGTGGTCTCCACCGGCATCGGGGGGCCCTCCGCCGCAATTGCCATGGAGGAATTGGCTAATATTGGGGCCCATACCTTTGTCCGGGTGGGCACCTGCGGCGGAATTGATCTGTCTGTCCAGAGCGGCGACGTGGTAATCGCCACCGGGGCCGTCCGCATGGAGGGCACCAGCCGGGAGTACGCCCCCATTGAGTGGCCTGCCGTCCCCGACTTTGCCGTCACCACCGCCCTGGTGGAGACCTGCAAAAAGTTGGGCTACTCCTGGCACACAGGGGTAGTCCAGTGCAAAGACTCCTTCTATGGACAGCACTCCCCCGCCCGGATGCCGGTGTCTTACGAGCTGGAACAGAAGTGGGAAGCCTGGAAACGGCTGGGGGTACTGGCCTCTGAGATGGAGTCCGCCGCCCTCTTCGCCGTGGCCGCCAGCCGCAAGGTGCGGTGCGGCTCGGTATTCCACGTCATCTGGAACCAGGAGCGGGAGAAGGCCGGCCTGGACCAGAAGGAGAGCCACAACACCGAAGCCGCCATCACCGCCGGGGTGGAGGCCGTCAAACTGCTGATCGAGCAGGACAGGCAAAGAAGCGGATGCACAGCTTTTTAGAATACTTAAATGGACTCCCTCTGCTGGCCCACTGCGGGGAACCCAGCCAGGACTACCGGGTGGAGCACTCCCTGTTTCAGGCCTGGGACAACTGGAACAGGGAGATGCTGGCGGTCTGGGAGCCAGAGACCTGCCAGCTGGAGGAGCGGGCCGGGCAGGGCATTGGAGAGGACGAGATTGACCATGTGTTTGAAAGGGTCTCCGCCGCGGTGGGCGACAGGCTGTGGCAGAGCTGGTGCGCCTTTGTCCAGCGGATGTCGCTGGAGGGGGAGAGCGGCCTGGAGCGGGAGTGGATGGACTTTGTAAAGCGGGACCTGTCCTGGGCCTGTGTAGAGCACCTGATGGGGTTAGACGGCTTTTTTACCGCTGTATTGCGGGTCTATGAGCAGGGGCGCCTGCCCTGCGCCTGGGAGGGAAGCTATCCCGAGGGGCGGTTCGTAGTGCTGTAGGGGCGGCGTGGGGACCACCCTGGGGGCTTTCCGTCCGCCCGCTGAACGGGCCGTTTTCGTGTGCGGGAAAACCCGCCAAAAATTTTGTCAAAATACATTGACATTTTGGCGATAACCCGCTATAGTGTATCTCGCTATCCGTGAAAGCCGGTCAACGCGCCCAAAGTCCCCCCTGGACGGAGGGTACGCCCGGTGAATAAATCGAGGGAGCTGACAAAGTAATTTAAAAAGAAATGGGGGAGGATACATGTCCAAGGAGTTGATCCGCCTGACCGACTGCGTCATGGCGTTCGACGAGGATATCGTACTCGACAAAATCAATTTAAGTATCAAGGATAAGGAATTCCTCACACTGCTCGGACCCAGCGGGTGCGGCAAAACTACCACGCTCAGAATCATCGGTGGTTTTCAGACGCCTACCTCTGGAGATGTTTTGTTAGACGGGGTGAGGATTAATGCTGTCCCGCCCCACAAACGGACCATCAATACGGTGTTTCAAAAGTACGCCCTGTTCCCCCACCTGAATGTGTATGAGAACATCGCCTTCGGCCTGCGCATCCCCAAGGCAGACACCAAGGGGATCAAGGTGAAGCTGCCAGAGGAGGAGATCGACCGCCGGGTGATGGAGATGCTGGAGATCGTCAACCTGCGGGGGTTTGAGAAGCGGCGGACCAGCCAGCTGTCCGGCGGACAGCAGCAGCGGGTGGCCATTGCCCGGGCCCTGGTGAACCAGCCCAAGGTGCTGCTGTTGGACGAACCTCTGGGGGCCCTGGACTTAAAGCTGCGCAAAGACATGCAGAACGAACTCAAACGCATCCAGAAAGCGATGGAGATTACCTTCGTCTACGTCACCCACGACCAGGAGGAGGCGCTGGCTATGTCTGACACCGTGGTGGTCATGGACGCCGGGCGCATCCAACAGATCGGCAGCCCCGAGGACATCTACAATGAGCCTCAGAACGCCTTTGTGGCCGACTTCATCGGCGAATCCAACATCATCGACGGCGTTATGCGCTCTGACGGGGTGGTGGAGATCTTCAACCGCCGCTTCCAGTGTTTGGATGGCGGCTTTGAGCGGGATGAAGCGGTGGATGTGGTCATCCGCCCCGAGGATGTGGACATTGTCCCCGAGGACCAGGGGCAGCTGAAGGGCACCGTTACCTCGGTCACCTTCAAAGGGATGCAGTATGACATTATCGTGGACTTCTACGGCTTTAAATGGCTGATTCAGACCACCGATCTCTCCCCTGTCGGCAGCCGTATCGGGATCAAAATCGACCCTGACGGCATCCATGTCATGAAAAAAAGCGCATACTCCGGCATGTTCGGCGACTACTCTTCCTACTCCGAGGAGTACGAGGAGATCAGCGACGCCAGCTATGACCCGGAGGAGGAGGACAGCGGGGATGAAGAATAAGCTGTCCTGGTTCGCCGTCCCCTATGTGGGGTGGATGGCGCTGATGGTGGTAATCCCTATCTTGATTATGGTGGTCTATGCCTTCACCACCGCGGAGTTTGAGGGGACTCTAGAAAATTTTGCCGAGATGGGCTCCTATGCCTCTGTATTTCTGCGCTCCTTCCGCCTGGCCTTGGTCGCCACCCTGGTGTGCGTACTCATCGGCTACCCGGTGTCCTACTGGATGGCCCACGAGGGCCCCGGCTTCCAGCGAATGGCTATGGCGCTCATCATGCTCCCTATGTGGATGAACTTCCTCCTGCGGACCTACTCCTGGATGTCTATCCTGGAGAACAATGGCCTGCTGAATCAGCTGTTCCGGAACATTGGGGTCATCGACCTGTACAACCAGATCGCCCCGTTTTTCGTAGATCTGCGCAATGCGATTGCCGCGCACTTTGGCGCAGCTCAGACCAATTTTGTCCCCATTGAGTACTTTGAGCTCATCGGCACTCCCGGGGCGGTGGTGCTGGGTATGGTGTATAACTACCTGCCCTTCATGATTCTGCCCATCTACTCGGTAATTCTCAAGCTGGACAGCAATCTCTTGGAGGCCGCCCGTGACCTGGGGGCGGACAGTGGCCGCGTATTCCGCAAAGTGATCCTGCCCCTGTCCCTGCCCGGCGTGCTGTCCGGGGTAACCATGGTTTTCGTCCCCTCGGTGTCCACTTTCGCCATCTCCCGTCTGCTGGGCGGGGGCACCCAGATGATGCTGGGCGACCTGATTGAACAACAGTTCCTGGGCGGAGCCTACGACCCCCATTTGGGAGCGGCCATCTCCATGGTGATGATGGTCATCGTAGTGGTATGTATGGTGGTGATGAACCGCTTCGGTGAGGGCGAGGGAGAGGCGGTGATCCTATGAAAAAACACAGCCGCGTGGGCAGCCGCCTGGCTATCGGCCTGATGTTCCTCTTTCTCTACGCCCCCATTATTCTGCTAATCATCTTCTCCTTCAACGCAGGGGACTCCAGCGCCGTGTGGAAGGGTTTCTCTCTCCACTGGTATAGCCGGCTATTCCAAAACCGACTGATTATGGAAAGCGTCTACACTACCCTGCTGGTCTCCCTGCTGGCCACCGCCATCGCCACCGTAGCGGGCACCTTTGCCGCCATTGGCCTGTACAGTTTGGGCCGGCGGCGGCGAGAGGCCCTGCTGACGGTAAACAACATCCCCATGATGAACGCCGACATTGTCACCGGCGTCAGCCTGTGTCTGTTTTTTGTAGCCTTCTTCCAGGGCTGGGGGATCTTCGCCCGGTGGTTTAACTCTATCCAGAGCATGGTGGAGCTGCCTGAGCGGCTGGTGCTGGGCTTTGGCACCTTGCTGCTGGCCCATGTGGCCTTCAATATCCCCTATGTGATCCTCAACGTAGCCCCCAAACTGCGGCAGATGGACCGCAACCTGATGGACGCAGCTCAGGACCTGGGCTGCACTTGGCTCCAGGCCTTCTGGAAGGTGATGCTCCCTGAAATCAAACCGGGTATCGTCTCCGGGGCCCTCATCGCCTTCACCATGTCCATCGACGACTTTATTATTTCTTATTTCACTGCCGGGTCGGCCAGCTCCACTCTGGCCATGGCGATCTATGGCATGACCAAGAAGCGGGTCACACCGGAGGTGAACGCCATCTCCACCCTGTTGTTCCTGTCGGTGCTGACGCTGCTGGTTCTATCCAATTTGAAGGAAGTCCGGCAGGAGTCCCGGGAACGGCTGGGGACGGCGCGGAAGCTCTCCGCTCTGGAGCGAGCCCGGCAAAAATTTGCCGAGCCCCGGTATCTATGGGTCCGACGGGGACTGGCCGGGGCGCTGGTCTGCGCCTTTGTGGCCTCGGTGGCCTTCCTCAGCTACGCCACCAGCTCCCGGCCCGTGGTCAACGTGTGTTCCTGGGGGGAATATATCGACGAGGATTTGATTACCCAGTTTGAGGAGCAGACTGGAATCCGGGTAAACTACCAGACCGCCGAGAGCAATGAGGCCCTATACTCCCTGTTGAAAAGCGGGGGTGCGGACTACGATGTGGTCGTTCCCTCTGACTACATGATTGGCCGCCTAATTGCTGAGGACATGCTGGAACCCCTGGACTACAGTCAGATCCCCAACTTCTCCCTCATTGACGACCGGTTTAAATACCTGACCTACGACCCAGACAACCGCTACACAGTCCCCTACACCTGGGGCACTCTGGGCATCATCTATAACACCGCTATGGTAGATGAGGAGATCACCAGTTGGGGCGCCCTCTATGACGACAAATACGCCGGGAACGTCCTGCTGATCAACAATTCCCGGGATGCCCTGGGGGCAGCCCTGATGTATTTGGGTTATTCTGTCAACACCACCGACGAGGAAGAGATTCGTCAGGCCTATGAACTGGTGGCCGACGCCAACCGCCGCGGGGTGTTCCAAGGCCGGGTCATGGATGAGGTCTTCCAGAAGATGGAGGGCGGAAATGCTGCCATCGCCACCTACTACGCCGGAGATTATCTGTCCATGGTGGACAATCAGGCCGAGGGGGTGGACCTGGCCTTTGTCATCCCAGAGGAGGGCTCTAACTGGTTCGTGGACGCAATGTGTATGCTCAAAGACGCCCCCCATCAGCGTGAGGCCCACATGTGGATCAACTTTATCGCCTCCACCGAGGCCAACCTAGCCAATATGGACTATATCTGGTACGCCTCCCCCAACCGACTGGCCCTGGAGCAGTACCCCGACTACTATGAAGAGCTCTACGGCGAGGAGTTGGACCAGTCGGTCTATGAAATTATGGCCGCCCCCCCGGAGACCTTGGCCCGGTGTGAGGTCTATCTCAACTTGCCTTCCGAAACTCTGAACCTATACAAGAACCTGTGGACCCAACTGGGCGTAAATTAGGATTAAGTTCCGAATCAAGAAGCCTGCCTCCTCCGCGGATGAGGCAGAGGGCGGCGGCCCTCTTGCCTCATGAAGGGCATTTGTCTGCTGAGGCAGAACTACGCTCTTAGTCCCGCAGAGGATGGCACGCCTCCCATTACAGACAGCAAAAAACCGGCCCCGCCTTTCCATCCAAGGCGGGGCCGGCATGTTTCATGGAGGAAGAATGCTTAGAATTCCAAATTCTTACCGTTCTTGTCAAAGACGTGGCAGACGTTCCCGCTAAAGGTGAGGTTAAGCTTGTCGCCTGCGCGGAAGGAGTCGATATGCTCTCCCTCTGCGTTCATGGTGGGTACAATGACCACCACGTCCTTGCCCTCGGCGTTGGCGTGGAAGTGGACCTCACTGCCCATCATCTCCGAAACCTCCACAGTGGCGGTAAGGGTGTTGCCCGCCTCCTTGGCCAGTACCATGTGACTGGGGCGCACACCCAAGGTGATGTCCTGCGCAGCCACCTTGTGATCGGCCAGGTTCTTTTGCTTCTCGGCAGACAGTTCCACCTTGCAGCCGCCCACAGAGACGAAGTACTTCCCACTCTCAGCCAACAGCTTGGCATTGAAGAAGTTCATCTGCGGCATGCCGATAAAGCCAGCTACAAACAGATTGGACGGGTGGTCAAAGACCTCCTGGGGGGTTCCGATCTGCTGAATAAAGCCGTCCTTCATGATGACAATACGGTCGCCCAGAGTCATGGCCTCGGTCTGGTCATGGGTGACATAGATAAAGGTGGTGTTGATCTTCTGGCGCAGTTTGATAATCTCCGCCCGCATCTGGTTGCGCAGCTTGGCGTCCAGGTTGGACAGAGGCTCATCCATCAGCAGCACCTTGGGCTCACGGACAATGGCACGACCGATGGCCACACGCTGGCGCTGTCCGCCAGACAGAGCCTTGGGCTTGCGGTCCAGGTACTGGGTAATGTCCAGAATTTCGGCGGCCTCCTTCACCCGGCGGTCAACCTCGGCCTTATCCATATTGCGCAGCTTCAGCGGGAAGGCCATGTTCTCATACACCGTCATGTGGGGGTACAGCGCGTAGCTCTGGAACACCATGGCGATGTCCCGGTTCTTGGGCTCTACATCGTTCATCAACTTGTCATCGATAAGCAGCTCGCCGCCAGAGATCTCCTCCAGGCCGGCCACCATCCGCAGCGTGGTGGACTTGCCGCAGCCGGAGGGGCCGACCAGCACGATAAACTCCTTGTCCGCAATGTCCAAATTAAACTGCTGGACAGCGATGACACCTTGATCCGTCACCTGGAGATTTGTCTTCTTCTCAGGTTCGCCCTTCTTCTTTTTGGCTTTCTTCTGGTCTCCGCTGTGGGGGTAGATTTTGGTGATGCCCTTCAGATTCAGTGTTGCCATAGCGTTCGGCTTTGATGGAGCGGCCTCCGCCACCCCCATCTCGCCCTGGAAGAGCAGAACTTCCAGAGACTTTACGGCAGGTCTCCACACTGCCGCACCGCAAGCCGCAGCGGTTTTTTCCTCCTTTTGTCTGGTGTCGGGGGCTATAGTGATGGAGTAGCGGCCCGACCCTTGGATTATTTATGGAAAAGCGGGCGGACCCGCCTGTTCCAACGGGGAAAACGCTCCCTTCCCAAGGGAGTTCAGTATGCCATAAAGATGCTTCCCGCCTATGCAAGCAGGCGTTGCGCTGCACCTTCTCTTTTCACGTACGGCGCGCCATTCGGTGTCCGCTCCGCACATCATCTTTTTCTCCCATACATGTTGTGGAGAAGACGCCGTCCCTCAAGGCTGACCTCTTCAGGCGGTTACCACTTCTCCCTTAAACAGAATGGCCTTGATGGACAGATCTTTTTGATTCAGCAGGACGGCGCTGGCCTCTTTGCCGATCTCCAGGGTACCGGTCCGGTTGTCGATGCCGATGGACTGAGCCGGATTATAGGTGCAGGCCCGCACCACATCGGCCAGAGGGATTCCAAAGCTCACCGCCTGCCGCAGGCAGCCCATCAAGCTGGTGACCGAACCGGCCAGGGTCTCCGGGTGCCCCAGAATGGTGGCCCGATTGCCATGGACCTCAATCATCTGTCCGCCAAAGGGATACTCCCCATCGGGCATCCCGGTGGCCCGGAGCGAGTCGGAAATGATAATCATCCGCTCCTTTCCAAAAAGCTGGAAAGCAGCTCGGATAGCACTGGGATGGACATGGATACCGTCGCAGATCAACTCAGGCTGAACGCCGGGGACGTCGAAAGCCGCGCCAATCACACCGGGGTCCCGGTGGGCAAAGGGGGGCATAGCATTGAAGAGATGGGTGGCGTGGCTGGCCCCCGCCTCAAAGGCCGCTCTGGCGGTATCATAGCTGGCTACCGTGTGTCCAACCGAGACAGTGATCCCCATCTCCACAGCGGCCCGTATGAAGTCCATGGAGCCAGGCTGCTCAGGGGCCAGCGTGACCAGCCTGACACAGCCCTCCGCCGCCGCCTGAAGGCGCTCCAGCATGGCGGCATCTGGGTCGTGGAGATAGTCCCCATTCTGGGCACCCTTTTTGGCCATACACAGGAAGGGTCCCTCCAGATGAGCCCCCACCACCTCCGCACCTCCGGTATTGTTAGCCCGATGGGCGGCAGTGTTCTTACAAATGGCAGTCAACTGCTCCTCTGGCAGGGTCATGCCCGCGGGGCAAAGATAGGTGACACCCTGAGACAGCTCATAATCCGCTATTTTTTGCAGACCCTCGGGGGTGGCGTCACTGAAGTCCTCCCCTACACAGCCATGGAAGTGAACATCCACCAAGCCAGGGATGACATAGCAGCCCGCAGCATCCAGAGTGGCGCTGTCGCCGCTTTTCTCAGCCAAAAGGGCCCCTTCTGTACAGATATCCTTTGAAACAAAGCCCTCTTCCAAGTCAAAAACCTGACCGCCGGTTATCCGCATACAGCCACCCCCGCGGCAGTCACCTTGCTCAGGGCCGCCTCATCAGCCACCAACACCACATCAGGGTGGAGCTGGAGAATAGAGCCGGGACAGTGGGGGTCGATAGGACCGCAGACCACATTGTATACCGCATCTGCCTTATCCGCTCCGCTGGCCACCACCAACACTCTGCGGGCAGCCATAATGCAGCCAATCCCCATGGTCAGGGCCTGGCGGGGCACGTCGTCAGCAGAGGCAAAGAAACGCGCGTTGGCATCAATGGTGCTCTGGGTCAAATCCACCACGTGGGTCTCCTTCACAAAGGCCTCTCCCGGTTCGTTAAAGCCAATGTGGCCATTCCGGCCCAGACCCAGCAACTGCAGATCAGAATAGCCCAGGTCATGGATATAGCTGTCATACCTGGCACACTCCGCGTCTGCGTCAGCGGCCAGGCCATCGGGGACCTGGGTGTTCTCAGGGATAATGTCCACATGGTCAAAGAGGTTTTGCTGCATAAAATAGCGGTAGCTCTGGTCGTGACCGGGGGCCAGTCCCTTGTACTCGTCCAGGTTGACAGTGCGTACCTGGCGGAAACTCAGGTCTCCGGCCCTATTCCAATCAATCAGCTGCCGGTAGGTCCCCACTGGGGTAGAACCGGTGGCCAGGCCCAGTACACAGTCCGGCCGGCGAACAATCTCCGCAGCAATGACATGGGCAGCCCGGCGACTCATCGCATCATAGTCCTTTTCACAATAAATAAGCATAAAGTAAGCACCCTTTCTGGCATGATCCCGATTGTGGTTCCAGGGCCTGTTTGAAACATGTCAGCACGCCCAAGCGGCAAATCTTTTGCCCTCATACTGCCCCAATTTTTCTTGAAATCCACCCAGGATTCCTGGGAAAAATTGTGTTTGTCTGATGGTAAATTCTCTCGCCGTTGGGCATAGTTCCATGTTTCAAACGGCGCCTAGGTACAAAACCAGTGTACCATAAGTCGGGAACAGAATCCACTGTTTTTTTAATCAGCCTTTTACGCCGCCAGAGGCCAGGCCGCTGACCAAGTTCTTTTCAATGCACATAAACAGGATCACCACCGGGATTATGGCGAAAATGGAGGCGGCAAAGAGGTACTGCCATTCGATCATATTGTAGCCGTTGAAGGTATTGATACCCACAGTGATGGGCTTGAGTCCATCAGTCTTGATGAGACACAAGGCCACAGTGTATTCGTTCCACGCGTTAATGAAAATAAAGATGAGCGTGGTGACAATGCCAGGGGCGGCCACGGGGAGAAGCACCTTCATCATAGACTGGATGCGGTTGCAGCCGTCGATGGTGGCCGCCTGCTCCATCTCGGCGGAGATGCCCATAAAGGTACCCCGCAGCAGCCAGACAGTGAAGGCCTGGTTAAAGGCGGCATTGACGAAGATCAGGCCCCAGATGCTGTCTGTCAGGCCCATGGACTCCATCACCTGGTAGATACCGATAAGCAGTACCACCGGGGCAAACATCTGGGAGACAATAATAAAGCCCAAAAAGGCGGTCTGTCCTTTAAACTTCATCCGGGCCAGAGCGTAGGCCGCGGGGATACCGCACAACATGGCAATCAGGGTGGAACCGCCTGCGATGAGGACGGAATTAAGCATATATTTGGCCATGTCGGCCCGGCTCCAGATGTCAATAAAGTTGGACCACAGAGGTACAATGGGCAGTATCGTGCCGCCGGAGAAAATCTCCACCCGGTTTTTCAGAGCGGTACACAGCATGGCGAAGTAGGGATACAGGGTGATGACGCACACGTCCAGTACCACAAAGTAGAGCAGCAGGCGCAAAATCACCTTTTTCATGGAGACCGGTTTTTTCTGGATGGCGTTGGCGGGCTGGCTCACAGGTCGTCATCTCCTTTCCGCAGCGTGTAGATCATGTAAGTACTGGCGCAGATCAACAGAATCAGGAAGCCGATCACGGAAACCGCCGCAGCCTCGCCCTGGCGTCCGTTGTAGAAGGCCAGTTTATACAGGTAGGTGACCAGGGTGTCGGTGTGGTTGGCGGGGTCGCCTTTGGTCATGGTCCAGATGATGGGGAAGGAGTTGAATACATAGATGATATTCAGCACAGTGGACACGGTCAGGGACGATTTGACCAGAGGCAGCGTGATTTTAAACAGCTTCTGGAAGTAATTGGCCCCGTCAACTGTGGCGGCCTCGTAGTAGGAGGCGTCAATGCTCTGCAAACCGGACAGGACACAGAAAGTGACAAAGGGGATGGTGACAAAGATGCCGCAGGCGATCTCCCAAGCGAAGTAGGCGGCGGGGGAAGGGGTCCAGTTCACCGCCTGCTCAATAAGGCCAAGCCTGAGCAGCAGAGTATTCAGCGTACCATAGTCCTTGTTGATGATAAAGTTCCAGGCGCTGGCCTGGATGACCAGCGTAGTGGCCCAAGGGAAGACCACAATGGCCCGCGCGATCTTTCTGCCCCGGAACTGGTTGTTCAGTATCAGGGCCAGCATAAAGCCCAGCACGGTAGAGATAACCACCACGGCGATAGTCCACACGATGGTATTTTTCAGCACTAGACTGAATGCGGGATTTTTTACCACATTGACAAAATTTTCGAAGTTGTTGAACCCCTTGAGCTTGCCGGTACGGCTCACCTGATTGGAGGCCAGCTGGAAGACCTTCAGGATGGGCGTCACAATAAAAATGGCCATTAGAATCACGCTGGGCGCAATCCAAATGTAGGGCTCCACTCGGCGCATCAGCTTCTTGCTGCTGGAGGGGACCTGCTTTTTGGGGGTCTGTTTCACCTTGACGGGGACATCTGGAGTCGCTGTGCTCACGGAGACACCTCCCTGTATTATTATAATTTGAGGCCCTCCAGCTGTTTTCAAAGGGCGACAGCGCGCTATGCACTTTGAAAACGGCTGGAAGAGCTAGGGGGCCGGGCCGTTTTGGCCCGGCCCCCGCGGTCGCTCGCTGCTTTAGGTGGAAAAAAGTTAACCGGCGATTTGAGCCTGGAGCGCGTCTAGCAGTTCCTTGACATTCTCGCCCAGCAGAGCCTTCTGCTCCACATTGATGACGCCCTGCTTCACGTCGGCCCACTCGGCTTTGGCGGTGGGATAGAATTTACAACTGCCCACGATCTCTACCCAGGGGGCCATGCTCTCGTCTTCCTTAGCCACGA
>CAPGBJ010000092.1 GCA_948616425.1 uncultured Oscillospiraceae bacterium
CATACTCGCGGACAAGAGTAATGCCCTGCTCCCTTGTCAATTCACGGGGCAGGGCAATTTCAATTTCTCTTGCAAGCTGGGCATTTTTCGCTTTCTCGATTTTCTCCACCGCGTTCCACAAAACCGCCCGGTCAGAGAAAGCGGCGGGGGCGTGGCCGGGGAGTAAAATCTCGGTATGGACAACGCCGCCCTTGTGGGTGTAGTCGTGGGTTTCCCCGTCAAAGTCGTTGGTGAGTTTCTCCCCCGCCCGGTAAGCGGCTGCGGCAACGGCGGACTTGCCCTTGCCGCGGGAGATGATTTTGATACTGTAATGGTAGATTGCCACAGGCTGTCCTCCTTTCTGCGGGTCGTTCCCCCGTCCTTTTGTGCCGAGAGGCACAAAACGCCGTCTGCAAGAGCCGGTTGGCAGGAGCGAGGTTGATGTTTTGAAATTCTTTGATGGATAGTGGTGGAAAAATAGTCGCTGTTGTGGTAGACTAAAGGTAAATCCACTTATGAGTAGGGGGCGGACAACGGCTGAACGATTTATAGTAATTGGCGGTTCTCTGTTTTTTTCGTTTGGTGCATTTTATTTTTGCAGACAAAGCAGTTCTTACTATGACACACTAAGATGGACAGCATTTCTTAGAATACGGAATAGTTTTTTATGCTGGCTTTTCATTTCACAAGCAATCAAAGCAAGAAAAGGCGTGAATAGTGGCCGCTTAGTATATGTTGCTCCGCAGGATGAACATAAAATAACTGTCCTTGGCTTGCTGTCCCATTTGATTGTAGACAGCTTGGCAATTCGCTACATATTTGTATCTGTTCAGTATGGACTGTTTCAAATGCAATCCTTTAGTACCGTTCAAAAAGCCTTGTTATATTTGGAGCTTGCTGCAATGACCGCCGCAATAGCAAGCACCATAAATCAATCCAAAGTCGGGTGACATCAGCCGGAAACAGGGAGGCCGGTGTTGCCCATGCGTACCTCGTTCACGCAGGCTGAGTGCTGAGTGATGGCGGTGTTTAAGGAGAACAATAAGCATGAGCGAGTTTTATAAACTAAAGTATTATGTTATCGAGGCATTTTACGAGTACATTATTGCAGAAAACTTTACAATAAGGCAATCTGTGGATAGATGCTTATATGAGTTTGGAAAACAAATATCCGAAGGTGGCGTGGATGCATTGGCTGTATATAGCACTCTTTTTTACAGGGCGGCTTTCCATTCAGCCGATGAGTTGAGGTTCTTTAGAAAGCATATAAATAAATTGAATTGCCTATTCTCTTCTGAACTGTGTCATGTTCTTTCTGAGGATGAACTCGAAGAATTGACGGATGAGATAGACCTAATTAACCAAAAGCTCCAGTAGGAGATATTACACCGATAGCTTTACACGAAGATGGCGCAGTAGTGCCCAACAAGGCCAAGGGAAGTGTACCCCCTCCCGGCCTCGCTCCGCAAGCCCGTTACCCTTGCGCCTCGTCCCCGTTCCGGCTCCCGTCTGCGCCGCTCTCCTGCGCTGGACGGGCGGTATTGGTGGCAGTTTCGATAAAAAATACTCCCACCAATTTTGGCAGGAGTGAGGTTGATGTTTTGAAATTCTTTGATGGATGATGGTGGAAAAACGACGGCTATTGTGGTAGACTGAATTGTAAACAATGACGGAGGAAATCGCCCCATGAATATGAAAAAACAAAAAATATCATTACAAGTGTTCTTCTTGGCTCTTATTTGTTGTGCGCTTTGCGCCTGTCAAACAGACAATGCTTTATCGCAAACTACCCAGCCGCAAAAGTCACTCCAGCAGTTGTTAGAGGAACAACCCATAGACGATACCCACGATGCTTTTCTGATAGATACCGGCGGTGAACTTGGGACGCTGCTGGTGGCTGCGGAGTTGGCTATGGAAAACAAGGATGAATTTGGAACCCGCGATATTACATTTTCAGTCTGGAACCCAGCAGATATGGAACAACCTATTCAAATATTTTCAGAGGAATTTATGATGGGTGTTGCGCCGGAGTTTCATCATGTGGTCGATGTTAATTTTGACGGTTTTCAAGATTTTGGGTATCTCTTTTTCTTGGGAAATCAGCCCAATTATTGTCATTACTGGCTGTGGGACGAGGAATATGGGCAATTCAAATACTGTGCGTCTCTTTCAGAAATATCACAGGCCGTATTTGACCCGGAGCGGCAAGTGGTCACTGGCTGGGCGCGTAGTAGCGGAGCAGGCGATGGTGTCACTACTTTCCACCGTTGGGAGGACGGGGAACTGGTATGTGTGCGGCGAGTTGAGTCGTTCTCTCCATGGGAGGAACCAAGCATTGTCCGTGTGCAAGATAGGATTGATGGAGAACTTCAACAGGTCTACCGCGAGGAGTTTCCTTGGCTTGGCGAGGAACCGGAAGGTCAGGAAGCATGGCGGCAGGCACAGCATAGATGGTGCGATTTGGACTATCACGGCGAAGTTGAATAGCGGGGGAAAACAGTGGTGAGCAAGGAAAAGCCTTTGAAAATAGCATGGTATATTCTATTAGCAAGTATGTCTGTGCTTACAATTTTGTTCTTTTTTGATATTAAATTTATGGTGGCGGGATTGAACATTATCGCGTGGGATATATTGGCAGGCGGTATTTGGATTTTTATTAAATTGTGTAGATGGGCTGGGCGTGAGAATACGGGGAAAAGGACACTTGCCGTAATTGCTTTAATGCTTGTAGGATTATTTGCAGGCGCAATTATGTTTATGGGTCTATGTATCTACGGCGGAATATCTTGCTATGTGGAACAGACAGAACCACAAACACACCGCACATTTGTGGCAGAATACGCACATAACTTGATGGGACGCGGAAGTGTTAAACTATATGAACGGTTTGGGCCTTTACTCCTTGCGTGTGATGTGGATGAGTACGTTGGCGAATTTTCACTTGAGCGCCCAGAGGATCGACAGCTATATATCAGCGAGGATGGCAAATGTATTGTTGTCGCATATTTCTTTCTTGTACCTACATTTGTTATTCCATTAGAATAACCCGATAGGACAGCACTGTAACGCCCAACGAGGCCGGGGGAAGCATAGCACCTCTCCCGGCCTCGCCCTGCAAGCCCGTTACCCCTGCGCCGCGCTCCCGTCTGTGCCGTCCTCCTGCGCTGTCTGGGCGGTTTTGGCGGCGGGCGGGGTGTTACCCCTCCCCGCCGTTCCCGCGCCCTGTGCGGGGGCTGTGGCGGCGTTCTGGGCGGTCAATCCGTCCAGTATGCGGCGGCTGTGTTCGGTGGCGATGGTCTGCTCCAAAAAGGTCTTGAACTGTTCCTTGGTCAGCGTGATGCTGTCGGGCAGCAGCTTCTCAAAAAGCCCCATGCGCTTGCAGAGGCGGTTCGTCCTGTCCTTGCGCTCCTGCTCTTTCTGCTCCTGGATAAGCCGCTTTTTCTTGTTTTCAAGCTGTCCTGATTTAGAGTTCCCCATTGATAAAACATAAGGGAGCGGACTTATATGCCCACTCCCTGTTTCCGTCAAGGCTCGCCGGATGCCGGCCAGCCCCGCTCTATGTTCTTCATAAAATCCCCATGCGAAACAATGGGGGACTCCAGCTTATACCCCTTGCGCTTCATCACCCGGAACTTGAAGTCCAGCATCTCGGCCGGCACACAGAGGACGCTTGCCGCCTGGAAGAAGAACAGATCGTCGTTCAGTGTCTCCAGCACATCCTCATCGGAAAGGAGCAGTTCAGAGGCAAATATGTTCGCCTCGTACTCCCTGAAATCCACGGTATCGAACAGGACCATTTCATGGAAAGCCGCCATCGCCCCAGCCGAATTGTGCAGTACACAATGTCCGATCTCATGGGCGAGGACCACCCTCTGCAATTCCTCCGGCAGGTCGCTGTTGATGGTGATGTGCTTCGTCCGGCGATGCACGATAAAAAAGCCCTTGCAGCATCCATCGTAAAGCCCCATCGGTTCGTAACTGACTATGATCTTCATTGCCTTTGCCAGCCGGAATGGGTCGGTCTCATCGTACTTCCGCATGACCCGTTTGACTTCATCGGCAATATAGCTGATATTGATAGCAGACAACTGTTTCCACTTCCTCCCTGTCCCCGGATCAGGGACCCACACAGATGCCTCCGGCACATCGGCAGGGACATCCCCAAAACCTGCGGCCAATCAAGCCTTGCGCTTCTTCCTGCGGCCATAGGTCTCTTTCGCCGCCTCTTTACATTCCAGATAGGCTTTCATCACAGCCTGGAAGTAGGCGTCCTTTGCCTCCTCGCTGACTGTGCCTCCAGCGAACATCGCCTGGTTCTGGGCCAGCATCGTTTCAAGGCTCATGGCCTCCCCGGTCCCCGCCTCCTGCCTCATCTGTTCAACATATTCCATGCGGTCGATGCCATACGAGGGGTCATCGACCGCATCGTTTTTTAGAAATTCCGTGGACACGCCGAGGGCCTTTGCCAGCTTATAGAGCTGCGCCGCTTGTGGGAACCTCTTGCCGGACTCGTAGGTCACGATTGTCCGAAACCCGATCCCCGCCCTTTCAGCCAACTGTTTCTGTGTAAGCCCCAAAAGCCCACGGTGTTCTTTTACTTTTTCCTGAAAGGATGCCATCTCTTTCTCCTCCGTTCACCAAACTTGCGAAATCATGCCAGTGTCTATTGACAACCTTGCGTGTTCTTGCTATAATCTCAATAGCAAGTATGAGCAAGTAGTAGCAACTACAAGCAAATTATATGGCAAATAACCGCGGTTGTCAAGGAGAAATGTGCTAAAAGGGGCATATTTAAGGGATCGGATTGCCGGGACAGGACCTCCCGCATCGGGTGCGGGAGTCCTTTTGTCCCTGCGGCCTGCCACATAGGAGGTGGAATTTTTGAGATCATGTTTTACAGTCGATGAAGTCGAGGAGCTGGCGGAGGGCATGGTGCGCCAGTATCTCGGAAAACAACGGGAGCCGCCGCTGCGGGTGGATATGGACGGCTTCCTCACGGGCTACCTGTGCCTGCCTCTGGAATACCACAGCTTCGCGGAGGATGACCTGGGCAAGATCGGGTTCATCTCGGACGGGGCCACCCCGCTGCTGATCCTTTTGGGGCGGCGGACGGTGGAGCGGGTGTTCCCCAAGGGGACGGTGGTGCTGGAAAAGAGCCTGCAAAGCGAAAACGAGGAGGGCCGGAGGCGGTTCACCCTGGCCCATGAAGCCAGTCACTACATCATGGACAGGACAGTGGCATTGGCATCGTTCCGGCGGGAACAGGATAAAGGGGGCGCATACGGGCCGGGGGAGCTTCGGGAGCTTCTCAGCGTCCAAGAAGCAAAGGTGGACAGGCTGGCGGCGGCGCTTCTCATGCCGGCGTACATCGTGCGGAACGTGCTGGGGCAGTATGCCGGGGCGGAGGCAATCTCCCTTTATGGGGACAATCTCCTCCGGCTGGAGGATAAGCTGCTGGTACAGAAGATGGCCTGCGTGATGGGCGTGTCTTACACCGCTTTCCTGATCCGGCTGAAAGAGCTTCGGCTGGTGGAGCGGCGTGAGGTCTCTGAGTACATCACGCGGGAGATCGGCCTTGGGAATGGGGGGATGCACCAATGAACGCTGTCAGGGCATACCACCAGTCCGCCGTGAGCGAAGAAAACCTGCATAAACTCCGGCTTTCCAAGTCCGAGACGGAGGGACTTTTCCTGCGGGACATCCACTGCCCCTACTGCGGCTATCTTGTGGAGCGTGTTTTCTCGGACGCCACGGGCCACAAGATGGTATTCTGCAAGAAATGCAAGGAGGAATACCCCGTGAACCTGGGGTACTTCCGGCGCGTCAGGCACGGGCGTCCCCGCCCCCATACCGGCGGGAGGCCGCGCCAGCGCAGATAACTAAATAGATAAGCAATATGACTTTTGATCGAGCAAGCGGAGAGAGTCCGGCTGTGTGCCGGAGGAGACTGCCAAGCGCCGTACAAGGTTGGAATGGCTATGGGACGAACCCATCCATTCCGATTTGTACGGCGCTTTTTTTGTTTGCCCGATTGCCTTGTACCGCATTGGAAGTCCTGCCCCGCCTTGTTCGGGAAAGGACTTTTTATGTATTACAACACCCATGAAAGCGGAAAGCGGCTCCAGTCCCTCCGCAAAGAACACGGCATGACACAGGTGCAGCTGGCGGAAAAACTGAACATCAGCCTGGACCATCTGCGGAAGATCGAGGGCGGACAGCGCGGATGCTCCGTGGACCTGCTGGTTGTCCTCTCCGACACCTTTGGCGTGAGCATGGACTTCCTCGTACTCGGCAGGGGCAGAACCGCCGCAGAGACAAAGGACAGGCTCCAGTCCCTGATAGACGGGCTTGCGGCTCTGAAAGAATCGCTGTAATACCGTAAACGCCGCAGGAGGGCAGCGCAGACGGGGGCGCGGCGCAGGGGTAACGGAGGTTCGCCGGGGCGGGGCGTGTACTTCCTCTCCCCGGCTCTGCCGAGCGTTGCCACACCGCTATCGTGCGTCGGAGGGTATCAGTAGAGAACTGGTATCTGTCACAGCCAATCTATCAATCTTCGTAAAAAGCCCTTTGGAGAACTTGTTTTTTCATTGTGGTCAGCAGAAAGTGTTTGCTCCCAATCTGGTGAAATGTTCAAGATTGTCCCAAAACTTTTGAGCGTAAATATTCCATCGTTATGCTCGAAAACAACATCAAATTGTGTGTTTTCCTCTGTTCCCCAATATTCGAGAATGACATTAGGCTCGTCAATAAAAACAATCGCTACAACATAAGGAAATTGGCTACTCTTACTATGTAGATTATCGAACTTTTGAGTAGTATTATCAAGGTCGCAAATACTTTGTGCTACCAAAGTAATAAAGGGCTTTAGCCGTTCAAATTCCTCTGTATGGCCTTGTAAATCAACCACAATATCGTAATTTTCTTCGCTTGAAATATATACCTCTGACCCATTTACTATTTGCAATTTGCTGGGGTCAGTAACAAATTTTGTAGCATCTGAATATCGGTTATACATTCGCTGCCCTCCAAAATCTTAAAATTTCTATTGCCCGGACTGCGTGACCGAGGTACGCATGGGCAACAGCGGCCTCACCGTGTCTGGCTGTCTTGCTGGTACACAATCGAAATGCCCATATTTTCTCGCTCCCAGGTGCAGTATCCCTTATAGACCTCATCTTCATATTCTGGCTCATCTCCGGGATATAATGCAGGAAAGATGGAAATGCTGGAAAAGCCGGTGTCCACAGAATAATCGCTTTCCAGCACCTCCCGAATATCACAGCGATACAGTCCGTTGTCTGTATGCAGGTAAAAGAACATCTCCCGTACTGTGATCTTGGTTCGGCCTATCGTTTCAATGTTTTGCGTCCATGTATAAGGCTCCCAAGAGATAACCTGTTCACTTAAAAAATCCATCAATTCGGATGCGTTCTCCTGCAAGCCCTCCGCATTTCTCTTTGCTGTTATAGAAAATATGTCACAAAATTCATCCGGGTTCCCCGCCTCACTCAACTGCATCAGCATCTCCACGGGCGAAGAACCCACGGAAATATCCGGCGGTAGGTCCTCTATCCGATATACGATAGAACTCCCTGGCAACGCCTTCGGCGCATATTCCCAGGATAATTCCTCCGGATAAATGGAGATGCTTGAAAAACCAATCGTTTCTTTTTGGGTGTCATTTCTTATAACATCCGAAATATCACACCTGTAAGTTCCGCTGTTTGTCTGAAACTCATAAAAGGCAACGCTTTTTGAAATCGTGATCCCACTTCTTCTGTCCACATTCCCACCACCGCTGATAAAATCCCAGGCTGTGACATTTTCTTTTGTAAAGCGTATCAACTCCCGAATCTGTTCAGAAAGCCTCTCCACATTTTCCCGCACATCAGGGGAAAATACCGCATAGATATAATCGACATCCTCCGCCTCTATCAGTTCCATCAGCTTTTCCATTGTTTTTCTTGGAACATTGAACGGCTTGTATTCTCCGTCTACAATCAGCTCTGTGTGTTCCGATGTAAAAAGGTTTATATGACAGCCACAGAGCAACACACAAAGGAGTAATGAGAACGCCATTCTCAATCGCCTTTTGAATTTAATCATATACATGAAAATTCCTCCGCCGTTGTTTGTATCCAGTTTACCACATTGGGTCCCATTTTTCCACCACCAGCCATCAAAGAATTTCAAAAAATCAACCTCGCTCCTGCCAAAATCGGCGGGAGCGTTTTTCATGGAGCGGCCCTTAAAACCTCGCTGTAAAAGACAGGATGCCCTCAGAGGGTCGGTTATGGGGGCAAAGATGCCCTTCCCGTCCCTCTGGAAAGGCCGAAAATTCCTCTAAAATTAAATCATCGGCCGGGGCGACCTGGCTGGCGGGACTTTGAAAATTGAATACACAGCCATCAGGAAGTCTTGGAAACAAGACCACGTTACTGTCTGGAATAGCCTGTGCAGCGGAGCGCCACGATCCCCGGCTTTGGGAGGAGCGATACATCCGACTGAAAATGCCAAGTTGCTCTTGGTTTGGCGATGACAACGGACAGCGATAATGATACTTCCGTAATTCGCGGCCCGGCCACAAAGAAGGCGGGGAGGTTAGACGCCTATGAGAGCAGCTTCGCAAGCTGACGAGCCTGATGGTTCCCACGGTTCCGGGGTGTCGAGGACAAATAGGGGCTGAAAACACGCTTTATGATTTTTAAGGCTGCCCCATATGCTTTTTACGTTGTGGGGCGGCTTTTACATACCTGGAAAAGGAGGGAATTACCATATGGAAAACAAATTTCACGACTTTCACCGTGGCGAGATATACTTCGCCAGCCTGGACCCTGTGTACGGGCATGAGCAGGGCGGGACGCGCCCGGTGCTGATCCTCCAGAACGATGTGGGCAACTTCTACTCGCCCACCGTTATCGTCACGGCGGCCACCCGCAGGACCTTCAAGAAGCCCACCCAGCCGACCCATGTGGTGCTGGATGACGCGGAGGGGTTGGAGCCGTCCCTGTTCATGCTGGAGGTCATCCGTACCATCGACAAGCGGCGGGTGCGTAACTATGTGGGGAAACTCACCGAGGAGCAGATGGAGCGTATTGACGCCGCCCTGCGGGTCAGCCTCCGGCTTGACGAGGACGCTTTCCTCCCTGTGGACATGGAGGCGCCCTAATGGACAAGCTCATCATCGACCCGGAGTTCCGGGACAAGATACCGCCGCTGACCGAGGAGGAGTTTACCTTGCTGGAGGAAAACATCCTGACCGATGGGGCGGTCTTTTCGCCCCTCATCGTCTGGGACAACATCATCCTGGACGGCCACAACCGCTATGAGATCATCCAGAGGCACCCGGAGCTGACCTATGCCGTCCAAAAGCTGCCCATTGATAATCGGTACGAGGCCATAGCTTGGATTTGCAAGCACCAGCTTGGCAGGCGGAACCTGACGCCCCAGCAGAAGAAGTACCTGATTGGGCAGAGGTACGAGGCAGAGAAAAAGGCATACGGGGCAAATGATGGGTTCCGTGGCAATCAGCACTCTTGCGTGGTAAGTGACCAAATTGGTCACTTACCAGACACCAAAAATACACGGGCGCAGATTGCCGAGGAAACCCATACCAGTCAGGGATATGTTCAACGCGCCAATTATTATGCAAAAGGCGTGGATGCTGCCGAGGAAGTCCTACCCGGTATTAAACAGGAAATTCTCACAGGAGCAATCAAGCCCACGGAAACGGCGGTGGCCGCTGTCGCAAAGGCAGAGCCGGAGGAACGCCCTAAACTTGCCGCCGCCCTGAAAGTCACCAAGGACGGCAGGGCAAATAGGTCAAAGAAACCGCAGCCTGCCTATCACAAGGCCCCGCCCATACCCTCAAAGAGGGCGGAGATACAGAAGATCGCGGAAATATCCGCAGAGATGGAGCGTCCCAGGTTCCTTGTTACAGAGGACTCCATGCTCCATTCGCTGGAGGGGGAGGTCGGCTCGTTCATCGAGCTGTGCGACCATTTCTTCCGGGAGTATCCAAGGCTTTTGTCGGATGACCTCTACAAGCGGGAAATCATCCGCATTATGCAGACACTGAAACAATACATCGTAACCATCGAGGGAGGAAACGAAAAATGAACACAAAAAATCTCTTTTGCCGGGAGATCACGCTGGACAGCCGGGAACTGACTGTCCCCCGCACTACTTACCAGCGCACCCTGAACGAGGACCGGGTCCGCAAGATCGCCGCCGAGTTCGATGAGCGCATCGCCAACGAGCCGAAGGTCAGCAGCCGGGGCGGGCGCTACTATGTGTTCGACGGCCAGCACACCATCGCCGCCCGGAAGTTCCTCAACGGTGGGCGGGACCTGCCCATCCGCTGCAAGGTGTTCTACGGCCTGTCCGAGCGGGACGAGGCGCTCCTGTTCGCCCAGCAGACGGGCGCGTCCGCCAGCCTGACCGCCGGGGCGCGGTTCCGTGCGCTGGTCTACGGCGGGGACAAGGAGGCGCTGGCGTTCCAGAAAGTGACCGAGGCCGTGGGTCTGTGCGTGGACTGCAAGCAGACCAGGGGTGTGAAGCGGCTGGCCTGCATCAGCACCGCCTTTGAGCTTTACAAGAAAGTGGGGAGCGGTGTCTACCGGGAGGCCATGCAGACCATTGTGGACGCATGGAAAGGCGACCCGGATTCCCTCCGGGCGGAGACAGTGCAGGGCATTGTGGAGTTCGTGGACCTCTACTACGGCGAGTACAGCCGTAAGCGGCTGGTGACGAGGCTGCGCCAGGTCGATCCGGTCATCATCTTCCGGGAGGGGCGGGCCATGACCAGCCTGCCGGGGTACAAGAGGTATCTCTATCAGGTGTACCGTATCTACAACGGCTCCAGCGCAAAGACCGCCCTGCCGATGAAGTTTTGAGAAATCTGAGCGAAGCGTCTGCCTTTGGGGGTGGGCGCTTCTCCTTGTTCCACGGGGAGGTGGGTTTATGAAGATCGGGCTTATTGATGTGGACAGCCACCGATGGCCGAACCTGTGCCTGATGAAACTGTCCGCCTACCACAAAGCCCAGGGCGATGTTGTGGAGTGGTGGACTCCAGAGGGGCTGTATGACATCGTTTATAAGAGCCGGGTGTTCACGGACACCTACTCAAAGGATACGGCCTCTGTCACCAACGCCGACCGGCTTATCTGTGGCGGCACGGGCTACGGTCCGGGACCTGACCTGCCGGACGCTGTGGAGCATAGCCGCCCGGACTACGGCCTGTACCCGCAGTTTCCCGATACCGCCTATGGATTCCTCACAAGGGGCTGCCCGAACCGATGTGGGTTCTGTATCGTGTCCGGCAAGGAGGGGGTGCGGAGCGTCAATGTGGCCGACCTCTCCGAGTTCTGGGGCGGGGAGAATGAGATCAAGCTGATGGACGCCAATCTGCTGGCCTGCCCCGACCATGAGCGGCTGCTGGAACAGCTTGCCGCCAGCCGTGCCTATGTGGACTTCTCCCAAGGGCTGGACATCCGGCTCATCACGCCGGACAATGTGGCGCTCCTGAACAAGGTGCGGACAAAAACCGTTCATTTTGCGTGGGACAACCCCAACGCCGACCTGACCGGCTTTTTTCAGCGGTTCTCGGAGCTGTCCAAGATCAGGGACTTCCGGCGCAAGCGGGTCTATGTGCTGACGAATTGGAACAGCACCCATGAGCAGGACCTCTACCGGGTGGACACCCTGCGGCGGATGGGCTTTGACCCCTATGTCATGGTGTATGAGCGCCCCACCGCGCCGCCCATCACCCGGCATCTCCAGCGGTGGGTGAACAATAAGCGGATTTTCCGCACTGTGGAGAACTTTGCGGACTACGAACCTGTGAAAAAACTGGGAGGGGAGAAAAAATAACCTTGTCCTATGCGCGGATAGCCTGTCCGTTGTCATTTTCAGGTTTGTCCACCCCATAAGATGTTGAAAGCAGC
The DNA here is from genome assembly GCA_948616425.1 of uncultured Oscillospiraceae bacterium. Classification (GTDB taxonomy): domain Bacteria; phylum Bacillota; class Clostridia; order Oscillospirales; family Oscillospiraceae; genus Lawsonibacter. Next base: position 11,925 of record CAPGBJ010000092.1, read on the forward strand.
CAAACTGCAATACCCGAAGGATGGCAACCCCGTTCCAGCGGCGCGCCGTCCCACCGGGGGATTGGAGGTATCTCTATGACCGAAGCGATGAAGAATGTTGACCCCCGCAAGGTGGACAGATCGGCGCTCCGTGACCGCAGCACCGTCCTCATTGACCCGGACGCCCCCACCGAGGAGCGCATCCGTGCCTGGATCGAACAGCTGGGCAACCCCTATGTCTACCTGGACGGCGGCGTGGTGGTGAAATTGAGCTTTGCGGACAGGGGCGAGACCATCGAGGACCGCATCAACGCCCTTTACCTTGCCGGGGCCTGACATCCTTGTGTGTTCCGGGGCCCCGGCGCTATGATGCTCTCATAGCCGGGGACCCCGCTGAAACGGGGCTGGCTGACCAAAAAACGAGAGGAGGTTTCCCATGCCCCAAAAGATTTATAAGACCGGCATCTATGCCCGGTTATCCAAAGAGGATGCTGACAGCATTGAGAGCAACAGCATCCAGAGCCAGCGGGCCATCTGTCTGGCTTACATAGAAAGCCATGAGGACCTTGAGCTGGTGGACACCTATATTGACGATGGGCGGACAGGCAGCAACACGGACCGTCCAGGCTTTCAAAAAATGCTTGAGGATATGCGCTCCGGCCGTATCGACTGCGCCGTGAGCAAGGACCTGAGCAGGTTTTCACGCAACTATATCGACGCCGGGAACTATCTGGAAAAGATTTTCCCGGCCATGGGCATCCGCTATATCGCCATCAACGACAACTACGACAGCATGGCGCCCGGAGCGGGTTCCGACACCATCACCCTGCCGTTCAAGGTGCTGGTGAACGACATCTACTGCCGGGACATCTCCATCAAGATACGCTCCAGCCTGGAGGTCAAGCGGAAAAAGGGCGAGTATGTGGGCGGCTTTGCCCCCTACGGCTACAAGAAAGCCCCGCAGGACAAGAACCGCCTGCTGGTGGACGAGGACGCCGCCGAGGTCGTGACCATGATCTTCGGGATGTATAAGGACGGGTTCCCTATCCTGAAGATAGCGGGGCGGCTCAACGCCAGCGGCATCCCCACCCCGATGGACTACAAGCGGATGCAGGGCGTCAACTTCCAGACGGCTTTCCGCACCAGGGAGCGGTCGGAATGGGAGTATGTGACCATCAAGCGCATCCTCTCCAACATCGTCTACACAGGGGTACTCGTCCAGGGGAAACGGGGGACCCCCAACCACAAGGTCCGCTCCGTCCGCCCCAGGGAGGAGACGGACTGGGTACGGGTGGAGAACGCCCATGAGCCGATCATCTCCTGCACCGACTTCGAGGCGGCGGCGGAGCTGATGCGCCGGGACACCCACTGCGTCTCTGGCAGCGACCGGCACAGCCTCTTTTCCGGGTTCCTGTTCTGCGGGGACTGTCAGGCGTCCATGACCCGCAAGACGCAGAAACGGGGCGGCAGGCAGTATGTCTATTACAACTGCGGCGGCAATAAGCGCACCCATCAGTGCAGCCCCCACTCGTTCAGCGAGGCAAAGCTGACGGACATCGTGTTCCATGCCATCCATGACCAGATTGAGGTGGTACTGCATCTGGATGAGGTCCTGCGGTTCATCGACGCCCTCCCCCAGCGGGACCGCAGGGTGTTCAGCTACGAGGCGCAGATGACCCGCCTGGAGGAGGAGATACAGCGGTACAAGAAACTGGAGCTTGGGCTGTATGAGAACTTCGTGGACGGCATCATCAACAAGGCCGAGTACACCGACTTCCGGGAGAACTACCGGGGGCAGATCGAGGAAAAACAGGAGGCGCTCCGGCGGCTGAAACGGGAACAGCAGGACGCCGCCGCGATGGGCAGCCAGAACCGGGCATGGGTACAGGTTTTCGCACAGTATGAGAATGTGCGGGAGCTTGACCGCCGATTGCTGGTGGCTCTGGTGGATAAGGTTTTCATCTACGAGGATAAGCGTGTGGAGATCGTCTTTCGGTATCGGGATGAGTTCGAGAGGGCGCGGGAGATCGCTGAAAATTACGCTGGCTGTCCAATACCGGCGGCGGGCTGAGAGGGATAAGATATGGCACGAAAGAGCAGAAAAGCACAGGTGCAGAGTACGCCTGTGGCGGAAATCAAAAAAGAAACATCGGCGCTGTCCACCGCCATCTATGCCCGCCTGTCCGTGGAGAACAGCGGCAAGGACGATGACGGGAACTCCCTGCAAAACCAGATCGACGTCTGCAAGGACTACCTGGACGGATGCCCGTATCTTCAGCTTGTGGAGGTCTATTCGGACAACGGCCGAACAGGAACCGTGTTTGACCGTCCGGCGTGGAACCGCCTAATGGAGGATGTGCGTTCCGGGAAGATACAGTGCATCGTGGTCCGTGACCTCAGCAGGTTCGGGCGCGACTATGTGGAGACGGGTAACTATCTGGAAAAGATATTCCCGGCGCTGGGGACGCGGTTCATCTCTGTCAAGGAGAACTTCGATAACTTCACCTCTGGCGGCTCCACGGAAACCCTGTCGGTGAGCTTGCAGAACTTGGTGAACGCCATCTATTCCAGGGACATCTCCAAAAAGGTCTCCACGGCGCTCCGGGCGCAGATGGAAACGGGGACCTTTCGGAACCGAAACCTCCCCTACGGCTACCTCTGGAACGAGGATAAGACCGCCTATGTGGTGGATGAGGAGGCCGCCGCCGTTATCCGGCAGATTTTTGAGTGGAAACGGCAGGAGGTATCGGTCTACGCCATCATTGAACGGCTGAAAGCGGAGGGCGTGGAAAGCCCGGAGCGGCACAAGCGCAGGGTCGGCACACGCAACGGGGACAACATTCAGGGCGAGGGCTGGTGTCCCTCCACCATCCGGGGCATCCTGCAAAACCGGGCATATATCGGGGAGCTGATCTGCGGGAAGTCCGAGACGGCGCTCTACAAGGGGCTGAAAAAACAGCTTGCCGCAAAGGAGGACTGGATCGTGGTACTGGACGCACACCCGCCCATCATCTCCCTCGCGGACTTTGAGGCGGTGGAGCGGCAGATGCAGGAGGACAGTACCCACCGGGCGGCTGCGATGGAGTGGTCGGCGGACATCCGGGCAGGCATGACTGACCTCTTTGCCGGGAAAATCTTCTGCGCCGACTGTGAAAAGCGGATGTACTATAAGCGGCAGCGTATCCAGTGCAAGGGCGTTGTTTTCCGGGGCGTGTACGATTGCAGTACCCATGTGCGCCGGGGGCATGGAGCCTGTTTCAGCCACTCCATCCGGCAGGACGCCCTTAACGAAAAGGTGTCCAACATCGTCCGTGACCAGCTTCGGGTGGCGCTCGACTATGAGAAGCTGCTGAAATCCATGCGGGGCAGCGCCGGCGAGGCGAACATCCGGGAGAAGTACAACGCGGCGGTGTCCAGCGTCAAGCTGAAGCTGAACGCCTTGAAAAAGAAACGGACGGGCCTCTATGAAAACTATGTGGAGGGCATCCTGAACGAGGAGGAATACGCCTTTGCCAAGCAGACCTACGAGGAGCAGTACGAGGCCCTGAGCCGCCTGCTGGACGAGGCGGTGGAGCGCCGGGAGCGGTTCCTGCAATCCATCTCCCCGGAGAACAAGTGGCTCACCATGATGCGGGGCATTTCCGAGGAGACAAAATTGACGCAGGAGCTGGTGGACGCGATAATCAAGAGGGTGCTGGTCTACGACAAGGACCACATTGATGTCGAACTGAACTATAATGATGTGTTTGAGACCATGTGTGAGTGCGTTGAACAAATGAAGGAGGCGGGCTGAGATGACGGATTACAGGGTCGGCATTTATATCCGGCTCTCCCTGGCGGATGAGGATACCGGGAGCCGGAAAACAGAGAGTGACAGTGTGGGCAACCAGCGGGAGCTGATCCATCAGTTCCTGGACCGCCACCCCCAGCTGAAAGCCGCTCCCCGGTTCGAGTTCGTGGACGATGGCTACACCGGGACGAATGAGAACCGCCCCCAGTTCCAGGCGTTGATGCAGGAGCTTCGCACCGGGGCAATCAATGTGCTGGTCACAAAGGATTTTTCCAGATGCCACCGGGACTACACGCAGATGGGCAACTACCTGGAATGCGTCTTTCCGTTCCTCGGCGTCCGCTATATTTCCATCAATGACGGCTACGACAGCGATGACTACAAGGGCGTGACCTCTGGCATGGATGTGGTACTGCGGAACATCATCTATGAGGCGTACAGCAAGGACCTGTCCATCAAGACCACCACGGCGAAGATCATCATGATGAAGCAGGGCAAGTACATAGGCAGTTTCGCTCCCTATGGCTTTCGGTTCCACCCCACGGTCAGGAACAAGCTGGTGATAGACGAGGAATCGGCGGCAATCGTGCGGCGTATCTTTGATATGACCCTGCAAGGCTGCGGCAGTACAGAGATTGCCCGCCGCCTGAACAGCGAGGGCATCCTTACCCCCGGCGCGTACTTCCGCATGAAAAATCCGGGCAGCAACCGTTTCAAAAAAGCCTCTGAAAAGAACGGCTGGACGGCGGCAGCGGTGCTGAACATCCTCCACCAGTATGAGTACACCGGGGCGCTGGTGGGGCGCAAGCGGTACAAAGCCAGCCTCCACGAAAAGCGCACCGTCCCGCAGGACAAAGCCGACTGGATCATCTATGAGGGGGCGCATGACGCCATCATCAGCAAGGAGGACTTTGACCGGGCGCAGGAGGCCATCCGGCAGAGGCCGAGGCGGGCCAGGGGGCCGGCCCAGGAGTACCCGCTGAAAGGGCTTCTCAAATGCGGCAACTGCCATCGGACATTGAGCCGCATCCATAGTTCCGCCGGATATTACTACCGATGCACCAAGAGCAAGGCGGATGAGAACAGCGACTGTCCCAAGGGCAAGCTGTTCACCGAGAAAGAGATCGAGGGCATTGTGTTCCGGGCGGTCAAGCAGATGCTGGCGGTGTGCCAGGAGCGCAGGGCGCAGAAGTCCGCCCTGGTGCTGACCCGCAGGGAGCGCATCGCCGCCTGTGTTGCGGAGCTGCAAAGGCTCCAGCAGGAACAAGAGCGGTACAAGCAGGAAAAACTCAGGGCATACGAGAATTTCAGCGGCGGCACACTGTCCAAGGATGCCTACCTGAAACAGCGGGCAGAGATAGACAGCAAACTATCCGAAGTCAAAAGTGAGCAGGACAGTCAGGAACAGCTTTTGACCGACCTGGAGCGCATGGCTTTTCAGGACAGCGCACGGGAGGACGATGTGTTCACCACCTATGCCGGGGCAACGGAACTGACGGCGGAGCTGGCGGGGACATTCATCAAGGAGGTTCTGGTGTCCTCTCCCACAGAGATTGAGATCGTCTGGAAGTTCCGGGATGTGTTTGAGTGCCGCACCGATACGAATGAGGAGGAAGTACATGATGGATAAGAGAAGAACGGCTGCAATCTATATGCGGGTTGCGAGAGCGCCCAGGGCGTGGATATACTGCCGGACAGCGAGGCCGGATGCCTTTGCGCTGAGGGTCCAGCAGAACGCACTTTACGACTTTGCCGGGAAGAACCGCTATGAGGTCGTGGGCTGCACGGCCAAGCATGAGAGCGGCGTGGAGATGGCCCGCCCCGGTCTGGCGGAGATCACCAACGCGGTACTCCGGGGCGGGGTTGACATCCTGCTCGTTCACAGCACCTCAAGGCTGGGGCGCGCCCCCTATGCCACGCTTGAATTTATTGGCTGGCTGGCGGAGCATGGCGTGGAGATCGTCTGCATGAACGGCGAACTCTCCGCTCTGGATACGGGGCGGCTCCTGCGGACGATGCAGGCTGTGCGGAACAAAGCTGACCTGTGATTGCGTTCCTCATAAAGCGGATGCCGGAGGCGGTCTGAACAAGACCTGTTAGCCGCCTCTGGCATCCGTAAAAAATTTGGTGCTTTGTCAACACAAGGAGACCTTTCCCGCCTGGGCAGGGATTTTGTGGAGGTGGGCCGTTATACGGACGTCATTTTCCCTTCCCTCGGATGCCGGTTCGTATCGGTTCTGGACTGCCTGGACAGCGAGGGGGACAACACCGATATGCTGCACTTCCGCAGTCTGATGAATGACTACCATCTCAAGGACCTGTCCAGCAAGGTCAAGTC
>CAPGBJ010000093.1 GCA_948616425.1 uncultured Oscillospiraceae bacterium
CAGGTTTCATTTCTCCGGCTCCTTTACCACCAGCTTATATCCCAGGCCCTTCACCGTCAGGAGCGACACGGGCTTTGACGGATTTTCCTCGATCTTCTCCCGCAGGTGCCGGATGTGGGTCATCAGCGTTGTCTCATAGCCCTGCCAGATTTCTCCGCACAGCGTTTGACAGAGAACGCCGATGGTGACGATCCGGCCCGCATTTTCCGCCAGCTTTTCAAAAACGCTATACTCCTTGGCGGTCAAGGGCGTCCGCAGTCCATCTCGGATAACCTCTGCCCGGTCTAAATCCACCGAGGCAGCGTTCAGCGTAACAACCCGCTCTTTTTCAGGATAGGCCCGTTTCAAAATTGCCTGAACCCGCAGCAGCAATTCCTTCGGGAGAAAAGGCTTGACCAGATAATCGTCCGCCCCCAGCTCGAACCCGGCAAAGCGGTCCTCGGCTTCCCCCTTCGCGGTGAGCATAAGAACGGGAACTTTGCTGACGGCCCGAATTTCCTGGAGCAGTTCAAACCCGTCCATATCCGGCATCATCACATCCAGAATGATGATGCCGGGTATTTTTTTCGCCATCACTGTCAGCGCCTCTTGCCCGGAGGCCGCTGTTGTAATCTGTGTATATCCGGCGCTCTCAAAAATGGAGCGGATCATTGTCCGCAAATCTTTTTCATCATCTACAACGAGGATTTCTCTGTCCAGCATATAAGCCCCTCCTGTCCGCACTCATTATAGCGCAGAAACTAAAAATTGTATATGCCGCCAGCGCAATTTCAAGGTTATCTCAAGGTTCCCTCAAGGATCGCTCAAGGATGGTGTTGTATATTGACCCTACAAAGGAGGTAACCGCTATGAGCGAAATAGTCATCGAAACAAAACAACTGACCAAACAGTACGGAACGCAAAAGAGCGTGGCGGAGCTGAACATCCATGTTCAAAGATGCCGCATCTATGGTCTGCTGGGCCGAAACGGAGCCGGAAAAACCACCACCATGAAGATGCTGCTGGGCCTGACCCAGCCCACGTCAGGGAAGGTGACGATCTGGGGGAAGTCCCTGCTGGGCAATGAGAAGAAGCTGCTGCCCCGCATCGGCAGCCTGATTGAATCCCCGGGCTTTTATCCCAACCTGACGGGAACGGAGAACCTACGCATTTTCACTGCCCTGCGGGGATTGAAAAACCAGAACGCCATCAAAAGCGCCCTGGAGCTGGTGGGCCTGCCCTATCGGGATAAAAAGCTCTTTTCTCAATACTCCCTGGGCATGAAGCAACGGCTGGCCATTGCCCTGGCGGTGATGCACGACCCGGAGCTGCTGATTCTGGACGAGCCTATCAACGGCCTGGACCCCATCGGCATCGCGGAGGTTCGCTCTTTTATTCGGGCGCTGTGCGACGAGCGGGGCAAGACCATCCTCATCTCCAGCCACATCCTTTCGGAAGTGGCGCTGCTGGCGGATGACATTGGCATCATCGACCACGGCGTGCTGCTGGAGGAGGAGAGCCTTGGGGAGCTGGAGGCCAAGAGCGACAAGTACCTCCACTTCACCGTCTCCGACACGGAACAGGCGGCAGAAATTTTGAGAGGGGTCTTCCCCGAGGACCGGTTCACCCTGGAGAATCGCCACAGCCTGCGGATCGACTCCACCAACATCCCAGTAAGCAAGCTGGTCACCGCCTTTGTCCAGGCCGGTCTGAGGGTCTCGGAGGCAGTGACGGTGG
>CAPGBJ010000094.1 GCA_948616425.1 uncultured Oscillospiraceae bacterium
GACGCTCTTCCGATCTCTGTCTCATTGATGGTTAGGACGCAGTCCTTTTTATCGTATCCCCATAGCGTGTCGTTGCCCAAAACATGGCCGTTTTTGATGGCCTGCCGGAAGCCGAACTTCAGCCGTTCAGACAGCTTTCGCACTTCATCCTGAGCCACCCCGGCCATAACGATCAGCCGGAATTCGCTGTCGCTGTCCAGGGTATTGATGTTGTCGTTTTGAAACAACACCCCTACGTTGTATTCCAACAGTTCCTGGGTGTACTTAATGCTGTCCAGAGTAGAGCGGGAAAAGCGGGATATCTCCTTCGTGATAATAAAGTCAAATTGCCCCGCTTTGGCGTCCCTTATCATCCGATTGAAGCTATCCCGCTTTTTGGTACTGGTGCCGGAAATGCCTTCGTCAATGTACCCCTTGATATAAGTCCAGTTTGGTTTCGACTGGATCAGTTCGGTGTAGTACTGCACCTGATTCTCCAGGCTGTTGATCTGTTCGTACTTGTCGGTGGAAACCCTGGCGTAAAAGGTGACTCTTAGAGGTAAGTCAAAGATACTCTTTCCGCTGCGCATTTCATTGCGTATTCTGAGTATGTTCATGCCCCTTCACCCTCTCTGCTTAAGCACACAGGATACTGAAAAAGCTCTGGGAAGTCTGTCACAGAATGGACCAGATCCACCGCCCTGGAGTAAGTGAAATTTGAGATAAGACCAATTGAATGGATATGGCCCAGTAAAACGCTGACCAGCTCTCGCTGTGCGCTGTCCATGTTGCATCACCCCAATTCATGAATATGTTGAGGAAAAGAAAAAATGCCGGTCAAGTGAATTGACCAGCATTTTGTATGGAAGTGCTTTTGCTGTCTAGGTGCTGTTTGAAAAATGGAACTGTGCACAGTGGCGAGGGATTTTTCTGCCAGACAAGCCCTAGTTGAAAATGAAGGAAAGTAGTGACAAAATAGCTAAAAACAATGTTGAAAGATGTGGAATAGGGGAGGTAGGTATTTATGATTGCCTCCAGGAGAAAAAGAGATGAGTATATACGGCAGCATCAACAGAATAAAGGAGCTGAGGGAAAGTCCAGTTTTGCCATATCTATACCGTTTTGTGGGACGACAGGCGGCCTATTTCCCCGCTATCCCTCGTCTTCTACAAAAGAATGGCTCATGATATAAAATTCATCCTGACTGGGCAGATATTTCTTTTCCATTGGAGATAGGCTGCTGTCATACTCCTGGGCTGCTTGCTCGTCAATGGCCATAACAGGACTGTGGTGGTAGAACCATTTTCTTCCATCTAAAGTGCCATCTTTTAATTCTTTTACCAACATTGCGGCGGGATATTTCCCGTTATCCAGGCATATATTATACTTTTTGCAGCTCTTAAATCCACTGCTTACATAGTTGGCCGGGCTGCCAAAAATAACGATCACATCATAGCCCAGCTTAACCGCCTGCTGGAAAGAATGTTCTAGCAGCTTTTTTCCAAACCCTTTGCGCTGATGTTCCGGCACAATACACAAAGGCCCAAAGGTAAGAATATCCTTTTCCATTCTCTGTTCATCGGTCAGTTTCGCCCTGGTAAACATAATGTTTCCGATCACTTGGCCGTCCAGTTCAGCCACAAAGTCCAACTCTGGGATAAAGTCCTCGTGCCCCCGCATGTGGTGAACCAAATAGTGTTCGACACACCCGGGGATGTAGAGGTTGTAAAAGGCTTTTCGGGTGATATCTTCTACAATTTTGCGGTCAGTTTCCTGTTCATTTCGGATGATGAGCATAGCAAGAGCTCCTTTCATTTACATTTTAGCATAATCGCTCTTTTCCTATATTACAACTGTCCATTCTCCCAGGAAAGAGCGTCTTTTGAAGAGACAGAAAGCTTTCAGGATGGTGATTCCGGTGGGCTGTGTGTTTCAATCATGGGAGTTTATCTTTCGCAGCCCGTTATTTCAACCTCGTCGCCTTCGGATTTGCCAAGTTGCTCACGAATTGCTTTCAGCATTCCGATGATATAGCAAATACTGCCGTCAGCATTTTTGACCCCCATGTTGACAATGCTTCCATCATATGCAATTCCGTCAAATGTCACATGAACTTTAACTTTGCCTTTTCCGAACTCTTTGCGAATGTCATATGGAAATTCGATATATGCCCCGCCTTTTTGGGGGATGGTGTGGATGACAGCCTTATATTGATATATCCGGTCGGCCATTTTCTACCTCCTTGTCAGCCTACATGCTGTGAAGACTTCAGTTTATAGGGAGTTAAAAATAGACAGTCGTTTATCCTTCTCTGCCGCTTGAGGTAGCTGTAAAGAACAGATATATATTTCGTCTATCTATTATTGCCAGCTTATCATAACTCCAGCAGATGAATTTATCAAGGGAAATACTGACAGTATGGCAGTGTCGCGGCCAACAATCGGCGAGGTTTTAGGATACATTCCAGCCATGTCAAGGAAATAGACGAGGCCAACAGAACGAACATCCAGCGGGCAGAGCCCGCTGGATGAAAAAAGTAAATTACACATTTCAATAGAGCAAATCTATGTTGAGACGTAAAATTTTGCCTTAGTTCTCTGTTCCGCCAGCAAGTTTATCGTCTTCTAAATTTTGGACTGCCGCTTTAATTCCGGCTTCCAGCGCACCGGCGATATCAGTAATGGCCATAGAGGCGATAGGCGGTTTGTCCACTGTCATGGATGGAGCGAGGGGAACGTGAATAAATCCGCCTCTTGCGTTGGGGAACTCCTTTTGAATATAGTAGAGGATTCCGTACATGGTATGGTTGCAGATATAAGTTCCTGCGGTATTGGAAAGAACTGCGGGATAACCGGCGTCTCTCATGGCCTGTACCATTTTTTTCACCGGGAGGTTGGAGAAGTAAGCGGTCTCGCCGTCCTCAAAAATGGGCACGTCGATGGGCTGATTTCCCTCATTGTCCGGGATGCGGGCGTCAGTCACGTTGATTGCAACGCGCTCCGGCGTCACGTTGACACGACCATCTGCAAGGCCGGTACTGATGATAATATCCGGCTGGGTCTCAACCATCTTGTCATGTACTGCCTGAATGGACTTGTATGCGACGACTGGGATTTCCAGTTTGATGATCTCCGCACCTGCGATTGTATCTGGGAGGAGCTTTACTGCTTCCCAGGATGGGTTGATTTTTTCGTGGTTAAAGGGCTCGAAACCAGTGACCAGCACTTTCATTTCAGTGATCTCCTTTCAGTTATAAGAGTCCTCTGCTGCCTTCATGTTTCCAGAAAGTTTTTGACACAGTCCTCCATCTCGTTGAGCATGAGCTCAACGGCTTTTTTGCCCTTTTCTGCGGTTGCAACCTGTGCGTTTCCAAGGGTGCCGCTGTCGGTAATCTCGTTCCAGGGGGTGCTTTTCATGATAGCTGGCCACCGATCTTCCACTAGGGAGGGGGAGTTGGGCGCCTTAGACATATCAACAAGTTCTGGATATAAATAGAGCAGGACAGAGGTCTGTGCCTCGCTGGCGTGTGCGTGAGGGGCGGGGGTCTCCCACATGCCGGTGTGATCGGAGACCGCGGGGAGATACTGCCACACGCCTACTTGCAAGTATTTGATCCCATATTGGATTCTGGCGTCTTCAAGGACCTCGTTCAGCGGCTGAGTATTGTGGAGGTGGTTATTTACCATAAAGAAACGATCAAAGCCCATCTTGACAAAGGAAGCGATGATATCTTTATATACAGCCTTCAGAGCCTCAGCAGAAATCGCGATTGTCCCCGGGAAGCCGCCGAAATACTTCGATTGGCCGACCTCTACACAGGGGCCTACAATGCCGTTTACACGCTCAGCCAGCAGCTCTGATAATTTTTTTGCCACCAGAATGTCTGCTCCCAGAGGGTTGTGAGGACCATAGGTTTCACATGCGCCCGCAGGAAGAATAACGGTCTTGGCGGTTTTCATTCTCTCGGCAACTTCCGACCAGGACATATTTCTTAACTTGTATTCCATGTTTATATCCTCTTTACTTCTCAAAATCGCTGTTCAGAAAATCCTCGGCAAACTGGGCGTAGAACGCGGCGCCACGATGGAGGATATTTTCATCTACCGTATAGCACTCGTGGTGGTTCGGCTTCTCAGAGCCTGGCACATCGTCGCTCCAGCCGCCCAGATAGCAGTAGAGGCTGGGGGCCTCCTCCATCAGATAGGAGAAGTCTTCAGAGCCGGTGACCTTTTCCATCTCCACAAACACATCTTCGCCAAACAGTTTTACACCAGAATTCCGGGCAATTGCCAGCAGTTTTTCATTGTCGTTTATGATGGGCCCACAGAGATAATTGTACTCCAATTCGGCGGCACAGTCATAGGTTTTGGCGGTGTCCTCTGCAATCTGCCGCAGCTTGCCCTCGACCTCCGCACGCACTTCCCGGCTGTAGGTCCTGACAGTGCCAACCATCTTCACCTCGTCCGCAACGGTGTCAGGACTTTCACCGCCGTCATAAGTGCCGATGGTCACAACAAGCGGATTTTGCGGATCATTCCAACGGCTTACAATCTGCTGTGCATTCATGATCACTGCGGCAGCGGCGACAATAGCGTCCTTTCCCTCCTGAGGAGTCAATCCGTTGGCGGCTTTTCCGCGGACAGTGAGGGTAAAGTTGTCACAGGAGGCCATTCTTGGGCCTGCCTGCAGGTTGATTTTCGGTGCGTGGAACCAGCCCCACACATGTCCGCCGATGCAGGCGTCAACCCCCTTGGCAACGCCGTGCTCAACCCCCATGCGGCAGCCGCAGGCCAATTCCTCGGCGGTCTGGAAGTAGAACTTGACGGTTCCGGGAAGTTCCTCCCTTTTCTCGCACAAAATCTTTGCAGCGCCCAATGTCATCGCGATATGGGAGTCATGACCGCAGGCGTGGGAACGCCCCTCAATCTCAGAGGTGAAAGGCAGACCAGTCTTCTCCGGTACCGGCAGCCCGTCGATATCGGAGCGAATCAGGACGGTTTTCCCCGGTTTTCCGCCCTTTAAAATGCCGACACAGCCAGGGAAGTCCGTAAAGGTTTCGACCTCCAGCCCCATGGCTGTCAGCTCACGGACAATTCTCTTTGTCGTTTCTACTTCCTCCAGGCTGAGTTCCGGGAAGCGATGGAACTCGCGGCGCAGCTCTACGATGTAGTTTTCATGCTTTTTTCCAAGCTCTAACATATTTCCCATTATGCCTGCTCTCCCTTCTGTGCAGCGGCGTCCTGGCGATAGGAGCGCGTGATTTCGATTTCAGTGGAGCAGCCAAGCGCGGCTGCGGTACTGCACACGATCTGTTTGAATTCTTCCTCGGCGTCCTCTGGGAGTTCGTGCGAAAAACTGCACATAAAACCCTCAAGTGTTGCGTCGCCTGCTACAATATTAAAACGAAGGCCGCCGCGCACCTTTCCGACACACAGGGTAAACGGACTGAGCGGGTTATTGACACGACTTGCATATGTCTGTAAGTTCAGAACGATAGAGGATGCCGCCATCACGGCGTCCTTTCCCAGGTGGGGCGCAGAGCCGTGAGAACTGGCGCCTTTGACTGTCACTTTAAATTCCGCATAATTCTCCATAACTTATTTTCCCCTGTCTTTCATCAATAATTTTTACTGCCACAGCCGGGCACAGCGTTTGAAGGTTGATTTTCTGCCGGCCTGTGACACTTATAAAAAGTTTACGAAAATACCCGCAATGATGACAGAAGTGATGGTTGTGGTGACGAAGCCGCCGACCAGCATCTGTGGGAAGATCACATCCATCAGGTACTCCTGTTCCTCCTCGTTCTGAGCGATGGCTCTGGTGGCCTCTCTGGTCAAGATCATGTTGGACGGGAAGCCGTACAGTGCGGTTAGCGAGGTGACAAAGGCCATTTCCCAGCTGACATGGAGGACTTTACCGGCCGCAATAGAGAGAATGGCCATGCCAATGACACCGATCACAATGATCAGAATCACCGGGCCAATGCACTCCACTAGCAGTTCCGGTGTCGCGTTCTTTAAAGAGTCGAACACAGTGATCATTAGGACGAAGGTTACCAGTCCGCCAGCACCCGCCTTTGTCAAAGCGTTCTCTTCCAGGAAGCCGATCTGGGTGAAGATAATGCCGAAAATCAGGGTGAGGACGGCCGCGTTGACCTTGCCGCCAGTCCAGCCAGAGACAATTGTGGAAATCTGAGCGACGACCATCAGCTTTGCAAAGATGAGGGCCGGAGTGATATAGTTCTGGGGCATTGGTGGGATCAGCTTCTTCTTGGGGGCTGCGTCTTCTACCTTTTCTCCCCGGAGATCTTCACCGTTGCGGAAGCCCGGAAGAAGTTTTTTGCTTTCTCTCTTGATGCATACAGAGGAGAGAGGGTACCCGAAAAAGCCCTGGATACAAAATACAATCACCGCTACCAATGCCGCGGAGGTGAGTCCCTTTTCCATTGCGGCCGCCTGCATCATGTTGGTTGCAACAAGGCCGCCAGTCAGGGGCGGAAGGCCGCACACAACATAGTCATGACCCACCAGGGGAATGCCCACGACCCAGCAGGCCCCGCACATTCCGGCAAGACCGAATAGTGCGATGATGATGATTTTCCATTGACTGAGCAGCTGTTTAATGCTGATCGTAGTACCGATGTGGGTAATCAACAGAAAGATTACGATGGTTCCGCCAAACGGAGCCCCCATTCCTGCCGCCTGCACAATATCCTTGGGAAAGAAGGTCCAGTAACCGAACAGGAACAACGTCGCGGTGACGACGATTGACGGCACCCACGCCTTTGTTTTCGCCCCGACAAACTCACCGATCCAGTAAGCAATTGCACAGGTCATAAAGGCTATAATTGCGCTCATAATATACCTCCCAAATTGTTGAAGTTCTTTAGCGTTCTTCCTCTGAAACGACAGCGACGTTGTATGTCAGCGTCAACTTTCGATTCAGAACAGTGTCCTCCATCTCGCAGTAGAACTGCTCGCCGTAGCGGAACCCGTCAAGTACCGGAACGGTTCCAGAAAAAATCACGCTGTTTCCAATCTCTCCCACACGCGCGTAGAGCTCTGACAAAATTGTTTCCACCGGGAGGATGTCGGCTAAACTGCCCTCTTGGTAGTGCTCTTTCTTACCGCCGATTGTCTGGTAGGAACGGATCTTGATCTCATCGAAGTGGTTTTTAATTTCCTCATACTCCCATAGGTCGGCGCTGATTGGTTTGGGACATACCTGCTTTGCCTTGGGTACGCTCTGTCCTTCAGTTGCCGATCTGTGTGGTCGCTTCCAAGCCCAATGTAAATGGAACCATTGTGGAGAATGATTACATATTCTGCTTCCCCACAGGTTTTCGCTCCGACCACATGAAACTCCTCTTCCTGGGTCAACAGCAGATTGGAGCACTGGAAGATGGTTGGGATCTTTTTAGGGGCTGGAACCCCCAGATGCTTCTCTAACTCGCGGATATGTTCCATCGTTTTTTCTATGTTTCGGCCTGCATACCCGATGGCAAACAAACTGTTATATGGGATGGTGATATTTAAATGTTTGCCCCGGCTGTGGAGACAGAAAGACATTTTGTTGTCCACCATCATAGTTCACCTCCTTCTCTTTAAGTTATATGTAATATATTTCTTGAGAGGAAATTGTTACCGAATTTTAAGATAAGGTTCCGCTGTAAAGTTCAGGCCTGCGGTCGCGAAATACATGGATGCTGTCCCGAATCGTTTGAATCTGTCCAAGATCGATATCCGCAGTGATAATTTCCTCTCCCTCGCCAGCCTTTTTGACTGTATTGCCCCAGGGATCAATGATGGCCGAGAGACCTGCGTAAGTTGTCTCTCCGGCAATGCCGCAAGAGTTTGTGCAGGAAAGGAAGATTTGGTTTTCGATAGCCCTTGCTGTATTGAGTGTTTCCCAGTGAAATGCCCGGACGCCAGGCCACTGTGCCACCACAAAGAGAACCTCAATCCCCTGTAAGGCCAATGCACGGACTAGTTCACAGAAACGGATATCGTAACAGATTACAAGGCCGCAGCTGACCGAGTCCAGCATAAAAGTACATAGGTCCCTGCCCTTTTTAAAATAGTCATCTTCCTTCATGGGGGAGAAGAGGTGGGTTTTATCGTAAGTAGCGGCGCATTTGCCATGGCGGTCGAAAATGTATGCGGTATTGTAGATTCCACCATCTTTTACGTTTGCAACCGAGCCAGCAACAATGTTTACCTTAAATTCGGCAGCAAGAGAGCCGATTTCCTCCTGTAGCCGCATTCCATGATGGTCACAGAGTGCTTCTAAATTTGTTTTAGGAAAGAAACCTGTGTTCCATGTTTCTGGAAGGGTAATGACATCTGGCCTGTTCTCTTTTACTGCCTGTGCAATCAACTCTTTGGCATGTGCAAAGTTATAATCTGGATTGCCCAATTTCATGTCCATCTGAATCATGCTGATTTTCATCGGTATCCCCCGTTCCTTTTCAATATGTTATATATAACATATTTGTAATTGCGTGTCAACTTATTTGAATTATTTTGTTGTCTTTTGTCAATTCTGACGAAAATTTTTGTTTGTACTTGAAAAATAAGCTTTGCGCTGATAAACTATTGCTATAAAATTTTGTACCAAGAGCTTATTTGGGAGATGTCAATGAGCCCCAATGGCGCCTAATTTGCCTTTGTGATTTTTGTTTGGAGATTCCCTACACTTTCCGCCTATTGACGGGGCGGGGGGCGCACAAAAGTTGAGCGTTACAGGAAGCTGTTCGGACTAAAAATATCCTTTAGAGTGGGAGAAAAGATGAATCAGGGACTAACAGAGGGACTTTTTCCAGATGGAAGTCAAGTTCTGCCAATGACTTATAAACAAAAGTCCTACCAATTGATTAAAGATGCAATTCTTTACCGGCGCTTTCAGACAGGCATTATCTATTCGCAGGATGAGCTGTGTGCTCAACTTGGCATCAGCCGGACCCCTGTGCGGGAGGCCCTGTTGGAGCTTCAGAAAGAGGGGTATGTGTCAATTCTTCGTGGCCGTGGGATTGAGATCGTTCCTATCACCCGCAAGCAGGCGAAAGATATTATTGAGATGCGCCGGATTATTGAATTGGCCGGCAGTGAACTGGCAGCTGAGCGGGCGACGCCGCTCCATGTCAGCCGTCTTTATGCAAGTCTTGAGACGATGAAGCAGAAGATTAGCTTTAATGATGACCGCCTTCTTTACCAGCATGACCGGAAGTTCCACAACCAGATTTTTGAGGCGTCCGGTAACTCTAAACTTTTAGAGACGATGGAAGACCTCCGGGATCTATTTCTTCGTATAGAGACGTTGAAAGCTTTTCAGAGAGAAGAGGGCCGTTTAGAGATTGTGAACGAACACTGGAAGGTTTATGAGGCAATTGCAAACCATGACCCAGGATTGGCCCGACGTTCTATGCTGGAACATCTTGACCAGACTTACGCCAGAACTGTGTGGCCCGTCTTGGACATGCTCCCGGAGTGATTTTGCTCAATCGACATATTCCATTTTGTTTGAACTTGCATACTGCGGTTGTAGTACTGCGCATCGGATTCTGTGTTCAGGCGTTGCCGAATGGTTAGCTTTTGCCTGTGGACTGTTAGAGAAGCGAAAAATTGAGAGGCAAGTGGACAGAGGGGACGACTCCTGACTATCTCTTAACCTGATTAATCCAATCAGAGGGGGCAATATGGTGCTTACTCTGCTAGCATGACAGAACGCCCTCCGGTATAACCCGGAGGGCGTTCTGTCATGCTAGCAGTTACGTTTTCATGTAGCTGCTGGAAAGAATGATTACTCCCAATTAAATTTATATTTCTGTGTTCCAGATTAGGCGCCGTTTGAAAAATGGAAATATGCACAATGGTGAGGAATTTTTTTGCCAGACAAACACAATTTTTTGTAGGAATACTGGGTGTATTGCAAAAAATTGGGGCAGTATGACGGAAAAAGGACTACCGCTTGGGCGTATTGACATTTTTTAAACAAGCCATAGAAACAGAGCTGGAAGAAGGATGAACAAGGGCTGTCCATTGGTGATCTGAAAATTTTCCTTCTGCTTCCGACTTTAAAAAAGTATTACGCCCAAACTGGGGATCAGGACGACCTAATTTCCATTGGAACCATTGGCCTTATTAAAGGAATCTCTACGTTTAAAGCGGATAAAAATGTGCGATTGGCTACCTATGCCAGTAGATGCATAGAAAATGAGATTTTGATGCATTTTCGAGCTCAGCGGAAACTACAGGGAGAGGTTTCCCTTACAGATACACTGGAGGCAGCTGGGGAGGGGGGAAATCTGTCTTTAATGGATGTCATTGCGGTGGATGATAATATGTTAGAAGATCTGGATACCCGAGATGCATGTGTTAAGGTGCGCCGATGTGTTCAGAGTTGCCTGACCCCGCGAGAACGGATGATTATCACCATGCGCTACGGTCTAGATGACCATACGCCGCGTACACAGAGAGAGATTGCTGTCCAATGCGGTATCAGCCGGTCCTATGTGTCTCGGATTGAGAAAAAGGCACTGGAGAAGCTGCAAATTGGAATGGAGGGGTGGTCACCGTAAGGGGGAGCAGGAGCATAAGTTGCAAGAGCTGATGAGCTTGCGGAGAAGGTGTAGAGGAAGAAAAAGCAGAGGCGCCGATTTTGGCCTATGCGGTGAGACTGTGCGGTCGGTAAAAAAATCAGAGAAAACGAGCGCAAAAAATACAAATATTTCCTTGTACAGGCACAGATTTTAACAGGATATAGAAAAAAACATCCTATTTTATTGACTGTGCAAAAGGAGAAGGAAAAAGTGTCTTGCATTTTTGTGGAAGATATAATATAATAAAGAACACAAGTGTGAGGGACTTGTGACGCTGAAGACGAAAGTCTGTCAGGTATTTCGTACTCCCAGCTTTGAGAGTGTGAAACCAAATTGAAAAATGGAGGAAAGAGAATATGAAGAAGAAAATTGCCATTGCCCTCTCCCTTGCGATGATCATGAGCATGGCCCTGACTGCCTGCGGTAACAACGGCGACAAAGACGACGGCCCCAATGTAAAGACTAAGGATACTAAGACTGTGGCTGTGGGCGCTGTTGTGATTGCGCGGGACGATGTTCCTGAGGAGGACATTTACACGTTTGTGTCCGCCATTTTTGAAAACAAAGACGCTATCACAGAGCAGCACGCCAAAGGCGGCGAGTTGGATCTGGAGTTTGCAGCCTCGGTTACATCTGTGCCCTATCACCCTGGTGCTGCGAAATACTTTGCTGAGAAGGGCAAGACTGTGGCCTCTGTAAAGGATGGCGCCGGCGTTGGCACCTCCAAGGCCCTCACCTTTGGTACAGGTGGAGATACTGGCACTTACTACGGGTTTGGCGGTGTGCTGTCCTCTTATGTGTCCAATAACACCGGTGTTTCTGTGACTGCGGTTACCTCTGGCGGCTCTCAGAACAATATTGAGGAGCTGGACGCCGGCAACGTGCAGCTGGGCTTTGTCCAGTCTGACGTTATGAGCTACGCCTACAACGGCGAGCGTCTGTTCGACAAAAAGGTGGAGGGTTTTTCCGTCGTGGCCGCTCTGTATATGGAGCAGGTTCAGATTATCACCCTGAACTCTTCGATCAAGTCTGTGGCTGATCTGAAGGGCAAGAATGTTTCGATCGGCGATTTGGGTTCTGGCGTGTATTTCAATGCTATCGACGTGCTGGATGCATACGGCCTGACCGAGGATGACATCAAGCCCGTTTATCAGAGCTTTGGCAACAGTGTGGACAGCCTGAAGGACAAGAAGATCGACGCTGCATTTGTGGTAGCTGGCGCCCCCACCACCGCCGTGGTGGACCTGGTCTCTACGAACACCGTGTATATGGTGGAACTGGGCGAAGATGAGACTAAGGCGCTACTGGATGCGTCCCCCTATTACAGCGCCTATACCATCACTGCCGGTACCTACTAATTGTTTCAAGTGATTAAAACATGACAAACAGCAGTGTGAGGGTCGCGGCGCCTATTGATTCCGCGGCCCTCGCTGCCTGGATAGAGGTTTCCCTTCTATTTGTGGCGTAAAACCCGGCCTTGGCCGGGAGCACTGGGTTAGCTGTGCTGTACAAGTGCAGATTGATCCAGTTTTTCCAGAAATACGAGAGGAATGGAGGCAAGCATATGGCAAAAAACGAAAAAGAAGATTTGCGGCCGGAAGAGCAGCTGGAGGTAGGCACTGCTGCGGAGATGGATGAAGTCATGCGCAAGTATGACCGTGAGTCAGCAACCCGTATCTGGGTAGGGAAGCCCAAGATTGTGGTCAGCTGTATCATGGCATTTTTCTCAGTTTATTGTATCTGGTCTACCTTGTTCAGCAAAGCGGATCTGCAAATTCGCCTGACAGCCATTCTTGGCTTTGTGATTATCATCGGATATCTGACCTATCCCGCAAATAAGGACAAAGTGAAGCCCAACTCATTGCCGTGGTATGACATTCTGATCATGATTTTGGGCGCGGCCTCCTTCTTCTACTACTGCGCAAACTACATGTCACTGGTTAGAGAGATCAGCAGTGCGGCAAAAATGACTGCGTTCCACGCTGTCATCGGTATTATTGGAATTCTATGTCTGGTAGAACTGTGCCGCAGATGTGTGGGCATTCCTATCCTCTGCGTAGCCGGTGTGTTATTGGTATATACATTTATCAATGGTATGCAGAATCAGGGTGCCGAAAATCTTCAGCAGGTGCTCTACCGCGTGATTTATACCCTGTTCTATGTGCCATCTGGAATTATGGCCACACCGATGCAGGTATGTGCCAAATATATCACAGTGTTTATTATTTTCGGTGCGTTTTTAGAGCGGACTGGAATTGCAAACTTCTTTATTAACCTGGCTAACTCTCTGGCAGGGAGTGCTTCGGGCGGTCCAGCCAAAGTGGCCGTTATCTCCTCCGCGCTGTGCGGAATGGTATCTGGTTCCTCAGTGGGCAATACGGTGACCACCGGTTCTGTTACCATCCCTATGATGAAGAAGACGGGATATCGGGGGGAATTTGCTGGTGCGGTAGAGGCTGCGGCCTCCACTGGCGGGCAGATCATGCCTCCTATTATGGGGGCCGCTGCGTTCCTAATGGCGGAATACATGGACATTCGCTATGCTGAGGTAGCCTTACGGGCTATATTGCCCGCGCTGCTCTACTTTACTGGCATTTTTATTGCTGTTCACCTGGAAGCTAAGCGGCTGGATTTGAAGGGGATTCCCAGAGATCAGCTGCCCAAAATGAAAGTTTTGGTTCGAAGCATTTATTTGCTGCTCCCACTGGTGCTGTTGGTAGGGATGGTGTCTACCAATGTGCGCACCCTGCAATATTCTGCTTCTGTGGCAATTGTGGCCGCTATTGCAGTGAGCCTGCCTGGTATTATTCACGAGGGTCTTACCCAGCGTGAGACAAGCCCGGCTGTCTATGCGGGAAAGAAGACCGGTTCCATTATTTTCGGCGCTCTAGAAGCCGGCGGCCGCGGCTGTATCACCGTGGCGGTGGCCTGTTCTATCGCTGGTGTGGTGGCTGGTTGTATCACTGTTACCGGTCTGGCCTCCAAGCTGGTGAGTGCGGTGGTCAATATCAGCCGTATGATTCCCAATGATACACTGGCCCTACTTGTGGCGCTGTTTCTAACCATGCTGTGCTGTATTGTACTGGGGATGGGTGTGCCTACCACTGCCAACTACTGTATTATGGCCTCTACTTGTGCTCCCATTCTGATTGAACTGGGAATTGGCAAAGTTCCTGCCCATTTCTTCGTATTTTACTTTGGGATTGTGGCGGATATTACGCCTCCTGTTGCCTTGGCGGCCTATGCTGGCAGCGCCATTGCCAAGTCTAATCCTATGAAGACGGGAATCAACGCCACAAGGCTGGCAATTGCGGCCTTTATCGTGCCTTATATCTTTGCCTTTGATCCCGCTATGCTGCTCATTGATGCTGGCGCGCTCCAGGTGGTGCAGATTATTGTTACCTCACTGATCGGCCTGTTTGCTGTGGCAGCGGCCCTCAGCGGATTCTTGTACCGCTCGATCAATCCGCTGCTTCGAATTGTGATGGCTGTGGGGGGACTGTGTATGATGTTCCCCGGCGCTCTGTCCGATATAATCGGTTTGGTACTTGTCGTTGCTGTCATTGTGGCGCAGCGTTCAGGCGTAAAAAAGGGAGTTGCCTGACAGTAGAGCGACGTTTGACATTTGATCAATTAAACAACCGGCAGAGTGAAAACGCTCTGCCGGTTGTTATACTTGGAAACAGCTTTTTCTTGAAAAGAGATATATTCTGTGATAGAATAACAAAAAAACTGAAATGCTGTGTTCTTGCTGAGGATGCTGCTTCATACATGAGCAGACCTTTGAACCGGGGTGGCAGTTGCGCCGTTCAGGCGCTGTCTGGATTGAATGAGGAAGTGGAATATGAAAGGTATCGTTTTAGCGGCGGGGAAGGGAACCCGCCTGTACCCCATGACCAAGCCGGTGTGCAAGCCGCTGCTGCCGGTTTATGACAAACCGCTGATTTATTATCCGATTGCTATTTTGATGCAGGCGGGTATCTCTGATATTATGATTATTGTGCCGCCAGGGGAGCGGGAGGTGTTCCGCGCTTTGCTGGGAGATGGGGAGCAGTACGGCCTGCGGATTTCTTACGCGGAGCAGCCAGTGGCAAGAGGAATCGCTGATGCGCTTTTAATCGGGGAAAAGTTTGTGGGCAGTGACCGGGTCTGTCTGGTGCTGGGGGACAATATTTTTTATGCCCCCACGCTGGCCTCCACGTTGAAGCGGGCTGCTGCCAATGACCGGGGTTCTACTGTTTTCGGCTACTGGGTGGAGGACCCTCGTCCCTTTGGCGTAGTTGAGTTTGACCGGGAGGGCCGCGCGATCTCTATTGAGGAGAAACCCCGATATCCCAAGTCGAATTACATTATCCCAGGGCTATATTTCTATGATCACCAGGTGATGGAGATTGCCAACCATTTGAAACCCTCAGCCCGTGGAGAACTGGAGATCACCGATGTAAACCTGGAGTACCTTCGCCGAGGCCAACTTCAGGTGATTCCTCTGGAGAAAAATTTCACTTGGCTGGACGCCGGTACTGCTGACAGTCTGTTGACAGCAGGGGAGACCATTAAGCGGATTCAGGATACTACTGGCCGCTATGTGGGGTGCCTGGAGGAGCTGGCCCTTTACGAAGGATGGGTCACTGAGGAGCAGGTCCACGCCATTGGGAAAGAACTGTCCATGACCTTATATGGAAAGTATTTACAGTGCCTGTAGGGAACTGCCTGGTCCAATGGCCTATCAGGGGCGCGTGGCCTGATCAGGCTAAAAAGGAGAAACTGCTATGAAGCGAATCCTCATGCTGGCCACCGGAGGTACCATTGCCTCCATGGAGAGTGGCGAAGGGCTCAGTCCTGCCATTACCTCAGAAGAGATTTTAAGCCATGTTCCCGCAGTTGGAAAGCTGTGTCAGGTGGAAGCTGTCCAGCTGATGAATCTGGACAGTACTAATATCGGCCCAGGCCACTGGCTGGAGATTGCCGGAGCCATTCGGGAGCGATATGACAACTACGACGGCTTTGTTATTACCCACGGCACGGATACTATGGCCTATACCGCTGCGGCTTTGTCCTATTTAATCCAGGACTCCCCTAAGCCCATTGTGATCACTGGGTCTCAAAAGTCGATTGCCCTCAATGATACCGATGCCCGGAGAAACCTGTATGACAGTTTCCTCTATGCCTCTGGCCGGGATTCTCACGATGTGAGTCTTGTCTTTGATGGCAGGGTGATCTTGGGCACCAGGGCCCGAAAGGAGCGCAGCAAAAGTTTTAACGCATTTTCTTGTGTGGACTACCCGGAGCGGGCAGTAATTCGGGACGGCCGAATTATATGCTATTTAGCTCCGCGGTCCTATGCCTATGGGGCAGAGCCGGTGTTCTACGATAAACTGGAGGACAAGGTGCTGCTGCTGACCCTGATTCCTGGAATGGGGGCAGAGGCCTTGGAGCTGCTCAAGGACAGCTATCAGGCGGTGATCCTCCAGTCCTTCGGTGTAGGCGGCCTGCCGGGTGGAGGGAGCGGCCGTTTGGCTCAGGCGATGGAGGAATGGCTGGCTGCTGGAAAGACCATTGTTATGATGACCCAAGTGCCCTATGAAGGCAGCGACATGTCAGTATATCAGGTGGGCCAGCAGGTGAAAGAGCGTTTCCAGCTGATGGAGGCCTACAATATGACTTTAGAAGCCGCAGCTACTAAGCTGATGTGGGTGCTTGGGCAGACCAGGGACCCGGAACAGGTCCGGGAACTGTTTTACCGCCCCGTGCAGTTTGATGTGATTCGTTAGAGAAGGACCAAGTTTATACAAGGTCTGACCTGTAGACAGGGAATGTCAACCGGACAAGTGGTGACATGATTCCGCGCGGGATCTGTTCGCGATTTAGTGGAAAAATGGGTCATGTTAAACTGCTTGCATCACATAAATTGCAAAAGCTTATTACAATATAAGATAAAAGAATTCCAAAGCAATAGACGAATCAAGATATTTTCTATACTACAGTGAGAATGGAGGTTTCCATGGAGCGCACGCGCCGTTTATCCGCATGTTTGCTGGCAGTTCTGCTGCTATGCTTCCTGCTGCCCACCTGGGCAGCTACGCCCCAGAATACCACAACGGTGCTCTTTACCCACGACCTGCATTCCCACTTTCTGCCTCAGCCTGACGGGGAGGGAGGGGAGTCGGGGGGGTATGCCCGATTAAAGACAGCCCTAGACCGGGAACGGGCCGTCCACCCTGACGCACTGACGGTGGATGGGGGAGACTTTTCCATCGGCTCTCTGGTTCAGGTGCTTTACACCACCCAAGGGGCGGAACTGCGCACCATGGGGACCTTGGGCTATGATGCCACCACAGCCGGAAACCACGAGTTCGACCATACAGGAACCGGTTTTGCCGCCATGCTCAATGCGGTGGCAGGCAGCGGGGACCCAGCTCCGGCGCTGCTGATGGCAAATTACAAGCCAGCAAACGACAACCCAGATAAACTGGATATTCAGCGGGCGATGGCAAGCTACGGCGTGCAGGACTACATGCTTCTGGAGCGTGGCGGCATTACCTACGGTATCTTTGGACTGATGGGGGTGGACTCCAACGACTGTGCCCCCGCGTCCGGCTTTGTACTGGGGGATCTGGTATCCAACGCCCAGCGATGTGTGGATGCCCTCAAGGCGGAGGGAGCACAGTTTATTATCTGTCTGTCCCACTCTGGAACCAATGAAAAAAAGAAGCTCTCCGAGGATGAGCGACTGGCAGAAAAGGTAAACGGTATTGACCTGATTGTCTCTGGCCATACCCACACTACTTTAGCTGAGCCCATCGTGATCAATGACACCTATATTGTTTCAGCAGGACCTTACTGCCAGAATTTAGGTTCGATTACCATCAATTGGTCCCCTGATGGGGGTAAACATCTGTCTGACTATCGGCTCATTCCCATTGATGAGACACTTCCAGAAGATACCGATGTCACCACCTTGGTGGACCGCTGGAAAGGACTGGTGGGGGGGAGCTATTTGGGGCGCTATGGGCTGACCTATGACAAGGTGCTTACCCGAACAGACTTTGACCTGCTCACTCCAGAATCTGGAATTCAAGGCGGCAATGCACTGGGGGAATTAGTGGCTGATTCCTTCCTTTGGGCAGTGGAGAACCTGGAGGAGGATAGCCCCGATGTGCCTACCGTTACAGTCACCGCAGATGGAGTGCTGAGAGCACCCCTGCGTACCGGCGAAATTACCGCCTCCATGGCGTTCGACGTGTTGTCTATGGGGGTGGGGAGCGACGGCACCTCTGGCTTCCCTCTGGTGGGAGTGTATCTCACTGGAAAGGAACTAAAGGCTGCAGCCGAGGTGGACGCCTCTGTGACGCCCCTTATGCCTGCGGCCCAGCTATATATGGCGGGGTTGGAGTACTCCTTTAACACGCATCGGATGTTCTTTAATCGGGT
This sequence comes from uncultured Oscillospiraceae bacterium, assembly GCA_948616425.1. Lineage (GTDB taxonomy): Bacteria > Bacillota > Clostridia > Oscillospirales > Oscillospiraceae > Lawsonibacter. The sequence goes on from CAPGBJ010000094.1 coordinate 18,008, forward strand.
GACGGATATTCAATTGCATTGGGAGACCTCCACGGAAGTATCCCCAGGACAAATCTCAGTAAAATCAGTATTTGATGACATTCAGGACGACCAGCTTTACCGGGTCATTACAGGGATGTACTCTGCCCAGATGTTGGGCACCGTGAAAAGCAAATCCCTTGGCCTGCTTTCTCTGGAACCTAAGATGGCTGACGGCAGTCCTGTCACCGATTTTGAGGCATGTATCCTCCGAGATAAAAATGGCAGTGAAATCAAGGAGTGGTATGCTCTGGCCGCCTATCTCCAGAGCTTTGGGGAGGAGGGTGTCCCATCCCGCTATGCCAGACCGGATGGCCGAAAAGATGTCAGCCGCAGTTGGAATCCTATTGAACTGATAAAAAGCCCCAATTGGATTACCATTGTGACTTTGCTTGTGCTGACGGCAGCACTTATTTTGATTGTGATTCTGGTCCGGTGGCTGATAGCGGCCAAGCGGCGGCGGCGGTACGGAAAAGGGAACAGGTGGTAGGCGTACTGTAAAACTGGCGGAGGACTGTGGTTCTCTTTTTGTGGCAGTGGACAATGTGATCTGTGCGGCGGATGCCGCTTGATGGTCGACAGGGCTATACTGATGTTGTATTTCCGTCTGTGGGCGAGGATACGTAGCGGCTTTGACGACAGATATTTGATGAAAATGGAAGAACTCTGACAGGAGGAGAGACAGTGAAGAAGTACGAAATCGCAAAGAAAAAGGTGTTGACGCCGGAGATCAGTCAAATCTCGGTGTACGCACCCCTGGTGGCCGCCAAGGCCAAAGCGGGCCAGTTCATTATTCTGCGGGTAGATGAGGAGGGGGAGCGGATTCCTCTCACTATCTCCAGCGCGTTGGATGGGCTGGTGACTGTGATTTATCAGAAGATTGGTGGTACCACTCTGGCTCTAGACCAGCTGAATGAGGGCGACTGCCTCCAGGACTTTGTAGGCCCTCTGGGACTTCCCACTGAGGTGGAGAATGTTGGTCGGGTAGCGGTCTTGGGCGGCGGCCTTGGCTGCGCCATTGCCCTCCCTGTAGCCCGGGCGCTGCATGAAGCCGGCAACCAGGTGGACCTGATCGGTGGCTTTAAAACCAAGGAAATTGTTATCCTAGAGGAGGAGATGGGCCAGGCCTGCACTGATCTGCACATCTGCACCGATGACGGCACCTACGGCTACCACGGCTTTGTTACCGGCAAGCTGGAGGAGCTGATCAACAGCGGCGTGAAGTTCGACCGGGTCTTTGCCATCGGGCCCCTGCTGATGATGAAGTTTGCTTGCAAGCTCACCGAGAAATACAACATCCCTACCACCGTGAGTATGAACCCCATTATGATCGACGGTACGGGCATGTGCGGCTGCTGCCGACTCACTGTAGGCGGAGAGGTGAAGTTCGCCTGTGTGGACGGCCCTGATTTCGACGGCCACAAGGTAGACTTTGACGAGGTCATCGCCCGGAATGCGACCTATAAGGAACATGAAGCCAAGGCGAAAGAGAAGCACCTCTGCCGCCTGGGAGGAGGTGCCATGAATGGCTAATATGCAGATGGAAAAGACCCCCATGCCTGAGCAGGAGGCCAATGTACGTAATGCCAACTTTAAAGAGGTGGCGTTGGGATATACCCTGGAGCAGGCCCAGAATGAGGCACAGCGTTGCTTGAATTGCAAGAATAAGCCCTGTGTCAGCGGCTGCCCTGTGGGTATCCCCATCCCCGAGTTTGTGGGCAAGGTGGCTGAGGGCGACCTAGCCGCGGCTTACCAGCTGCTGTCCGACGCCAACGCCCTGCCCGCCATCTCGGGCCGTGTCTGTCCCCAGGAGACCCAGTGCGAGGGCAAGTGTGTCCGGGGGATCAAGGGCGAGCCGGTGTCCATCGGCCGCATTGAGCGATTTGTAGCCGACTGGGCCGCGGAGAACGGCATTGCCAACGTGGCTACCGCCCCCAAGAACGGCCACAAGGTGGCGGTGATTGGCTCTGGCCCCGCTGGCCTGACCTGCGCCGGCGAGCTGGCCAGAATGGGTTACTCTGTCTCTGTATTTGAGGCTTTCCACACACCTGGCGGTGTGCTGAGCTATGGCATCCCTGAGTTCCGTCTCCCCAAAGCCATTGTCAAGCGTGAGGTGGCCAACCTGGAGAAGATGGGGGTTGACATCGAATTAAATATGGTCATCGGTAAGGTGCTCACCATTACCGAGCTCTTTGAGCAGGGATACGAGGCCGTTTTCATTGGTTCCGGCGCTGGCCTGCCCATGTTCATGAAGATCCCCGGCGAGTCTCTGGTGGGGGTTTATTCCGCCAACGAATACCTCACCCGCATCAATCTGATGAAGGCATACAAGGATGATTCCCCCACCCCCGTGCTCCACAACAAGAGGGTAGCTGTGGTGGGCGGCGGCAACGTGGCTATGGACGCCGCCCGGTGCGCCAAGCGGCTGGGTGCCGATGTCCACATTGTCTACCGCCGCTCCGAGGCCGAGCTCCCCGCCCGGAAGGAGGAGGTCCACCACGCCAAGGAGGAGGGCATTGTCTTCGACCTGCTCACCAACCCCGTGTCCATTGAGGGGGACGAGACCGGCCATGTCCAGTCCATCACCTGTGTGAAGATGGAGCTGGGCGAGCCCGACGCCTCCGGCCGCCGCCGCCCGGTGGTGATCGAGGGCAGCGAGTTCAAGATGGAGGTGGACGCCGTGGTCATGTCGCTGGGCACCCAGCCCAACCCCATGAGCTATGACGGCACCCCCGGACTGGAGAAAACCCGGAAGGGCTGTGTCCAGGCCGACGAGGCGGGCTGTACCTCCTGCCCCAACATCTTCGCCGGCGGCGACGCCGCCACCGGCGCCGCCACCGTCATTCTGGCCATGGGCGCTGGTAAGAGCGCCGCCAAGTCCATCGACGAGTATATCAAGAGCAAACAGTGACCCTAATCGGGCGGCCCACTAGGGCCGCCTTTCTTAATTATTATTAAATTTTTTTCCAAGGGTGGCAAACATTGAGGAAATGCGCTATAATAAACTGGATCAAACGAAAGATGAGAGGCTAATATTATGTCTACTAACCGCTATGAGAGTCCCCTTTCTTCCCGCTATGCCAGCGATGAGATGCAGTATATTTTCTCCCCAGACAAGAAGTTTTCCACCTGGCGCCGTCTGTGGGTGGCACTGGCACGGGCGGAGATGGAGTTGGGGCTGCCCGTCACCCAAGAGCAGGTGGACGAGCTGGAGGCGCATACCACTGATATCGACTATGACACAGCCGCCCAGTGGGAGAGAAAGCTGCGCCACGATGTGATGGCCCATGTCCATACCTACGGAGAACTGTGTCCCAAGGCGATGCCTATTATCCATCTGGGTGCCACCAGCTGCTATGTGGGGGATAACACAGATGTGATTCTGATGCGGGAAGGGCTGGAGTTGGTCCGGGACAAGGTAGTCCGGATACTGGCCTATTTAGCGGACTTTGCGGATAAGTATAAAGAGCTGCCCACCCTTGGGTATACCCACTTTCAAGCTGCTCAGCTGGTCACAGTGGGCAAGAGGGCCACTCTGTGGATGAACGAGCTGCTTATGGATTTGGAGGAGATTGAACACCGTATTGCCACTCTGGCTCTGCTGGGGTCTAAGGGCACAACTGGTACCCAGGCCTCCTTCCTGGAACTCTTTGATGGGGACCATGAGAAGGTAAAGCTGCTGGAGGGGAAGATTGCAAAAGAGATGGGCTTTAGGGCCGTGGTTCCGGTAAGCGGGCAGACCTATTCTCGGAAGCTGGACTATCACGTGGTTTCTACCCTAGCTGGAGTTGCGCAATCGGCCAGTAAGTTTGCCACTGACTTACGTCTGTTGTGCCACTTGAAGGAGGTGGAGGAGCCCTTTGAGAAGAGTCAAATTGGTTCTTCAGCTATGCCCTACAAACGCAACCCCATGCGGTGTGAGCGCATCTGTGCCCTGGCCCGGTATGTGATTGTGGATGTAGGAAATCCCGCTGTCACCGCCGCTACCCAGTGGTTTGAGCGGACCCTCGACGATTCAGCCAATAAGCGGCTCAGTGTTCCAGAGGCCTTTTTGGCCGTGGATGCCATCTTGAGCATCTGGGCCAATGTGGCATCTGGCCTGGTGGTCCACCCCAAAATAATTGAGAAACATGTGTTGGAAGAGTTACCCTTCATGGCCAGTGAAAATATCATGATGGATGCTGTCAAGCGGGGGGGCGACCGGCAGGAGCTCCATGAGCGGATCAGAGTGCTGTCCCAGGAGGCCGGTTACCAGGTGAAGGAACTGGGGCTTTCCAACAACCTGATTGACCTGATGGCCGCTGACCCAGCATTCGGCATGACTCGGGAGGAGTTGTCCGTCCACCTGGATCCTGCTGCATATATCGGCCGCTGTCCGGAGCAGGTGGAGGAATTTTTGGCTGGAGAGATTGCCCCTCTACTGAAGAAGTACGCTGGAGTGCTGAACGGAAAAGAGACCGAACTGAAAGTATAAAAATGCTTTAGTAAAGGTGGGTAAAATAATCATGAGACGAGAGGACCGGCACTCATATCTGGCTATGGGTATCACCGCTTTCGCAGTAATTGCGGCGTCCCTGATGTTGTTTTTTCTGCTGTTTCATATAAAGTCAGTGACAGGATTTCTGAATACCATTGGAAATATTCTGCGGCCTATCTTCATGGGCGCGGTGATTGCCTTTTTACTGTTGCCTGTTCACCGGAATATTTTGAAGTTCCTTATGGCTATTACTTCAGACAGACGAAAGGCGGACAGCCGCAACCTATCTTTCCTCAACTTGATGGCTATTATATTCAGTCTGCTTCTGGCGGTTTTCCTCATTTATCTGCTGTTGGCTATGGTGATTCCCCAGGTGTATGACAGTGTGGTAGGCCTGATTCAGGCTATCCCTGACTATATTGAGGTGGTTCAGGGGTGGCTTCAGACGTTTTTTGAGGACAATCCGGATATTCAGGCCTCGGTGATGTCTATCTATAATTCCTCGGCAGCTTCGCTGGAACAGTGGCTGAACTCTGACATCTTGCCTAACTTGGAGTCGGCTACTACTACTCTGGACTGGGTGCGCAAAGATATCGTTCCCAATCTGACTGGCGTGGTCGCTGGGGTGTCCGGTGTGGTAGTGGGGTTTCTGGTGCTGGTGAAGGACTTGCTTATTGCTCTGATTATTTCTGTCTATCTGCTGGCCCGGAAGGACATCTTTGCTGCCCAGAGTAAGAAAATTGTGTACAGCATTTTCCCCACTCATTTTGCTGACCTGATTGTGGAGGAGTTCCGGAACGCCTATAAGATTATGAGCGGCTTTATCAACGGCAAACTACTGGACTCCCTCATCATCGGCATTCTGTGCCTGGTCTGCTGCAATATCTTCAAATTCCCCTATCCGGCCCTTATTTCCGTCATTGTGGGAGTGACCAACATCATCCCATTCTTTGGCCCCTTTATTGGGGCAATCCCCTGCGGTCTGCTGATCTTCCTGATCAATCCCTTGCAAGCAGTTTATTTTGCCATTTTTATTCTGGCCCTCCAGCAGTTTGATGGCAATATTCTGGGGCCCAAGATTTTGGGTGACTCCACAGGGCTGGCCTCCTTCTGGGTACTGTTTTCCATCCTGCTCTTTGGCGGTCTATTCGGATTCGCTGGGATGGTGCTGGGAGTCCCTGTATTCGCTATGTTTTACAGCTTGGTCAGCCGTCTGGTGTCCCACGGTCTGCGAGGCCGGGGTCTGTCTGAAGATACAAAAGATTATATGGGCAAGACCGGACCGATGTCTCGATAACATAACGCCTCTGTCCCACAGCACAGGACAGAGGCGTTATGTTATTGTCGTTGACAAAGGCAAGCACTGGCTATGCCGGTGGGAAAAAAGAGCTTAAAGCGAGGGGAAAAGTAGACAAGAAAAGACCTCCGAGATAAAGTAAAGTCAAGGTTTGCCCCTGGGGCACGGGCGTGGATTTTCCCTTGAAAAGAGATGTAAAATTTGGTATGATTAGAAAGAAAAGGAGGGAGATCTTGTGGGACAATTCCGCCGGCTGTCGCGTCTGCTGATACTGGCGCTGCTGTTGGGGGCGTGTCTTTGGATTGCGTGGCGCGTCCCATATGCCCATGATGACTGGGATTGGGGGCTTCCGCAAGGCCTGCGGTGGTGGCTCAGTGGGGAGATGAATAACCGCTACTGCGGTTCCTTTTTTGTTATTATGATGACCCGCTCCCAGGTGATAAAGACGCTCGTCATGGGAATAACCATGTTTGCACTTCCCATAATGGCGGCACGGATTGCCGCCGACCGGTATCCAGAGCATCGCTTTCCCCTTGCCGTGTTGGGCTGTGCCGCTCTGATGGCAATGCCGCTGGGCAGTTGGAGACAGACCTACGGCTGGGTGTCGGCCTTCGCCAATTTTGTGGTAGCGGGTGTGTGGATACTGGCACTGATTGCACTGATTCAGTTGGACTTGAAACGAAACGGACGGGGAAAAGCGATTCCAATTGCGGTGTTTCCCCTGGCTCTGACGGCCCAGCTGTTTGTAGAAAACGTGACGGTAGTTTTGACTGCCGCAGCCCTGGTTTTTGCAGTGTGGGCGTGGCGGACCGGCCGGAACCGGCCTGTAGCCTTCTCTGTGTTTGGGGGAGCGGTAATTGGACTGGTACTGATGCTGTACAATCCCCTGTACTCCGACCTGCTCTCCACTGGCACCGCCGTAAATGGAGTCCGACGGCTGATTTTTCCTTTGGATGCTGGACTGGTCAAGATTGTTACCGCCATATTGGAGCGGTTTTTCTGCCTGATTCTTCCAGATCTGTTCGAGTGCTACCCTGTTTTGTGGGCTCTAGTCTGTGCCGGAGGCATATGGAGGGCGCTGCGGGCGGGTCGGCCCTGGCCTGTGGTGATGATAGCCGGTCTGTTTTCCAGTGCTGTCCTCCTGGCTTGCTATTGTACGATGTATAATACATCCCAAGGCCTGGAATCCCCCCAGCTTTTGACTGTAGTCCGCGTGGCAGGTCCGGTCATGGTCTGTATACTGCTGCTGCTTGTCCTAATCAGCGACCCGGACCGACACCTCCGACTGTATGGGCTAGGGCTGTTGGCCGCGGTCATAGCGTTGGCGGCCCCATTTGCAGTGTTGTGGGAACGGGGACCCCGGTGCTGTTTCCCCTCTGCCGTCCTGCTTTTGCTGATGGGGCTGCTCCTTTTGCATGACTTCCCATGGAATATTCCTTTTACCACGGTTGCCGTTCTGCTTCTGGGTGTGACGGTGGTATTCCATATGAGAGCCTATCAGGTGATTGGGGCCTGCTCGGCCCTGAGAGAGCAGCTGCTTCAGGAGACGGTGGAGCAGGGGAGCTCTAGCGTGATCCTGCCCACAGAGGATTGGGACTACTTCTATTTCTGGGTGCGCAATCCATCCTCCGAGCCGCGCGCCGCCAGTTTTCGGGCATTTTACGGGCTACCAGAGGATTTGGAGTTACTTTTCTTGCAACCGGGCACTTTTGATGTCTGGCCAGATATTACACCGGAGATGATATACTATGGGACGGTACGCTGAGGAAATCTGTTATATTGTAGGGGCTATGTCGCTGACACCAAGTCTGCGCCCCTACCCCAAGCCGGGAGATTATGTGATTGCTGCTGACCGGGGCTTTGATTCGCTGGTGGCTTACGGGGTCAATCCTGACCTGGCCGTAGGTGATTTTGACTCCCTGGGCCATCGACCCAACCACCCCAATGTGATCCAGCTTCCCGCAGAAAAGGACGATACTGATATGGTGTTTGCTCTGCGCAAAGGTCTGGAGCTGGGGTACCGCCGGTTTATCCTTTTAGGCGGAGTGGGTGGGCGGCTGGAGCATACCTTGGGCAATCTTCAGCTGCTGGATTGGCTGACGCTCCATGGGGCGCAAGGGTTTTTGGCGGGAGAGAAGACGGTAGCCACCTGTATCCGGGATGGACAGAGCATTACATTTCCTGCCTGCGCAGCGGGATTTTTGTCTGTATTTTGTAACAGTGGGACAGCAGAGGGGGTTACCCTTACCGGCTTGAAGTATCCCTTGGAGCGGTATACGCTCACCGGAGCGTTTCCACTGGGGGTGAGCAACCAATTCCTGGGAGAATGCGCTGAGGTCTCGGTAGAAAAGGGGAGCCTGCTTCTGCTGTGGGAAGAGAAGGGAGACTTTTATGCGCAGCTTCCCAAGCTGTGGGCTGAGAAGCGATAGGGAGAAGGCCTATTGTCTGCCGCTTCTTAGGTGTTTCAGAGATGTGAGACGAGATGTATAAGGAGCGCCAGGGCATTACGCCCTGGCGCTCTCTGTGTTTGATGTTGGTTCAGTCCGGTATAACGTTTCTGCTGCGGTGGCATGAGCCGTTCCAACATGGCTTTGTAACTGCCAGGTGTGGTTCCACTCCTGTTTTTTAGGAGTCAATGAAACTGCGCACACGCAGGGAGACGCCCAAATCGGCCGCAATTTTTCGGCAGGTCTGGATATCTTCAGGCGTCTTATCTTTGTCTACAACGGTCATTATGACATGAGGGACATAGCAGGCGGCCTCTTTGGCAAAGTCCAACATAGCCTGATAGGCTATCTCCCCTTGGATGGGATGACATAGGGCCGTGTAATCGGCGGCATTGGTAGCATTGAGGGAGATAGACAACGTATCAATGCGCCCCTTTAGTTCTGGACATACATTCCGACCATGGATCAAATTGGCATGGCCGTTTGTGTTGATGCGTATCGGTGGCAGGTGGTCGTGGAAACGCTCCTTCAACTGGTCTACAAGCCACAGCAGGTCGTCTAAGCGGTAGGTAGGCTCGCCATAGCCACAGAATACGATCTCTCGGTAGGCGCAGACATCCCGGCTTAAAAAGCTGTCTAGCGCCTCTTGTCGGGTGGGTTCCCGCTCCAGCCATAGGGAGTCCTCTGTGTAAATAGAACCCTGTGACTTACCTTGACGCAGGCAGAACTCACAGGCGCAGTTGCACTTGTTTGTTAGATTGACGTACAACGCACCCTCATATTCATAAGTGATTGTCATAATTTGATCCTCCGTGGGGCGGTGGGCTGCCCTAAAAAGTATTTACGAAATTTGAAAGAATCGTTTTCCATTTTCCATTGTGATTTGAGCCACCTCTTCTGGTTCCATCCCTTTGATCTGGGCAATTGTTTCGACGACTCGATATACCTTGCCGGAATCATTGCGGTGCCCACGGAAAGGCTCAGGGGTCAGGTAAGGGGAGTCGGTTTCAACCATAATTCGTTCCAGAGGGAGCCATTGAATGACTTCCAGCGATTTTCGGGCGTTCTTATAGGTGATCACCCCGGTGAATGACAACATCCAGCCCATTTTTACCAGCAGCTTGGCGTCCTCTAAGCTGCCGGAATAGCAGTGGTAGACCCCGGTGACGCCCGGGTGGGCTTTTACTGCCTCTAAGCAGTCGTGGTGGGCATCCCGATCATGGACAATAGCGGGGAGGGACAGTTCCTCGGCCAGATCCAGTTGAGTGTGAAATACCTGCTGCTGAAGCGATTTAGGGGGATTGTCCTTCCAGTAGTAATCCAGACCAATTTCGCCGATGGCCCGCGCTTTAGGGTGGCTGGCCAAGTCCCGGAGTTCAGAGACAAATTCCTGCTGCCAGTTCCCGCAGTCAGAGGGATGGACCCCGACAGCGGCGTAGAGGTAGGGGAACTGCTCCGCTAAAGAGACCGCTGTTCGGGAGCTCTCCAGATCACAGCCTGGATTTAGAATAAGCGCCACTCCTTTTTCTGGCATAGAGGAAAGGACTTCCAGGCGGTCGGAGTTGAAAGCCCCTGAATCATAGTGGGCGTGAGTATCAAACAGGCGCATGGCGAATACTCCTCTCAATTGGTCGGCGGGTCTATCATAACTCAATTTCGGGAAAAAATCAAGACGGCACTGTTGCGCTCTCGTTTTCTTCTTCCCCCCAATTGAGGACAGATGATTTCTAATTTATTGCTCTGATTATACTAGTTCTCTCAACTTTTTCGGCTCCCGCAGCCGGATCATCCGGTATCCCAGCTCCACCCAGCCGCGACTGGAAAATTCGCCCAATACCCGGCTCACCGTCACTCGACTGGCAGAGACGGCGGCGGCGATGTCATCTTGCGTGCAGGAGACAATCCCGGTTCCAGCGGCCAGAGTCAGCAAATAGTTGGCCACCCGCCACCGGGCGGGACGGAAAGCCATCTGGTCCACCTGGCCAGAGAGCAGCCGCACCGTCCGGGCTAGATACTGCATCATAGCCAGGGCCAGATCCGGGTTACGGGCGAACTCCTGGGTCACCAACTCCCGGTCGATGGCGATGATCTCACAGGGGGTGAGGGCCACCGCCGAGGACACCCGAGGAAGCTCATCGAAGAAGGAAGCTTCCCCAAAAAGGCTGCCAGCGCGGTAGAGGTTCAGTACCCGTTCTGCCCCGTCTTCCGACTGAATGAAGCTCTTTACCCTGCCGGATTTCAAGAAGTAGAAGCAGGTGGCCTGGGTGCCCTGCAAGTAGATCAGGTAGCCCGGCGAGCACCGCACTGGGGGCCGGGATTTGGCAAAAGGTTCCCAGATACCGGCGGGGAAGTCAATCTCGTGGTTCATATCTGCACTCCTTCGCGATAAAACCTGTTCCAGGCAAGGGGGGTAGAGGAGGTCAGCAGCAGGGGAACACCGCCATGAAACCGAGACAACAGCAACCCCTGCTTTGTAATTCTTGGCTTGCAATACCAGTCGTCCAGGCGGACGTATCGGGGGGCGGACAGCTCTATCACGGCACTTTTCAGCCCACTGATGTTTCCGGCTGGGACACTCTCTACTAGCAGGCAGGAAGGGCCAAAGAAAAATAGATTTCGCCCAAAGACCCACAGGGGCAGACAATGTCTTACCCCGCTTATGGATAGAGTGAGGGAATAAATACAGTCTCCATGGGGCGGCTCCATCTGGTAGCGCAGTTCCAGGGAATGGCCCCGAAAGGTAAACTGCTCCTGGTCTGCCCAAGTGGAACATAATCCGCCTGTGTCAGGAATGTTAATCATGGTGCTGGCCTCCACGAAGTTTTTTTGATTGTATCATATTTAACATTTTTTTGACAAGCCCTGTGATAAAATTTATTCAGAGTAGGGGCCGGCCCCTGGGCGGCCTGCAAAATGAATCACCAAGGAGGTATTTTCCCTATGGGAATGACTATGACTCAGAAAATCTTAGCAAAAGCCGCCGGATTGGACAAGGTAGAAGCTGGCCAGCTGATCGAGGCCAAGCTGGACCTGGTGTTGGGCAACGACATCACCACCCCTGTGGCCATCACCGAGTTTGAGAAGGCGGGTTTCACCCAGGTCTTTGACAGAGATAAGATCGCCATTGTGCTGGACCACTACACCCCCTGTAAGGACATCAAGTCCGCCCAGCTGTGCAAGCAGGCCCGGGAGTTTGCCCACAAGCACCAGATTACCAACTTCTTCGATGTGGGTCAAATGGGGGTGGAGCACGCCCTCCTGCCTGAGAAGGGGCTGTGCGCCCCTGGCGAGGTGATTATCGGGGCCGACTCCCACACCTGTACCTATGGCGCCTTGGGCGCTTTCTCCACCGGTGTGGGCTCCACCGACATGGCCGCCGGCATGGCCACCGGTTTGCTGTGGTTTAAGGTTCCCTCCGCCATTCAAGTCACCCTGAAGGGGAAACTCCAGCCCCATGTGTCCGGCAAGGACGTAATTCTCCACCTCATTGGAGAGATCGGCGTAGACGGGGCTCTGTATCAGTCCCTGGAATTTGCCGGGGAGGGGGTGGCCTCCCTCACCATGGACGACCGCTTTACCATCTCTAACATGGCCATTGAGGCGGGGGGCAAGAACGGCATCTTCCCTGTGGACGAGAAGACGATGGAGTACATCAACGGCCGGGTGTCTCGCCCCTGCGAGGCCTTTACCCCCGACCTGGATGCCGTCTATGACCGGGAGGTGGTCATTGACCTGGACAAGCTGGAACCCACAGTAGCCCTGCCCCACCTGCCCGAGAACACCAAGGTGGTCAGCGAGGTGGCCGGCACCCCTATCAATCAGGTTGTGATTGGTTCCTGCACCAACGGCCGCATCGGTGACCTGCGCATCGCCGCCGCCATCATGAAGGGCAAAAAGGTGGCCTCTAATGTGCGTTGTGTAGTCATCCCCGCCACCCAGGAGATCGTCCTCCAGGCCATGGCCGAGGGATTGATCCAGACCTTCATCGAGGCGGGGGCGGCGGTGTCCACCCCCACCTGCGGCCCCTGCCTGGGGGGACACATGGGCGTGATGGCCGAGGGAGAGCGCACCATCTCCACCACCAACCGGAACTTCGTGGGCCGCATGGGCCACACCACGTCTGAAATTATTCTGGCCTCCCCCGCCGTGGCCGCCGCCTCTGCCATTGCTGGCTGCGTGGCCGACCCCAGAGAGTGAGGCCGCTGTGCGAAATTTGACAGATGATGTGGTCAACACCGCCAACAATTTCGTCCAGAACATGAAGCAGTATTTCGATACCCCCCTGGATTACTCCATCGAGAGCCTGGAAGAGATCGACGAGATGTTGGACGGCCTTGGGAAGCGGCGGGAGGAGATGACCGAAGACGCTTTTTTCGACCTCTACTCCATGACGGGCTGCTATGTCTTTGAGACGGCCCGCCGGAACTACGGCGGGGAGTACTTCTGGATCCAGGAGGAGGGGCAGCCCGGTCTGGCGGCTGGGCACCCCGACTTCCTTGTGGTCATCAAGGCATGGGAGAAGGTCAAAGGCCGCCTTATCAAGGGGGAGGAGGACAACATCCCCTTCTATATCGCCGGCTACAAGGAGCATATCGAAATTGGCAGGACCAAACCGGGCTACCATGTGACCATTGTGTGACAGGGCAAAAGCCTCCTTTGGCAGAGGAGGTGGCATCCGCGAGGCGGATGACGGAGGACTGTATTTCGCCGCAGCGAAATGTGTGGAGCAAATAAGCTTTGCAGACTGTGTTTATTTCCTACATTTTGCTTTGCAAAATACCATCCCCACCCGGCTTTGCCGGGAGCTCCCTTCAAAAGGGGCCTGAAGAGCTTGACAGAAAGGAACGAATACCATGAAAGTTTACAAATACGGCGCCAACGTGGACACCGACGTAATTATTCCGGCGCGGCACCTGAACGACCCCTCCCCGGCGGCCCTGGCCAGCCACTGCATGGAGGACATCGACGCGGACTTCGCCTCCACCGTCCAGGCGGGGGACATCATCGTGGCCGGGCCCAACTTCGGCTGCGGCTCCAGCCGGGAGCACGCCCCCCTGGCCATCAAGTCCTGCGGGGTGAAGTGCGTCATTGCCCCCTCCTTTGCCCGCATCTTCTACCGCAACGCCATCAACATCGGTTTCCCCATCGTGGAGTGCCCCCAGGCGGCGGAGGAGATCCAGGCCGGGGACCAGGTGGAGGTGGACTTTGCCAGCGGCACCATCACTGATGTGACCCAGGGCAAGACCTGGCAGGCCGCCCCCTTCCCGGCGTTTATCGAAGGCATCATCCAGAGCGGCGGCCTGCTCAACTCCCTGAAGGAGCGAGGGGTGGGGAGATGAAAACACCCAAACAAACGCCGCTGACCTTTGAACCGGGGGAGAAGGTAGTTTTCCTGGGTATTGACGAAGCTGCTGTTCGGGCGCACGTTGAGCCGGCGGAGATACCGTCGAGCTGTACCCTGGAGGGGGACGACCGGTCCCTCTGCGCGCAGGTCCGGGATACCGCGGCGCGGGAGGGGCTGAAAGACCTGTCCTGCTTGTTCTCGGGCGATGCGGTTACCGTCCAGACTCTGGTGGAAGCGTTGGAGCCGCTTGGATTTTCCTGTGAGCTTCGCCAGGATTTTTTGGAGGAAAACCGCCTGATCCGCCTGCGGTTCCAGAAGATGCAGTCCGTCATCATCAGCATGGACTCCCGCAAGATGGAGAACCCGGACTTGGATATCCGTTACACCCTGCCCGACCGGATCGAGGAGTGGTCCCAGGGCGCGGTCCAGGACAACGGTTATGACTATGTGGACGAGGAAGGTCATATCCTGGCCGTCTGGCTCAAGACCGAGGATGCGGAGGGTTGGTGGCCCAAGATTTTGGAGCTTCTCAAAACCGAACAATTCGAGGACAACGACCTGTCCCAGTCCGCCCAAGTACTGGTCTCTGAAAAGCCAAACGCCGAGTTGACCGACTGCCGCCAGGTCTGGCCGGAATGAGCCATGAAGGACCAGGAAGCAGTTCAGCTTGTGCTGGATTTTGTGCGGGAAATGAATGATCTTCAGACAGCGTTTTACCCCAAACTCAGGCAGGATGGGGCGAATACCGCGCAGGTATTTGGACAGTACCAGGCCCAGGCAGACGCGGTCTATGCCCGTTACCTGACCCAGAAGAAACGAAATTATTACTACGGGATCAGTGCTCCACCCTTTTTCCAGGGCGTGACGGCCAGCGCACGATTTACCGTGGAACAAGTCAAAAACCGCTGGGTGGTGGAAGTCCTGATCGAGGAAGTGACAAGGGACTTTCGTTTCAGTCTGGTGTGCCGCGGCGGCGAGTGTCGTATAGACAGCTTCAAACAGCGTTACCACTCGATCGGCAGGGAAATTGTCTATGGGTGGCTGTATGGAAATTTTTAGCGACTGGAGTGACGGGGTGTGGGACAGGAAGAGGACAGAAAACGCCTGCTGAATCTGCTGGACGAAATCCCCAGGGGAGTGCCCGCCGGCTGGGAGAAGGAGACCTTTGCGGTGGGCGGGCTGATGTATCTGGGCTTTTCCAACCTCCAGACCGAAAAGCTGGTGGTCATCTCCTCCCAAGGGCAGAGCGTCGTTGACTGCCGGACGTGGGAAAAGGTCTGGTGTACAGAGTGCTATGACGAGCAGGACCTGACTGCCTGCGCTGCCCCCCTGGGGGACGAGCTGATTCCCATTGCCGGGGGAGGGGGAGGCGGTCTGCGGAGGTCTGTCCCCCAGGGGGACGGCCTGGACACAGCCGCTCCCTTCTGGCCCAAGGAGCAGATTATTTTCATGCCCCGATACGCCTCGTGGTATCAGAGCCCCGAGACCTGCACCGTGATTTTTGACGACTATGCCCCCCTGGCTTTTGGGTTCAGCCGGTGCGGCAATTACATGGCAGTCGGAACCTCCAGCGAGGTGGATATTTTTAGAAGGATAGGAGAATGAATCAATGGATTACAAAATAGCCCTCATCAAGGGCGACGGAATCGGCCCCGAAGTGGTGGGGGAGGCCGTCAAGGTGATGGACGCCATCGGCGAGAAGTTCGGCCACACCTTTGCGTATGTGGACGTCCTCATGGGGGGCTGTGCCATCGACGCGGTGGGCAAGAGCTATCCTGAGGGCACCGCTGAACAGTGCAGGGCCTGTGACGCTGTGCTGCTGGGGGCGGTGGGGGGACCCAAGTGGGGCCACGCCACCGACCCGGACAAGCGGCCCGAGACCGCTCTGCTGTCCATCCGCAAGGACCTGGGGCTGTATGCCAATCTGCGCCCCGCCGCCCTGCGGCCTGCCCTGGCGGATTCCTGTCCATTGAAGAGGGACAAGGACATTGACCTGATGATTGTCCGGGAGCTCACCGGCGGGGTGTACTTTGGCAAGCGGGACCGCTACCAGACTGAGGACAGGGGGGAGGAGGCCAGCGACCTGATGGCCTACTCGGAGAAGGAGATTGAGCACATCGGCCGCCGGGGCTTTGAGCTGGCCCGTCTGCGGGGGAAAAAGCTGGCCAGCGTGGACAAGGCCAACGTGCTGGAGACCTCAGGCTGTGGCGCCAGGTGATGCACCGGCTGGCGGAGGAATACCCCGATGTAGCCTATGAGGACGTGCTGGTGGACAACGCCGCCATGCAGCTGGTCCGGGACCCAGGGCAGTTCGACGTGGTGGTCACCGAGAACATGTTTGGCGACATCCTGTCCGATGAGGCCTCTATGATCACCGGCTCTATCGGCCTGCTGCCCTCCGCCTCCATCGGTGATACCGCCCCTGGGCTGTATGAGCCCATCCACGGCTCCGCCCCTGACATCGCCGGCCAGGATAAGGCCAACCCCATCGCCACCATCCTGTCGGTGGCTATGATGTTCCGCTACTCCTTTGACCTGCCCAACGAGGCCAGGGCCATTGAGACGGCGGTGGACGCCGTTCTCAACGAGGGCTGGCGTACCGCTGACATTGCCAAGCCCGGTGAGACCGCCGTAGGCACCTTAAAAATGGGCGAATTGATTCGAGAAAAGCTGTAAATGCCTATAGGACCTCTCATGAGAGGAAATTCCTGCAAGGAGGAGATTTTCTGGGGATGAAGTCTTTCCGGTCCTGGAATTTGTTCAGCGTTCCCTCTCCCCTTGTCAGGGGCGTGCTGCGGCTGCCAGAATTATATTGTGAAAAAAGGCGCCACGGGTATCACCCGTGGCGCCTAAAAGATTATGTTCACCGTTGAAACACAAATGGGCGGTACACCCCGACCATTCCGGCATTGATTTCGTTAATTGGCAGGATGGGCGGAGTTTTTGGGGTGAAAACAGATGTTGCTTATCAAACGGAATGGAGGATATAGGACTTAGCGCCTCAAATATGCTGGCGGTCTGTACTGTAAGGCCTCGGCTAGGTGGGAGGGCTGAATTTCCCCGCCGCCGTCCAGATCGGCGATGGTGCGGGCCACCCGGAGGATGCGGTCGTAGCTCCGGGCGGTGAGGCCCATTCGGTCGAAGGCCCCCTTCATCAGACGCTGGCAGGCCTCATCTAAGGCGCAGAACCGGTCCAAGCTCTCCCGGGTGAGTTGGGAATTACTGGGTACGCCGGTATTCTGCTGGCGGGCAGTCTGAATGGCCCTGGCCCTGTCCACTCGATGCTTTACCTGGGCAGAGGTCTCTGCGTGCTCCCGCTGGGCCAGTTCATCGAACTCCAGAGGACTTACTTCGACAAACAGGTCTAGGCGGTCCAGCAGGGGGCCGGACAGCCGGGAGAGGTACTTTTTTACCTCCGCCTCAGTACATCGGCACCGACCGGAGGGGTGGCCATACCAGCCGCACTTACATGGGTTCATAGCGCACACCAGCATGAAGCGGGCGGGGTAGGTGACGGTGCCCGCCACTCGGGAGATCTGCACTTGGCCGTCCTCCAGAGGCTGACGCAGCACCTCCAGTACCTCCTTGGGGAATTCAGGTAGTTCGTCCAGAAAGAGGACCCCGTTGTGGGCGAGGGAGATCTCCCCAGGGCGGGGATTGGAACCGCCTCCGGACATGCCGGTGGAGGAGATGGTGTGATGGGGAGAGCGGAAGGGACGCAGAGCAATGAGGGGCTGTTTGGCACTGGTCTGGCCCATGATGGAGTGGATTTCGGTGGACTCCAGGGCCTCCTGGCGGGTCATGTCGGGAAGAATGCCGGGCAGGCGACGGGCCAGCATAGACTTGCCCGTCCCCGGAGGACCGGACATGAGGATGCTGTGTCCCCCAGCTGCGGCGATCTCTAGGGCCCGCTTCACCTGCTCCTGCCCCTTGACCTCCGCCATATCAGGGCAGTGAAGGGCGGTTGAGCCCGGCGTCCAGCTCGGAGCGGGAGAGATGGGTTGCTCTCCTGTGAGGTGGCGCTCCAGCTGGACGACATCCCGGACGGGATAGATCGTCGGTCCTTCGGCGAGCGTGGCCTCGGCAGCGTTTTCTGCTGGAACATACAGGGCTGTGATACCCTCCCGCTTGGCGGCCAAGGCCATAGACAGCATCCCGGTACAGGGGCGGAGTTGTCCGGAGAGGGACAATTCCCCAATAAAGGCGCAATTCTCTTCGGGCAGGGGCAGCTGTTTACCGGCCGCCAGGATACCCACCAGTATAGGCAGATCGTAGAGGGTACCTACCTTCTTTAAGTGAGCGGGGGCCAGATTGACGGTGATCCGACTGACAGGGAAGGTGAAGCCGCAGTTCTTGATGGCGGAACGCACTCGCTCTCGGGCCTCGTTGACAGCGGCATCGGGCAGACCCACCACTGTGAAAGCGGGCAGTCCGCCGGACAGGTCGCACTCGGCAGCCACCAGATAGCCGGTGACGCCCTGAAGACCTAGAGATTGAATAGACTGTACCATCTTCTCACCCCTATTCAGGAAGATAAAATCTATCTCTATTGTAATTGCTTTCTTAAAAAAATGCAACAGAACAAAAAAATGAGCAGAAGAGAAAAAAGCGGGGGAAAAAGTTTGAAAAAATTGTTCAAAATAACGGCCTTCTCTCCTTGCAAGCCCTGGCGGGATATGGTAAGATAGTGAACCGTAAGGGTTCCCTTCTTTCTTTTGGCCTGTTCAAGGGAAGTGGGGGCCCTTGAATAAAGAATGGGAGGAAACAATGATGAAAAAGAAAGCATTTTCCCTTGCGCTGGCTGTACTCATGCTGTTCTCTGTCATGACGGGCTGCCAGAAGAAGGAGGCGCCTGTTGCTGCCGACGCGGTAGCCGAGGCCCTGTTTCAGATGATTCTGAAGAATGACGCGTCCTCTGCTGTGGAACTGTTTGGCTATGCCTCTGAGGAAGACGCCCGCAAGGATATGGGCCTGGACGGCGATCTATACGATGAGATGGCGAAAGAAGTGGTCTCCCAGTTCTCCGCCATGGGTATTACCGCCTCCACTGAGGATGTGCAGACCTTTATCGACGCGTTCATTTCCATGTTTAAAGAGGTGGAGATGACCGCTAAGGTCAAGGATATGGACGAGAAAGCGGGTACTGCGGTGGTTACCTGCACCATCAGCACCTTTGATCCCAACGCCCTGACTAATGCGATGGCAGAGGCTATGTCTGACCCCTCTATCCTTTCCAGCGGAGACACTGAGGAGGCTTTTAGCCTCATCCTGAACGCCATTTCCACTGCTATTGCCGACCTCACTCCCACCGGGGAGACTGCCGACTTTGATGTGGACTTTGAGCTGGGCAAATTGACCATCAACGGCAAGGAGCGTGAGGCTTGGCTCCCCGTGGATGCCAATGCCTTTGGTAATGCCATTTCTACCACCGCCATGGGCGGCTGATAGAATACATAGCGGTTTCATAGTTATATGATAGATCAGCCCTGTCGGCCAGACCGACAGGGCTGGTTTGTTTGGGAAGAATGGGCAAAAAAATCTTTTTTGGGACACAAATTTTGCGGGGAAAATTTCTGCGGAAAAGTTTACAAACGAAGGAAAAAGTGATACACTACATCCGTATGGAAAACCAAGGCGTGTCCTGTCTGCCGGGGCCGCTGCGGGCTTGTTCTAATATGGCCGTAGACCAATGTGGATGATGACTCTTTGCAACATTGGTCAGAGGGGGACAAGTCTGTAAAATAGAGCAGAGAACCATCTGAGGGAGGGAGATAGACCCTTTTACCTCCCAAGCAAAATTAGGAAGAAAGTAGGGAACCTCTATGGCAAGAAAATTCAAAACCATGGACGGCAACAACGCCGCTGCGTATGTCAGCTACGCCTTTACGGAAGTGGCCGGCATTTACCCCATCACGCCGTCCAGCCCCATGGCCGACTACGTGGACCAGTGGGCTGCCCAGGGGCAGAAGAACATCTTCGGCAACACCGTGAAGGTCATCGAGATGCAGTCTGAGGCCGGCGCTGCCGGTACCGTTCACGGCTCGCTCAACGCCGGCGCTCTGACCACCACCTACACCGCCTCCCAGGGCCTGCTGCTGATGATCCCCAACATGTACAAGATCGCCGGCGAGCTGCTGCCCGGCGTGTTCCACGTCTCCGCCCGCACTGTGGCCGCCCAGTCGCTGAACATCTTCGGTGACCACTCCGACGTGACGGCCTGCCGCCAGACCGGCTTTGCCATGCTGGCCGAGGGCAACGTGCAGGAGGTCATGGACCTGGCTCCCGTGGCCCATCTGGCCGCCATCAAGGGCCGCGTTCCCTTCATTAACTTCTTCGACGGCTTCCGCACCTCCCACGAGATCCAGAAGGTCGCCATCTGGGACTACAAGGACCTGGGCGAGATGGTGGACATGGACGCCGTGGCCGCCTTCCGGGCCCGCGCCCTGAACCCCGAGCACCCCACCATGCGCGGCTCCCATGAGAACGGCGACATCTTCTTCCAGCACCGCGAGTCCTGCAACAGCTACTACGACGCCCTGCCCGAGATCGTTGAGGAGTATATGGGCAAGATCAATGCCAAGCTGGGCACCGACTATCAGCTGTTCAACTACTACGGCGCCCCCGACGCCGACCGGGTCATCATCTGCATGGGCTCCTTCTGCGACGTGGCCGAGGAGGTCATCGACTATATGAACGCCCACGGCGAGAAGGTGGGCATGGTCAAGGTCCGTCTGTACCGCCCCTTCCGGGCTGACAAGCTGATTGCCGCCATCCCCGCCACCTGCAAGAAGATCGCCGTGCTGGACCGGACCAAGGAGCCCGGCGCTCTGGGCGATCCCCTGTATATGGACGTGGTGGCCGCTCTGGCCGGCGCGGGCATTACCGACAAGACCGTGGTGGCCGGCCGGTACGGCCTGGGCTCCAAGGACACCCCGCCCCGCTCTGTCTTCGCCGTGTATGAGAACCTGGCCCAGGCTCAGCCCAAGGACCACTTCACCCTGGGCATCGTGGACGACGTGACCAACACCTCTCTGGCCGAGAAGGCCGCCCCCAACACCGCCGCTGAGGGCACCATCGAGGTCAAGTTCTGGGGCTTGGGCGGCGACGGCACCGTGGGCGCCAACAAGAACTCTATCAAGATCATCGGCGACCACACCGACAAATATGTCCAGGCCTACTTCCAGTACGACTCCAAGAAGACCGGCGGCGTGACCGTCAGCCACCTGCGCTTCGGTGACCAGCCCATCCGCGCCCCCTATTATATCAACAAGGCCGACTTCGTGGCCTGCCACGTGCCCGCCTATATCATCAAGGGCTTCCCCATGGTCCGGGACGTGAAGCCCGGCGGCACCTTCCTCATCAACTGCCAGTGGACCGCCGAGGAGCTGGATAAGCACATGCCCGCCGTGGCCAAGCGGTATATCGCCGAGAACAACATCCAGGTCTATCTCATCAACGCCATCGACCTGGCCCAGGAGATCGGCATGGGCAAGCGCACCAACACCATCCTCCAGTCCGCCTTCTTCAAGCTGGCCAAGGTGATGCCCGAGGCCGAGGCCATCCAGTATATGAAGGACGCCGCCACCCACTCCTACCTGAAGAAGGGCCAGGACATCGTGGACATGAACCACAAGGCCATCGACGCCGGCGCGTCCGCCTTCACCAAGTTCGAGGTGCCCGCCTCCTGGAAGGACGCCGTTGACGCTCCCAAGGAGAACAAGCACACCGGCCCCGCCAAGCTGGTGGACCTGGTGAACAACGTTCTCGACCCTGTGGACCGGATGGACGGCGACAGCCTGCCCGTCTCCGCCTTCACCCCCTACGCCGACGGCACCTTCGAGCTGGGCGCCGCCGCCTACGAGAAGCGTGGCGTGGCCGTGGCCGTGCCCCAGTGGGACTCCAGCAAGTGTATCCAGTGTAACCAGTGCTCCTATGTGTGCCCCCACGCCACCATCCGGCCCTTCGCCCTCACCGAGGACGAGGCCAAGAACGCCCCTGAGGCTGCCAAGATTGTGGACGTCAAGGCCGGCAAGGGCAAGGGGCAGTACAAGTTCACCATCGCCGTCAGCCCTCTGGACTGCATGGGCTGCTCCGTGTGCGTGAAGACCTGCCCGGTGGACGCTCTGGCCATGGTGCCCCAGGAGCAGGAGGCCGCCCAGCAGGATGTGTTCAACTATATGGTGGCCAACGTCTCCGTCAAGGAGGAGATGGCCGACCTGTCTGTCAAGGGCTCCCAGTTCAAGAAGCCCCTCCTGGAGTTCTCCGGCTCCTGCGCCGGCTGCGCCGAGACCGCTTACGCCCGCCTCATCACCCAGCTGTTCGGCGACCGGATGTATATCTCCAACGCCACCGGTTGTTCCTCCATCTGGGGCGGTCCCGCCGCCACCTCCCCCTACGCCACTACCCCCGAGGGGAAGGGTCCCGCCTGGGCCAACTCCCTGTTTGAGGACAACGCCGAGCACGGTCTGGGCATGTATCTGGGCCAGAAGGCCATCCGCACCCGTCTGGCCGAGAAGACCCGCGCCCTCATTGAGGTGCCCCACACTTACCAGCCCCTGAAGGACGCCGCCCAGAAGTGGCTGGACACCATGGAGGACGGCCAGGCCAACGCTGAGGCCACCCGCGAGTATGTCAAGCTTCTGGAAGAGAGTATCATGCCCGTGGATGCCTGCATTGCCTTTGTCTCAAGCCCTGAGGCCGACAAGGTCTTTGGCGACAAGAAGGGCGCTATGCTGGCCCATGCCCAGGAGCTGAAGGCCTCCGGCGCCAAGTTCTGCGACTGCGACGCCTGCAAGCTGGTGGCCGACATCCTGGCCGAGAAGGACTACCTGGCCAAGAAGTCCGTGTGGATCTTCGGCGGCGACGGCTGGGCCTACGACATCGGTTACGGCGGTGTGGACCACGTGCTGGCCTCCGGCGAGGACGTGAACATCTTCGTCTTCGACACTGAGGTGTACTCCAACACCGGCGGTCAGGCTTCCAAGGCCTCCAACATCGGCC
>CAPGBJ010000095.1 GCA_948616425.1 uncultured Oscillospiraceae bacterium
AAAATCGAACTTCCTTCAGGTTTAGGCGAAAAACCAAATCGAAGCCCAGCGCAGCGGGTTCGATTTGGGGAGGAGGAGCAAGGGAGCGGAGCGGATGACGATTTTGATAAAAAATCGTCGGAGCAAAGCGGACTTTGCTCCGACGTGGTGGAGGAGGGTGGATTCGAACCACCGAAGCGAAACGCAACAGATTTACAGTCTGCCCCCTTTGGCCACTCGGGAACTCCTCCATATGAAATTGTCACCTGACCCACCCCAGCCGGCCTACAAAAGGGAAGTCCGACAGGTTCGGTTTTGAACTGGAAAGTAAAGAGGTCTCATAAACAGTACCATCCATGGATTTCCAAACAAAACGGACGTTGCTTCGACAACGTGGAGCTGGTGGACGGATTCGAACCCCCGACCTGCTGATTACAAATCAGCTGCTCTACCGGCTGAGCTACACCAGCGTATGGCGACTGTCCAACAGCGAACGTTATTATAACAAAGAAAGTGAGGTATGTCAAGCCATTAATCAGAAATTTTTTATCTTTTTTCCGGGAGGGCTGGAGCCGGGATTTCTGGGTCCATACCAGGGCTTCCAGTGCGCCGGCGGTATCCCGGGTATGGGGCGAGAGGACTTGGACTGGAGCGTGTTCCACCTCAGCGCTCCCGACAAGTCCCATGGGAATCAAAAGTCAAGGGAGGTATGGAAATGACTTTGGCTGAGCTGTCGCTAGAATACCGGGCCCATGCTCATGCGCTGAACGCGCGTATCTGCCAGCTGGAATGTTTGTTGGAGGATGAAAGCAGGGATGACAGGCGCTGTCAACTCCAAAACCGGATTCGAATGCTGTCCACGATGCTGCGGGAGGCCCGGGAGTTGGCCGTGTTTACCGAGCGTTACTATGATAGGGGGTATCGACGCAATGCCAAATACACGATATAGAAGGGGCGGGCTGTACGCTGCGGATATGGCGATGTACTCCCGGCAGATTCAGTCAGACAACAGCCAGGAGATCAGCCGGTTGAAGCGCAATCTCATTCGGGCCCTCCAGGAAGACGTCACCAGTAAACAGCGTCAAATGCTGCTGATGTACTACGCTGAGGGGAAGAATATGCGGGAAATTGGGGAGATCATGGGGGTTGACAGATCAACCGTTTCCCGAACGATTCAGCGGGGAGAACGGCGTCTCCAACGATGTCTGCGCTACGGCGCGGAGACCTACCTGCGCAGTATGGGCAATCTGTAAATAGGACAGGCCCCCAGCCGGAAACATCCAGCCGGGGGCGCTTTTATAGGTTCAGGGCCCGGGTAGCAATGCTGAAGTAGATCAGCAGAGATAGGGCATCCACAATGGTAGTAATAAAGGGAGCGGCCATGACGGCAGGGTCAATGCCAACCTTTTCCGCAGCCATGGGGAGCAGGCAGCCCACAATTTTTGCACATACCACCGTCAGCATCAGGGTGAGACACACCACACAGGCCACCGTGACGGTGACGTCCGGGTTGTGCATCAACATCCGGTCTACCAGCAGCATCTTGACAAAATTTGCCCCGCCCAGGCACAGACCGCATAGAAGGGCGACTCGGACCTCTTTCCAGACCACAGCCAGCACGTCGGTAAACTCCACCTCACCCAGAGACAGCGCGCGGATGACGGCCACCGACGACTGAGATCCAGAATTGCCTCCAGTTCCCGACAACATGGGGATGAAAGAGGTGAGAATGACACAGGCGGCTAGGGCCGACTCAAACCCGGTGATGATCAGTCCGGTAAAGGTGGCGGACAGCATCAGCAGCATCAGCCAGGGGATGCGGGCCCTCCAGGTCTCCAGAACTCCGGTGCGCAGGTAGGGCTTGTCGGAAGGGAGGATGGCGGCCATCTTCTCAAAGTCCTCGGTGGCCTCCTCTTCCATGACGTCCATGGCGTCGTCCACCGTGATGATGCCCACCAGCCGGTCTTCCCCGTCCACCACCGGCAGGGCGGTCAAGTCGTATTTGGAGAACATCTGGGCCACATCCTCTTTGTCCTCATAGGTTTTGACAGATAGGATATTGGTTTCCATGATGTCGCTGATTGGCGTGTCATAGGCAGACATCAGCAGACGTTTTACCGTCACTACCCCCACCAGCACACGTCTTTTGGTGACATAGCAGGTGTACACCGTCTCTTTGTCCAGACCTACCTTGCGGATGCGGGCAAAGGATTCCTCTACCGTGTTGTTGGGATGGAGGTAGACAAACTCTGTGGTCATGAGAGAGCCGGCGGAGTCCTTGGGGTAGTTGAGCAGCTGGTTGATCTGACTGCGGGTGGAGGCGTCGGTGTTGCGCAGAATGCGGGACACCAGGTTGGCGGGCAGGTCCTCGATCAGATCCACCGTATCGTCCAAATACAGCTCGTCCAGCACCTCCCGCAGCTCCTTGTCAGTGAGGGCGCCAATCAGCTTTTCCTGGTCCTCCTCCAGATAGGCAAATACCTCCGCCGCTGTGTCCTTAGGCAGCAGGCGAAACACTAAAATCTCCTGTTCTACCTCCAGCTCATCCAGAAAACCGGCGATATCCACCTCGTTCATCTCGTTCAAAATTTCGCGCAGCGCGCGGAATTTACGCTCTTGGACCAGCTGCATCAGCTGATCCAGACTATAGTTATCGTGCATATTATCCTCCTCCTCTCGTTTTCTTCAGAAACGCGAGGCGCGAAAAGCCACAGGCAAGCCCTACCGCGAAAGGGTACGGCAAGCCTGTGGCTGCACATGACAAGGAGAAGGACACCCGTCCCTCTGAATCAGATCCGGCGGCGGGACGCGGACCCAGACAGCCCCCGGTCCGCCGCCCCTCGTTCGTGGCAGCTCTCCTTCGCGCCTGTTTGGCAACTTCGGCCTTCCATCCCGGGTCCCACTTCCTTTCCCTCAGAGATTTGGGTTCTTTGATCCTGTGATATTGTAACACCAATTGACCAGCTTTGGCAAGTAAGAACCTAGCTTCACGGTCAGAAAATACTGGGCGGCGGCGCTCTGCCGCTAATTTCCGCTCCTGGCGGCGGATAGGGCTCGTTTGAGAGGGCGCAGACAGCTCTTAGAGCTGAGCGAGAGAACCCTTTCCGCGCTTTTGTCAGGGGAAGCTTGACGACGCATCGCGTCGGAGGGGCCTCTCACTCCTCCCAGGTGACCTGGGAGGAGGTGCCCACGATGTTGATGTAGCTGGAACCAACGCCAAGGGGAATTGGCTTTCCCGACTGATCCAGGAAGGCGTAGCAGCCATTCCGATTGTCCCGCTGCCAGGTGATCTCATAGACTTGACCGTCCCGGCAGAGCAGACCGTCTCCCGTGCCGGTGGTGCGCACCTCCATACGGCCCTTGTCGTCCCCCTTCACCCGGTTCACATCGGTGTAGAGCACCAGCACATTTTTTACCGTGAGTTGTTCTGAGTCGGCCCCCTCCAGAAGGGGGAGGTCTGCCCCGTCGATGTGCTGGCTCACACAGTATCGTGCCTCGGCGTCTATGTACTCGAACAGGCCGGTCTTGTAACGGGAGAAGGGCACCTGCAGATGGCCGGCCTTCTGGCCTCCGGCCGGAGGTGTCTGGTCAAAGGTCCAGCCCACAGTATACCCGGTCTCGTGGTCCAACCGGAACCGGCTGGGCATTTGCGCCAGGATCTTTTCGCTGGAGGTGAGCAGAGAGTGCTCCAGACCGGCAGTTTTGCGGCGGTCTGGATCCCGCCAGCACATATTGCCGTAGGGGCCGTTGACAAAGTCGATGTGGGTGACGCCCCAGCTGTCGAAGGCGTCGTAGGCCTGGGGGCTGCCGCCGGCGTGGACATAGATGGCGTCGTGGCCCAGGGCCAGGTTGACATAGTAATCCCGGGCAGAACGGACACTGCCCAGATCACCCGCCCCCTCCAGATTCTGGTAGACCCCCATAATCCGGGTGATCCCCCCTTCGGCCTCAATCTCGTAGAGCACGTCCGCATGGGATATTCCGATCTGAGGCAGGGCTTTTTTCAGGTTGTTGAACATGACGGCAACGGGGCGCTGATCACTGATGTCCTCCTCTAGTCCCTCGCCGGTGAGCGGATTAGAATAGGGGTGCCCCGGTTCGGGGTCCACCGGGGCGATGACAGAGATGCTGGGTTCGTTGGGGGGCGAAGCACTGCCCGGTTCGGAGGAGGCGCTGCCGTTTGGAGCCTTCTTGCCGCAGGAGGCCAGCGGGAGTATCAGCAATCCAGCCAGCATCAGGGCTCCCCATTGTCTTTTGTCCATAAAATCCCCTCTTGTTCTCTTTAAAATAGTTAGGCGCTGTTTGAAAAATGGAACTATGCCCAACAGCGAGAAATTTTTTCGCCAGAGGAAGTCAATTTGACGCAGGAATACTGGATGTATTTCAAGGAAAATTGGCAAAGCATGGCGGAAAAAGAGCCGGCGTTGGGGCATGTTACCATGTTTCAAACAAGCCCTAG
>CAPGBJ010000096.1 GCA_948616425.1 uncultured Oscillospiraceae bacterium
GTATTGCAAGAAAAATTGGGGCAGTATGGCGAAAAAAGACCTGCCTCTTGGGCGTATTGACATGTTTCAAACAAGCCCTAATGCTCCCGCAGCTGCTCCATATGCTCGTTAGACCAGACCACCTGGTTGCGTCCAAAACGTTTGGCGTCGTACAACATGGTGTCCGCAATCTGCAAATAGGTGTCATAGGAGTCGTCACTCTTGGGTATAACGGTAACGCCGCCTATACTCACAGTTACCCAGGGAGATACCTCCGGGTTATGGGGGATTTTCCGCCCCTCCACCGCCCTGCGGATATTCCTTATGTGTTTGTAAGCAGATCTTGAATCATTGCCCAACAGGATGGCCACAAACTCCTCCCCTCCGTAACGGGCAAAAAAGTCTGTATTGCGCCGGAAAAGCTTATTCACAGTCTGAGCCACCTCAGAAATCACCCGGTCTCCGGCCGGATGTCCAAAGGTGTCATTATAGACTTTGAAGTGGTCAATATCAAACATACATAGGGAGATTGGGACCTTCAGCCGAGCGGCATCCTGCCACTTGGTCCGGCAGCACATATCGTACCGACGGCGGTTCGCCACACCGGTAAGCTGGTCCACCATAGCCAACCGCTCCACCTGAATCCGGTAACGATACAGTTTAATGTGGGTATTCACGCGCGCCCTAATAATGGCATCGCGGAATGGTTTTCGGATATAATCGACTGCTCCCAGCGCCAGCCCCCGTTCCTCGCTCTCCAGGTCAGACAAACTGGTTATGAGAATAACCGGAGTGTAACGGGTTACTGCCTCCTCCCGCAGTTTTTTCAATAGTGCAAAGCCGTCCATCCCAGGCATGACCACATCCAGCAGAATCAGAGAAAGATCTCCATCTTCAGCGCGGCGCAGTCCTTCCTCGGATGTGTGGGCAACTGTAATAGCGTAGTCCTTCTCCAGAATGGTTCGCAGGAGATCTGCCTGGGTAGGGCTGTCGTCAATAATTAATACTTTTTCCATATCTAATACTCCCTATATCAGCGTCCTGCTATGTCGGACGCCCAGCACGCGTCTGCCCAGAGCCCCAGGGCAGGTGCGTTTTTAGGTGTATCAGATCATTGGCAGACAACACTTTTCTGATACAACCCTAGCGGATGACACTTGCATCAAATGGCATTATAACAAATATCCTCCAAAAGCGAAAGCTGATTTTCAATCTGTACCGATCCCGACCATTTTTAAAAAGCGCCACACCCGCCATTGGGCCAAAATTGCCGCCCACTGGCGTGCATCCCCTTGTCAATCGATGATTTAGATGGAACAATGGGAAAAACGCTGCCTAAATAGTATACCAAATTGACAAATACAGATTCTATTCCATGGCCTCAAACTGTACATTCAAAGGCTGTGGCTCCACCCAGCGCCAAATGTCCACTGACGGCTCCGCACCATTCTATGCCTCTGAACACACACCGGTTTAGGGTTGGCCAAAAAATGAGCCCTCTCTCTGACAATCCCTTGTCTATCTTATCCCGCAGTTTCCCGCTGGAATTTCTCCAGGTACGCATTCTGGAGAATTTTAAGCCGGGTCTGGTCCTTTCCGCCCACAGGAATATGGTCAATCGACTCCACTTGCATACACAGGGCGCTGGAACTGGTTACAATGATCTCATCCGCGTTCATCAGCTCCACCATGGAGAACGGCTCTTCCAAAGTGGGGATATCGTGCTCCTTTGCCAGAGCCAGCAGGTGCTTCCGGGTAATTCCAGGCAGGATCAGCTCGTCTGTCGGGGCAGTGCGCAGCACACCGTCCTTCAGAATAGAGATATTGCTGTGGGCACACTCGGTCACCCGGCTGCCCCGGTGGAGCACTGCCTCGTCACAGCCCGCCTCCGCCGCCCGCTGATTGGCCAGTACACTGGGAATCAGATTCAGTGTTTTGATGTTGCACAGCCGAAAACGGATGTCCTCCATCGAGATCAGCTTATAGGGTTTTTCCAAGGGTTTCATGGTGTGGGGTCTCACATAGGCCATCAGCGTGGGTTTCACCTCCGCCTCGGGAAAAACATGGTTGCGCGGCGCCACCCCTCGGGATATCTGCCAGTAAAGAAAGTGGATGGGCGCATCCTCCGCCGCATCAAGCACCTTCTGTAGCTCTGCTCTCACTTGACTGCGGTCCATCTGGAACGGAATCTCCATCAGGCGCAAACTGTTGTACATCCGGTCCAAGTGGTCCTCTATCGCAAATGGAATGCGATTTGCCGCACAGGTAGCCTCATAAATGCCGTCGCCGAAGTAGAGCGCCCGGTCTCCCATCGGCACCTTCATCTCCTCCAGCGCCCCAATTTCTCCGTTATAGTAGCCAACATTTTTCCACATAGTAGTTCTTCCCTCCATTTTTATTCCCGCAGACGGTCCAGTTTCTACGAGATCGCTCGCACAAAGACAGGCCACAAAAAATCTCCCACACACGCTATCGTAAGGTCACAGCAGCCCTGCTCCTCTACCGGGCGCGGCTACGCCGGCCCTCCCAAATCTGGTATGTCTTCCAAGCCACCCAAGCACACACAGCTCCAATCAGGCCTCCCACTGCCACATCAGAAGGGTAGTGGACTCCCGCATAGAGCCGGGACAGCCCCATTAAAACTGCCAGCACAGGGGCAGCAATCCGTCCCCACCTCCAGGGCAGGTCCCGCAGCCAAATCATCCCGGCGGCAAATGCGGCGCAAGTATGTCCAGAGGGAAACGAGTAGGGGTCTCTCTCTGTCACCAGGGGAGCAATTGGCAAAACTGTCCAGGGTCTGAGCCGTTCCACCGCAGGCTTCACGGTGATATTGGTCACCAACAGGCCCAGCGCCATGGCATATAGAGACAGCAGCCCCGCCCTGCGGGTTGGCTTCCACAGCAGCATAGCCAGTGACAGGGCGATCCAAAGCAGCCCTGCATCCCCCAGCTTGGTATAGATTGCCACAATGGGGTCCAGCCAAGACTGGCGCAGCCCCTGAATCATCAGTAAAAGTTGTCCATCCAACTGAATCAGCGCATCCAGCACAGCTCCCCCTCCGCTTCTAAAATTTGGAAGTCATTGTATGTCTTGACCCATGCCATATTCTATACTATAATAATAATGGAAATTTTCAACAAGTCAACACTATATTTTATATTTTAGGATTTCAACTTTCGGAGGTCTTTCCCCTTGAAGCAAATTCTCTGCTTTTCCAGCGAGCCCTGGTCCACTCGACTGCCGGGCCGCACGCAACAGCTTATTTCTCGCCTTCGGGACACCCAAATTCTATATTTTTCGCCTGCCCAGTCTCCGAGGGATAAGTCTTATCTAAAGAAAGGGCGTCAGGTCCGCCCCAATGTAGCCGCCTATACCCTGCCCCCCATCCCCTTTCCGATCTCAGAGCGGTACCGACTTCTGTTTCAAATGGCATGGAACAAAGTGGGCCGGTTTATTCAGGACGCCGCCGTTCGGCGTCATTTTTCTGAACCACTCCTGTGGACTACCCATCCCCGCCACATCCATCTATTGGACAAACTGTCTTACAGCGGGCTGGTCTACGACTGTGATCGGGTATGGGATACTCTCTCCCCTGACTGGGAAGGCAGTTTGGCCCGGGCAGCAGATGTAGTCTTTGCTGCCTCCCCCCTGCTGGCTGACCGGCTGTCCCCCTGCAGCGCAAACATCGCCCTGCTGCCTAACGGTATCAATCTTCCCCTCTTCGATCCAAATGCCCCCCGTTTTGATCCCATGCCCGGGGTGATCGCCCCCATCTTCGGGTGGGCTGGCACAATTCGGGAGGGACTTGACCTGTCCCCCGTACTCTATGCCGCCCAGGCCCGACCTGATTGGGGATTTTTGCTGATGGGGAAGGTCGAGCGGGCAAATCCTTTTCTGCGCCAACTGGACAAGCTGTCTAACGTATTTTTACCAGGTCCCCGGCCTGTGACAGAGGTGCCCGACTGGCTGTACCGCTGTCATGCGTTGATCGATCTGCAACGCACTGACCAGCCCTTTGACGATGTGGTCTCTCCCCGGCTATATGAATACTTGGCCACTGGAAAACCGGTGGTGTCCATGCTGTGGCCCGACCAAATTGAACCCTTCCCCGACGTTGTCTATGGTGCCCACGATCTGGATGAATTTGTCACCCTATGTGCTCACGCCCTAGAGGAGGCGCCCCATTTCGTCTCCCAGCGTCGAATGGACCGGGCAGCTGAAGCCGCTTGGCCCTGCCGCGCCAGCGAGGTAGAGCGAATCCTCACCACCGCGGGTCTGTTGTAGCACTCCTCTCCTTAGCCCACTTTTTTGTCTGTTTTCCCTCCTTTCTTGTACAAATCTACGAAAATATTTCTCCCCCTTGCAAAGTTTCTTTTTTTCCTATAAAATGGGAACCAGAGGGGTGTCGAACCCACTCAACTGTGTGGGATAGCGAGGAAATTTCTGTCAAATAGAGATTATTTTTCAAGATTTTTATTCCGGTCCGACACAATCCTCCAATGATACATATGGAGATTTACCCAGTGGTCTTATCAGGATCAGAAAGGGGGCCTTTCCCATGCTTCACTTTCCTGGCTTTCGTTATCAGCACTGCCACGGCCCCAATCTGCCCAAAATCCCCCACAAATCATCTATCAGGCTGTCTGTCCCCCAGACGGCCTGAAACTTTTTTCAAAGGAGTGTTCATGATGAAAAAAGTCGCTGTTATTATGGGTTCCGACAGTGATTGGCCCGTGGTTCGGGGCGCCTGTGAGCAGCTGCAAGAATTTGGCATTCCATTCGAGGCCCATATTCTCAGTGCTCACCGTACTCCCGCTGCCGCCGCCGAGTTCGCCAGAAACGGTCGGTCCAATGGTTTTGGCGTATTCATCTGTGCTGCCGGTATGGCCGCCCATCTGGCCGGAGCTTTTGCCGGTAATTCCACCCTGCCTGTCATCGGCATCCCTATGAAGGGTGGAGCTGTAGACGGCCTGGACGCCCTGCTTGCCACCGTCCAGATGCCCAGTGGAATCCCTGTGGCCACTGTGGCCATCAACGGAGCCAAAAATGCCGCCGTTCTGGCCGCGCAGATTTTGGCCGTCTCCGACGATGCACTGGCCGCCCGTTTGGACGCCGCCCGGGATAAGATGGCCGAGCAAATCGCCGAAAAAGAGGCCAAACTCCAGGCAGAGTTGAGGGAATAACCCCCATAATCCGCTTGGACACCGGGACCGTATCTCTGAAAGAAATGGACATGCCCCTGTCCCCCTGCCTCACTCTGGAGACCTTCCGGCGTTTTTTCCAAGGGGCGCATTCCTGGGGACTGACCTGTAAAAGCCGGCTAGACCTGGTACCATCTGAACGAAAAACTCTGCACGGCCCATGGCCCCCATCCCGTCCGGCAGGGCGGGCCCAACACGACGATATTATTTTTTAGGAGGAAAACTATCATGGAAAAGAATCTTGTTTACACCGGTAAGACCAAGAACGTCTACGCTCTGGACAACGGCAACTACCTGCTCCAGTTTAAGGACGACTGCACCGGCAAAGACGGTGTGTTTGACCCCGGTGAGAATTCCATCGGCCTGACCATCGAAGGGGTGGGCGACGTCAATTTGCGTATGTCCATCTATTTCTTCGAGAAGATCAACGCTGCCGGCATCAAGACCCACTTTGTCTCCGCCGACCTGGCTCACACCACCATGGAGGTCCTGCCCGCCAAGGTCTTCGGCCACGGCCTGGAGGTCATCTGCCGCCACAAGGCGGTCGGTTCCTTCATCCGCCGGTACGGCGAGTATATTGAGGAGGGCGCCGACCTGCCCGCCTATGTGGAGACCACCTTTAAGAACGACGAGAAGGGCGACCCCCTGGTGACCAAAGACGCCCTGGTGGCCCTGGGTGTGATGACCGAGGCCCAGTACGACGACATCAAGGACATGACCCAGAAAATCACCCAGATCGTGGCCGATGACCTGAAGGAGAAAGGTCTCGTTCTCTACGACATCAAGTTTGAGTACGGCTATGACGCTGACGGCAAGGTAATGCTCATTGACGAAATCGCGTCCGGCAACATGCGGGTGTACAAGGATGGGCAGTATATCGATCCCATGACCCTATCTAAGCTGTTCTTCGCCTAATTGCTTAAAAGGCACACAAATGGGCATTGACATCATCGGCAGCCAAGACGGCCCTGCCGCGGTTTTGGTATCCGGCAATCCCGGGCTGTCCATTGTCTTGCTGCTTTTGACGGCGGCGCTGATTACAGGCGCCGCCTGGCTATTCCGGCACAAGCGTAAAAAATAAGGAGGCTCTATAATGGGCGGTTTTTTTGGGGCTGTCTCCCAGCGGGACGTCTCGCTTGATATCTTTTTTGGGGTGGATTACCACTCCCACCTTGGCACCCGCCGGGGCGGCATGATTATCTATGACGTTAAGGACGGCTTCCAGCGGCAAATCCATTCTATTGAGAACACCCCCTTCCGCACCAAATTTGAAAAGGATCTGTCCTCTTTTCATGGACATAGCGGCATTGGCTGCATCAGCGACACAGACCCCCAGCCCCTGCTGGTCCGCTCCCACCTGGGACTGTACGCTATCACCACTGTCGGCATCATCAACAATGCCGAGGAACTGGTAGAGCGGTACTTCTCCGACCATGGACACCAGTTTATGGCCATGAGTTCCGGCAAGGTCAACTCCACTGAACTGGCTGCCGCTCTGATCAACCAAAAAGATAATCTGGTGGACGGAATTTTACACGCCCAGGAGGCGATATCCGGCTCTTTGACTCTGCTGATTCTCACCAGCCAGGGAGAGATTATTGCCGCCCGAGACAAGGTAGGTCGCCTGCCCGTCCTAGTCGGCAAAAATGCGGCGGGGCACTGTGTCTCGTTTGAATCCTTTGCCTACCACAAGCTGGGTTATGAGGACATCTATGAACTAGGCCCCCGAGAAGTTGTCCGGCTGCGCCCTGATGGCTACGAGGTACTCTCCCCCGCCGTATCTGAGATGAAAATCTGTGCCTTTCTTTGGAGTTATTACGGCTACCCCAACTCCAACTACGAGGGAGTCAATGTAGAACTTATGCGCTATCGCAACGGCGCCATCATGGCCCGGGATGAGCGGAGGCGCGCGGTTTTGCCCCAGGTGGACTATGTAGCTGGTGTCCCCGACTCTGGTATTCCTCATGCCATTGGCTATGCCAACGAGAGCGGCGTCCATTTCGCCCGCCCCTTCATCAAATATACCCCCACCTGGCCCCGCTCCTTTATGCCTGCCAACCAGGATGTACGCAATCAAGTGGCAAAGATGAAGCAGATTCCCGTCCCAGAGTTGATTGAAGGGAAAAAGCTCCTCTTTGTGGACGACTCCATTGTCCGGGGCACCCAGCTACAGGAGACGGTAGAATTTCTCTACGAGTCTGGGGCAAAAGAGGTCCACATGCGCTCGGCCTGCCCCCCCATCATGTATAGCTGCAAATACCTGAACTTTTCTCGTGGAAACTCCGACATGGATCTCCTTGCCCGGCGCACCATCCAGGAGCTGGAGGGGGACGAGGGTCAAAAGCACCTGGAAGAGTATGCCGACCCCTCCACCCAGCGGGGCGGCTGTATGCTGAAGGCCATTTGTGAGAAATTTGGCTTCGACACCCTGGGGTACCAGTCTCTGGATGGCCTCCTAGAAGCCATTGGCATCGACCGGAGTAAGGTATGTACTTACTGCTGGTCGGGAAAAGAATAAGAGAAAGGAAACTGCCACTATGATTGAGTCACGATGTGGAATTTTGTGCGGGGAATGCAGCTTTCGGGAGCAGATGGGCTGCAGCGGCTGTATTCAGATCCAAAAACCCTTTTGGGGCGACAGCTGCCCTGTGAAAGCTTGCTGTGAGGAAAAAGGACATACACACTGTGGTCAATGCGGGGATTTCCCCTGCGCAGTACTGAAGCAGTTTGCCTTTGATGAAAAACAGGGCGACGGCGGAAAACGGATTGATCAGTGCAGAGTTTGGAAGGAGAATGAGGTATGAATAACTCTCATTCCGCATCATACGCCGCTGCCGGCGTCGACATTGAGGCCGGCTACAAGGGCGTACAACTGATGAAAAAGCATGTGGCCCGCACCATGGTCCCCGGCGTGGTCAGCGGTATCGGCGGCTTCGGTGGCCTGTTTGCCCCCGATCTGACTGGGATGAAGGAGCCGGTGCTTGTCTCAGGAACTGACGGCGTTGGCACAAAAATTCGTCTGGCCCAGCTGCTGGACAGGCATGACACCATCGGCATCGACTGCGTGGCCATGTGTGTCAACGACATCATCTGCTGCGGCGCCAAACCTCTGTTCTTCCTGGACTACATCGCCATCGGCAAGAACGAACCTGAGAAGGTGGCGTCCATCGTCTCCGGCGTGGCCGAGGGCTGCGTCCAATCGGGCTGCGCCCTGATCGGCGGCGAGACCGCCGAGCACCCCGGACTGATGGCCCCCGAGGACTACGACCTGGCTGGCTTCGCCGTGGGCGTAGTGGATCGGGAGAAGATCATCGACGGCTCCAAGGTAAGCGAGGGGGACGCCCTCATTGGCCTCACCTCCTCTGGAGTCCACTCCAACGGCTTCTCTCTGGTGCGCAAGGTATTCGACATCGAACACGCCGATCTGAACATCCCCATGGACGAGCTGGAGGGCAAGTCCCTTGGCGAGGCCCTGCTGGCCCCCACCAAGCTCTATGTGAAGCCCGTCCTGGCCCTCATTGACGGCGGGGTGGACCTCCACGGCGCCAGCCACATCACCGGCGGCGGCTTCTATGAGAACGTCCCCCGGATGCTGCCCGAGGGGCTGGAGGCCTTCTTCCCCGTGGCCACGCTGCCCAGCCTGCCTATTTTCGACCTCATTCAGGAGCGGGGCAATATCCCGGAGCACGACATGTACAACACCTTCAACATGGGCCTGGGCATGGTGCTGGCCGTCCCCCGGGAACAGGCAGAGCAGGCCCTGACCATCCTCCATACCGCCGGCGAGACCGACGCGGCGGAGGTGGGCTGTGTGCAGACGGGAGACAGGGGCGTCTCCTTCGGCACCGTCAGCATTCCCGTATGAGCAGGAAAAAAATCGCCGTCCTGGTCTCCGGCGGCGGAACCAATTTACAGGCCCTCATCGACGCCCAGGGCCGGGGAGAGATTATCAACGGGGAGATTACCGTTGTCATCTCCTCCGCACCAGAGGTTTACGCTTTGGAGCGGGCCGCAAAAGCCGGTATCCCCGGATATGTGCTGGATCGAAAAAGTTATCCCTCCAACCAGGCCATGACGGTGGCACTGGTAGAAAAATTAAAAGAGCTGTCCATAGATGTTGTGGTAATGGCGGGCTTTATGACTATTGTAACCAAAGAGTTTTTTGAAGTTTACGAAAATGCCATTATCAATGTCCACCCTGCTCTAATCCCTTCTTTTGCCGGCCCGGGGTGCTTCGGCCTTCACGTCCATGAGAAGGCCCTAACCTACGGCGTGAAGATCTCCGGTGCCACTGTACACTTCGTCACCGAGGAGTGCGACAGCGGACCTATCATCCTGCAAAAGGCGGTAGATGTCCTCCCAGACGACACCCCCGAGACCCTCCAACGCCGGATCATGGAGCAGTGCGAGTGGAAACTTCTACCCCAGGCCGTCTCCCTCTTCTGCCAGGACCGGTTGAGGGTAGAGGGCCGGACAGTGCGGATTCTGCCTTCGTCCAATATATAGTGGGCGCCTCACAAAACGTCTGCAAATTTGTCATTATAGAAAAGACGGGCGCATCGTAATGCGTCCCTACAGGAGGTCCCAAAGTGATTGATTTGACAAAATATCTCTCCGAAAACCCCTACCCCGGCAGGGGCATCCTCATGGGCCGCACGGTCAACAACCAGGCGGTCATCGCCTATTTCATCATGGGCCGCAGCGAGAACAGCCGCAACCGAATTTTTGAAAACACCGAGGACGGCATCCGGACAAAGGCCTTTGACGAGAGCAAGATGACCGATCCCTCTCTCATCATCTACCACCCCGTCCGGCTGCTGCCCAACGGCCTGCTGGTGGTGACCAACGGCGACCAGACCGACACCATCCGGGACGCGATTGCGGAGGGCCACTGCTACCGCCACGCCCTTACACAGCGGAAGTTCGAGCCTGACGGCCCCAACTGGACCCCCCGCATCTCCGGCGTAATGAAGCCCGACGGCACCTATAATCTGTCCATCCTCAAGAGCCTGGACGGCGACCCCAGCTGCTGCTGCCGGTACTTCTTCGAATACGACGCCCCCATAGCCGGGACGGGCCACTTCATTCACACCTACCAGAGCGACGGCGACCCCCTGCCCTCTTTCCAGGGCGAGCCCCGGCGGGTGAAGATCAGCGCCCTGACCTCCGACGACTTGGCCAGGGAAATCTGGGACAGCCTGAATGAGGACAATAAGGTGTCTCTTTACGTCCGTCTTATCGACCTGGCAGGCGGTGGAACGGACAGCTGTATCATTAATAAGAACTGCTGAAAGAAGGGTATTGCAATGGGTCTCTTAGACCGCTTCAAGAAACAGGACAAGCCCTCTGAGCCCAAGACGGAAATTTCCGCCACCCCGGAGACGGGTCTGATCGACTTTCACCCCTACGACACCGGACTGGCTGAGTCCGTCCGGGCGCTGGAGGCGGACCTGCGAACGCTGAACACCAACGGACGCCGGCCCTGCGGCCGGGACGAGTTCATCGCCCTGCTGGCGGGGATCTCCGCTCTGCGCAAGACCCCCGGCATCCCCGGGCCCAACGAGTCGGGGCCCAACTACTTCATCACCCTGCCCAAATGCGCCGACCCCACGGCGGAAATGGCCTGCAAAGCCCACCTGGAGGGTATTTTCGGCATTACGGACAAGGAGTCCATGGTGGAGTTCTGTAACAAGGAGCTGCGCTGCCACAGCCAGTATCTGGACTTCGAGGGTTTCTGGGAGGGCCGTCCCCCCTTCGACCTGTCTCAGCTCAACGGGGGTGGCCTGGAGTTCTTCCAGGTGGCCCGTGACTTCTCCGCCCAGTTCTACCCCATCGTGGGCCACAAGGGCTATCTGGCCTGGGACATCAGCGAGTGTGTGGGCCATCTGCGGGCGGGCTACGCCTGCGGCCTGCTCACCCGGGAGGAATTTGACGAGATGGCGGAGCACTGGATTGTCCAGGCCCAGATTTTCCGGGACTGGACTGACTTTGCCGTCAGTCTGGTGTGCGGCGAGCTGTACTGGGACTTCCGGGGCGGCTCCAAGCTGCCCGAGCTGAACAAGGGCCTGGAGCTGTGGACCAAGCTGGTAAGCATGCTTTTAAACGACGGCGCCGCCTGGGCCAGCGGCCTGTGGCATGTCCCGCCCCGGAAAAAAGAATTTCGGCTGTGGGCCCCGGAGTTTAAGCTGTACCTCACCGACTGGGAGGAGCCCAGCGGCTGCTTCGCCACCGACCACATCACTGTCCTGGGCAAGAAGGTGGGCTGGTGCTATCGGGAACAGCCCACCGAGGGCCGCCCCGACAGCGGCTGGCGGTTCTTCTCCGGCGAGGAGAGCGAGGACTACGTCAATGATTCCAAAAACACCGAGGTCTACGACCTGAATACCATCTGCAACTATGACCCGGACATCCTTCCCCTGCTGACCGCCCCCGTTGGTACCGCCTATATGCGGGGACCGGACGGGAAATTCCGCGCTGAACAGTATACACCATCGGAGGATTGATGTTATGCCAACCGCAAAAGAGCTGGCGCAAGCCTACTATGACGGTTTGAAAGAGGCCTATTACCGGGAGGGAGGCCAGGAGGTCTGGGACCGCTTCGCCTCTGTGGCCCAGGGGGCCAGCCAGGAGGATATCGACTGGCTGCTGAAATTTTACCCGGACATACCCGAAAGTCTGATCGAGCTGCTCAAGCTGGTGGACGGCACCTACTACCGGGAGTACCCCCAGGACAAGGTGCTCCTCTACTTCCTGGGCTCCGACTACGAGGGCTACCCCTACTATCTGCTCTCCGCCCGGCAGATGGTGGATACCAAGGACCAGTTCCGCCAGTGGGGTGACTACCTCATCGACCGGGAATATGACGACATCCCGGTGGACGAGGGGGTCTGCGACGACATGGACAAGCTGGACTTCCTCCACTTCTCCGACTGCTGCAACAACGGCGGCACCTCCCAGCTCTTCATTGACTTCTCCCCCTCCGCCAAGGGCCAAAAGGGCCAGGTGCTGCGCTACCTCCACGACCCGGACGAGCTGGTGGTCGTCGCCGACAGCTTTGACGAGTACCTGCAAATGCTGATCGACCAGGACTACGCCTTTATCGACGAGGACTCTGTAGAAGAATAAGAGGAAAAACGAAGTTTTTCCATATAGTTCTTTCCCTTCCTTTCTTGAAAGGAAGGGAGAAAGACCCGAAAGGAGTGCAAGCAATGACTGAGCTGGAACTGAAATACGGCTGCAACCCCAACCAGAAGCCGGCCCGCATCTACATGGAGGAGGGCGAGCTGCCCCTGGAGGTGCTCAACGGCCGGCCGGGGTATATCAACTTTATGGACGCCCTCAACTCCTGGCAGCTGGTAAAGGCCCTGAAGCAGGCCACTGGCCTGCCCGCCGCCGCCTCCTTTAAGCACGTCTCCCCCGCCGGCGCAGCCCTGGGCCTGCCCCTGAATGACACTGAACGGCTGATGTACCTGGCCCCCCAGGGGGACCTCTCCCCCATCGCCTGCGCCTACATCCGGGCCCGGGGGGCCGACCGGCTGTGCTCCTTCGGAGACTGGGCGGCGCTGTCTGACACCTGCGACGGCGACACCGCCCGCTTTTTGGCTGGGGAGGTATCTGACGGCGTGATTGCCCCCGGCTACACCGACGAGGCCCTGGAAATTCTCAAAGCCAAACGCAAGGGCGGCTACAACGTGGTCAAGATCGACCCAGACTACGTCCCCGCCCCTATCGAGCGGAGGAACATCTTCGGCATCACCTTCGAGCAGGGGTACAACGACCTCTCAATTGACGAGAGTATGCTGGAGAATATCGTCACAAAGAACCGCGACCTGCCCCAGGGGGCCAAAAACGACATGCTGTTGGCCCTGATTACCCTGAAATACACCCAGTCCAACTCGGTGTGCTACGTCAAAGACGGACAGACCATCGGTGTGGGGGCCGGTCAGCAGAGCCGCATCCACTGTACCCGGCTGGCGGGGAACAAGGCGGACATCTGGTGGCTGCGGCAGCACCCCTGGGTCTTGGAGCTGGATTTTTTGGACGGAATCCGCCGTCCGGAGCGGGACAACACCATTGACCAGTATATTGCGGACTTTACAGCCCTCACCCGGGGCGGCGTCTGGAAGCAGTTTTTCAAGACCTGTCCCAAGAACCTGACTTCCGCTGTCAAAGAGGAGTGGATCGCCCAGTGTCTCACCGGCGTTACCCTTGGCAGTGACGCCTTCTTCCCCTTCGGTGACAATGTGGAGCGGGCCCATCAGTCTGGCGTGCAGTATATCGCCCAGCCCGGCGGCTCCATCCGGGACGATCAGGTCATTGAGACCGCCGACAAATACGGCATGGTCATGGCCTTTACGGGAATGCGGCTGTTCCATCATTGAGGAGGAATTGGTATGCAACAGAAGTTGATTCGGGGCGGCATTTCCTTGGCTGTCTTTTTTCTAATATTGCTTTTAGCCGAACCTCTCACGACACATTTTTTTGATGAGATCGCAAAAAGTATCTGCTATCTCGCCGCCGTGGTAGGCGCAGGCTGCTACTGGATCGGCAGTCGAGACTGATAAAAGGAGAACGTAATATGAAAGTCTTAGTAGTAGGCGGAGGTGGCCGTGAGCACGCCATCTGCTGGAAGCTGGCACAGAGCCCCAAGGTGACGGAGCTCTACTGCGCCCCAGGCAATGGAGGCATTGCCCAGGTAGCTACCTGTGTGCCTATCAAGGCCACCGACGTGGACGGCATGGTGCAGTGGGCCAAGGACAACACTATGGACTTTGTCATGGTGGCCCCAGATGACCCCCTGGCTCTGGGCATGGTAGACGCTTTGGAGGCAGCAGGCATCCCCGCCTTCGGCCCCCGGGCCAACGCCGCCATCATCGAGGCCAGTAAAGCCTTCTCCAAGGAGCTGATGAAAAAATACCACATCCCCACCGCAAAATATGAGACCTTCACCGACCTGAACAAGGCCCTGGCCTACATCCGGGATCACGGCGCACCCATCGTGGTCAAGGCTGACGGACTAGCCCTGGGCAAGGGTGTGGTGGTGGCCTCCACGGTGGAGGAAGCCGAGCAGTCCCTCCGAGAGATGATGGAGGACAAGAAGTTTGGCGAATCGGGTTCCACTGTGGTCATCGAGGAGTGCATGGTGGGCCCAGAGGTGACAGTGCTGGCCTTCTGCGACGGGGATCACCTGGTGCCCATGCTGTCCAGCCAGGACCACAAGCGGGCCTACGACGGCAACCAGGGCCCCAACACTGGCGGAATGGGTGCCTTCTGCCCCTCCCCCAAGTACACCCCGGATATTGCGGACCGGTGCATGAGGGAGATCTTCCTGCCCACGGTGGCCGCCCTGAATGCGGAGGGTCGGCCCTTCAAAGGGGTCATCTACTTCGGACTTATGTTAACCAAGGACGGCCCCAGAGTGGTGGAGTACAACGCCCGATTTGGCGACCCGGAGACTCAGCCCATCCTGTCCATGCTGGACACCGACCTGATGGACATTTTCCAGGCCTGCGTGGACGGCACCTTGGACAAGATTGACATCAAATGGAAGTCCGGCGCAGCCTGCTGTCTGGTGCTGGCCTCAGGTGGCTATCCGGTCAGCTACCTGAGCGGCTACCCCATCACCGGTCTGGCCGAGGCCGAGGCCCTGGGGGCCACTGTCTTCCACGCTGGTACCAAACAATCTGACGCCGGTGAGATTCTCACCTCTGGCGGCCGGGTGCTGGGGGTCACTGCCACCGGCAACACGCTAGAGGAGGCCATTGCCACTGCCTACGACGCCGCAAAGCCCATTTCCTTCCAAGATATGCACTTCCGCACCGATATCGGAAAAGTCTAAGTATAATTCAGCCCCCAGCTTAAAGCTGGGGGCTTTCGTCTATAAGACTACAGCGCATCCTACTGAACGCGGGCAGACATTTCGCCAGTTTCCGCAAAGTCCTTTACAACGGTCCAGACAAGGACCTTGGGAATGATGTAATCGTTGCAAATCTAAATTTCCTCAGTGGGAGTATTGATGAAAAATATGCTGATATCATCTGGGCGTAAATTCGTTGGAGTATCACCAGAAAAAGCCAGCAAGCCTCCACCCGCCTCATTTGGGACACAATACACATGGACATAATTGCCACACACCAAAACCATCAAATAGGGAAACATGGTGTGCTCCGTAACAAGTAAAAATTTATCTCCCAATTCGCTTTTGTGTTCCTCCGGGGGAAATGACCATGTGATTCCCGCCCCC
This sequence comes from uncultured Oscillospiraceae bacterium, assembly GCA_948616425.1. Taxonomy (GTDB): domain Bacteria; phylum Bacillota; class Clostridia; order Oscillospirales; family Oscillospiraceae; genus Lawsonibacter. Next base: position 15,424 of record CAPGBJ010000096.1, read on the forward strand.
TGTGGGGGCGGGAACACGAAAAAGAATTGGTACAATTGATTGGAGCCAACCACTATTTGCTCCAAGGTTTTTACCACCTCGTCCCAAGTGGCGCAGATTCTTTTCCCACCAAAGTGGCGGATCTTAATCTTTTTCATAGTGGAATCTTCCAATCGCGACACCTTACTAAAGTATAACATAGCGGTTATTCACTCGACAAGATTTTCTTATGGTACCTCACTGTGCCTAGGCGCCGTTTGAAAAATGGAACTATGCCCAACGGCGAGAGACTTTGACATTGGTACTACCAAAGCAACCTGCTGAAATATTAACATTTCAGCAGGCGCTGCAAAATTTTTATGAGTCAAAATCATAGAAAAAATTACATCTCCTTGCGTATCTGCCGCAGTGCATTCTTTTCCAGTCTAGACACCTGGGCCTGGGAAATGCCAATTTCAGCCGATACTTCCATCTGCGTCTTACCCTGAAAAAAACGCATAGACAGTATCTTCCGTTCCCGCTCTGTGAGGTGACCTACCGCCTCCTTTAATGCGATGCGCTCCACCCATATCTCATCATTGTTCTTATTATCTTTCACCTGATCCATAACACAAATAGTATCTCCACTGTCAGAATACACCGGCTCATAGAGAGATACTGGCTCTAAAATTGCATCCAGAGCAAAAACTACATCCTCCCGCTTGACCTCCAAAATTTTGGCGATTTCATCCACCGTCGGCTCCCTCTGATACTGCACCATATACGCCTCTTTAGCCTGTAAAACTTTGTAAGCGGTGTCCCGCATAGCTCGGGATACGCGCATAGTGCTATTGTCTCTAAGATACCGCCGGATCTCCCCTACGATCATCGGCACGCCATAGGTGGAAAATTTGACATCCAAATCAGTATTAAAGTTGTCAATTGCCTTAATCAGGCCAATGCACCCCACCTGAAACAGGTCATCAGCGTTTTCCCCTCGGTTCGCAAAACGCTGAATTACTGACAGCACTAGCCGCAGATTTCCAGCAATCAACTCCTCTCTGGCCTGCGTGTCCCCCGCCTTCGCCCGAAGGAGAAGCGCCTGTGTCTCACTGCTTTTCAACACTTTCAATTTGGCGGTGTTCACCCCGCATATTTCCACTTTATGCTGCACGACCAAGACCTCCCGCCCGGTAAAACTACTTCCAGTATCTCCGGGGGAAGGTCTTTCATACGGCTTTTCCCATCACAAAATTTTTTATCGTCTGACCATTTTCGATGGACTTTTATTATAAAAATTCATCGTCTCTCCTACTGCCACCCGACCCGCCAGACGCAGCCGTTAGATCGGTGTCATGGTAGCAGGATAACCTGTCTTCCGTTTATCACTTTATATCTTTACCATTCATATTCCATATGATATGATAGTTGCATGGAAAAGGGGGGCACATTTCATGTTGAATTGGAGAAAAAATACCACTCATATCCTGGATATTGTCGGTTACAGCGCCGAAGGACTGGGTGTGGCCAGACTGGAAGGACGAGTGGTCTTTGTTCCCAACACAATCCGGGGAGAGCGATGGAATGTTCGCTTAGAAAAAGTAAACAAAAATATGGCTTGGGGCCGCGGAATAGAACTGCTCCTCCCCTCTCCTGAACGGGTTGAATCCAACTGCCCTCTTTACGGCAAGTGCGGCGGCTGCCAGTTCCGTCATATGTCTTACGCAGAGGAACTGCGGGCCAAAGGGCAGCGCATCTCTGATGCTCTGGAGCGAGTCGGTCATATTAAATTGGCACTCCCCCCAGTTCTGGGAGCAAAGTGTCCTGACCGTTACCGAAATAAAGTACAATTCCCTGTATCCAGCAGCAGGCGGGGTCTTTCTGTGGGCTACTACCGCCCTCGAAGTCATGATGTTCTGGATGCTCCAGACTGCCTCCTGCAGCCAAATTCAGTTACCCGGCTGCGCCATGCTTTCAAGGAATGGATGGAGAGATATTCTCTCTCCGCCTACAATGAAGAAACCGGTAAGGGCTTGATCCGGCACTTCTATGTCCGCACCAATCGTCGGAACCAAAGCCTGGTATGTGTGGTTGCCAACGGGGAACACCTCCCCTACAGCAAAGATTTGGTACTGCTTCTGCGCCAGACAGAACCTGGTCTGGTTGGAGTGGTACTCAACTCAAACTTGCGAAATACAAATGTAATCTTGGGGGATAAGTATACCGTTCTCTGGGGCCAAGACTGGCTAGAAGAAGAATTGTGCCATCTGACTTTTCATCTGTCAATCCCCTCCTTCTTCCAAGTGAATCACGCCCAAACGCAGCAGCTGTATCGCACAGTTTTGGATTTCGCCGGGCTGACCGGAACAGAGACCGTGTTGGATCTGTACTGTGGAATTGGTACCATCTCCCTGGCACTGTCAAAGCAGGCTGGCCGGGTAATTGGTGCGGAAATCATCCCTCAAGCCATCCAAGATGCCCAAAAAAACGCCCAAAACAATGAGATTACCAATACAGAGTTTTTCTGTGGAGACGCCGGGGCTGTGGCTCAAAGGCTGGCAGAAGAAAACATCCATCCCCAGGTCATCTGCGTAGATCCTCCCCGAAAAGGCCTCTCCCCTGAAATACCCGCCATCTTAACTGGTATGAGTCCGGACCGTATCGTTTATGTCTCCTGTGATCCAGCTACACTGGCTCGCGATTTGGCCCGATTTGCCGACCTAGGTTATTCTGTACGAAAGGCCCAGGGGGTGGATCTTTTCCCAAGAACAGCTCATGTTGAGACTGTAGTTTTACTTTCTAAGGGCGAGGTCGACTCGAAGAAGATTCGGGTTGAGTTCTCTTTGGAAGATATGGATATGTCCGAATCTCAAGACGGGGCAACCTACACGCAGATCAAGGACTATGTACTGGAGCATAGCGGATTTAAAGGTATCTAATCTGTACATCTCACAAATTAAACGGAAATGTGTAATTGAGGTCGGTAAGAACTATAACCTGCCGAAATCCGATGATTCCAGACAACCTCTGTGTCCGCCGGAAAAAGAGAAAGCAATCCGAGAAACATTCAAATATTTTGGGATGATCTAACATCCTGCAAAATGGAGGTTTCTTATGGATAGATTGATTTCTTGTGAGTTTAATATGGATACCGATTGTGTAGAAATAAAATTTTCTGATGACAGTATGTTCTCCATCAGTTGTACCGGAGTGGAAAACGAGATTGCAGACAATATGTATCAGCGTTCAGAGTTGGACTGGCTAATCTACAACAAGCCGCTGGAATACGCACAGCTTGTACTCAGCGGTAATTTGGAGCAGTATGCACAAGGAACGCCAGAACATCGGTTAATAGATTGAGAACAGATATGGCACACACAGCCCACCGGTCAAATGATCGGTGGGCTGTGCCATTTTGACGTTATCTTTTCGTATAATGACTATCCAACGCCTAGCGATACGGTTCTATGACACAAAAACCGTTAGGAAAAAAGCGGAGAAATGACGAAAACAGGCAAGAATAAAAGGACAGTGACACATGGCGGCCAGAAAAAGTTTGCTTGCAAATTCCATGACACGCTATCTATATCCACACGTTAAAAATCCGTTTTTGCTGGTATGTTTTCCCGCGTTTAATAGTAATGAACTTGAAAATAAGGTAGAACAAACAGGAAATATAGTAACAGTTGCACTGAAAAGCGTTCCGTAAGGAACGTCTTTTTATGTCTGAAAAGGAGAATTAAATCATGGTTTCTGGAACATTTTTTGATTATTATTATGGCGGCGAAAGTGATCAATTTCCATTTTACCGCATCCCTCAACAGCTTATTGCGGGTAAGGACTTCCAGCACGTGTCCGCTGAGGCCAAACTGCTATATGGGCTTCTGCTTGACCGAATGGATCTGTCCGCCAAAAATGGCTGGCACGATAAATTGGGGCGCGTATATATTTATTTTACGTTGGCAGAAATACAGGAAAATCTGAACTGTGGGCATGACAAAGCAACAAAATTGCTGGTGGAACTGGATACCCCAAATGGCTGCGGACTGATTGAACGCGTGAAACAGGGACAAGGCCGCCCTGCCAAAATCTATGTCAAACGATTGGTCTTTGGAGCAAAATCAGTATAATTCTTCATAATATCATTACGCCTTCAAAGCAGCAGTCAAGACTTCTGATTTTCGGAAGTCCTGGCTGCGAAAAATTCTCATTTTAGACCGCTGATTTTCCGCAGCAATCTATACTAATAGAACCATACTTACTTATCTATATCAATTAATCCATCAATCAAGAGAGCGCATCAGCCGCAATCTGGATAGATGGAATAGATAGATTTGATGTAAAAAAGAGCTGAGGAACGAAAAAATGGTATGGAATATGAGGATAAGACCTATTCGCTCATGTCTAATACAGCAGGTTTTTTGTAGGAAACACAACGGCGCGGACAGTGCCGTTGTCCCAGCAAGTACGGAATTTTGACAGCAAAATTCCACTTGTTAGGGGAATCCCCTAAACCCCCTCCGTCTGTGGAGCGCATACCGCCCTTGCAAAGCGTGTTCCCCCTTGTGCCAAAAGAGTAATCCACCGCTCGTCCCCCGTCAATGCAGATTTGTTCGATGGAAATACCGTCGAAAAATGCGTCTCAACTTGAGACGCATTAAAAACTGCCATATTCACGGCTGACTGGTGTCCTGCACAAAACGTACAACATCGCTGGGGGAGCAATCCAATATCGTACACAGCTTCTCCAGAGAGAGCATGGTTATGTTTTTGTTCTTTTTCAGCCAATCCAGGGTGCGGCGGTCTACTCCGGCCTGAATGAGCGCATATTGCGTTACGCCCTTCTTTTTCATCGTGTCCCACAAAGGGCTGTAATCGACCACCCCGCCGCCCCCTTTTGAATAGTACCTTCATTATAGGATGGCCAAAAGATTTTGGATATTGCACATATATGTACAATGTGGTGTGCTATGAACCGGTGGATATAGCAGAGTGTGAGCGCATTAAAGCCCAGGCAGATAGGGGGGGTGCGATTGTGAATGTCACCTAAATAAAAATGTGTCTCCCAGGAGAGACACATTCCTCGGGCTGTTTGCCCTTTTGCATGGGAAAATTGCCTGTTCACACGGGCGGCATTGGTTATTCACGCCCCCACATGGGTCATCGGCGCCAAATCGTAGACAAACGATTTTTTATCGCTATAATGGGGCTTATATCTGCGTTTTAAGAGAGGTGATCCATCAACATGATAGAAAAATTTTCGGAGGAAAATGCGTGCGATGCCGCCCGTTACATTATGACGGAATACTATCGTTTGAATGTCGAACCGTTCTTTTCTGTTCTGTCTCAAAACTGCGTATGGATACTTCCGGGCGGACAGATCGTGATCGGAGCGGAAGCGATACGGGCGATGTTCCAGGACGGATTTATCATGCCTCCGTTTCAGGCCGAGGATGTGGAGTTCGACCTTTTGAACACAGGCAGCCCGGAGCAGATCGGGGTGTTCGGCACATACTCCCTGTTCTCCGATGTGAAATCGGAAATGATACTGGCGGGAAAACAGCGCGTCACGATGATGTTTCGGAAAGAGAAGGACGGCTTCCGTCTCTATCATCTGCACGCTTCCAACGAGTGGGATGAGCTGGCCGAGGGCGAGATTTTCCCCGTGCAGATCAGCCGCCAGACCTATCACTACGTTCAAAAGCTCTTGCAGGAGAGCGGGCGGGCCCCCAACCGCCGCATTATCATCAAAGCGGAAAACGCCACCTATTCTTTTGACCCGGATATGGTGCTGTATGTGGAGGCCATCGGCAAAGTGTGTACGGTCTACATGATGAACCGTACCATGGTGATACGCCAGCCCATCACGGTGCTTGAAACGCAATTCCCGAAGCAGTTTTGCCGCATACACCGCAGTTATTTAGTCAACTGCCGGTTCGTTCTCCAGGTGGAGCGATATGCGGTGACGCTGATCAACGGCACAGTCCTGCCGATTCCCGCGAAACGGTACATGGAGGTGCGGGAGGAGATCACCACCCTGATAAAGTAAACCAAAAATGAAAATCAGAAGTATATCGGCAAGGGGGTACCCCCTTGCCCCGCAGGGTTCCCTGCGGGGCACATCCCTCTCTGCCGGGAGTTGGAGGTAATCAAAATGCAGAAAAGATTATTGGCAGGCCTGATGACGCTGATAATGCTGGTGGGCCTGTGCCCTACGGCGCTGGCTATGCAGATTTTCGTAAAGACCCAGACGGGAAAGCACATCACCCTGGAAGTGGAACCGACAGACAAGATCGAGGACATCAAGAAAAAGTTCCAGGATAAAGAAGGTATCGCCCCCGATCAGCAGATCCTGACCTTTGCCGGAAAGATACTGGAGGACGGAAATACGCTTCAGGATTACAGTATCCAGAAGGACTCGATCCTGTGCCTGGAGCGGAAGGCCGCTGTGGAATATCTGGACGAAAACGGCCAGAAGCAGGCCTGTCCTGATGCCATCGAGGTGGCGGCCAACGATACCCAGTGGTCGGATAAGTGGTATGTGGCGCAAGGCTATATAGAGATCCCACACCCCATTACCGTTATCGGAGAAGTCCACTTGATTTTGGCGAACGGCTGTGACTTGGCGGCCGTTCGCAGCATCCAGGTAAGCGAAGGGAACAGCCTGACCATCTACGCCCAGCCCAAGGACGAGAGTGACATGGGCAAGCTGAGAGCATACGGCGACATCAACGCAGGTATCCAAGTCAACTCGGGCAGCACTGTTACCATCAATGGCGGCGTGGTGGAGGCCTTCAGCGAAAACGGTGCGGGCATTGGCGGAAGTGAAGGCGGAGACGGCGGTAATATCACCATCAACGGTGGCACGGTGGTTGCAACAAGTTACCGCAACGGCGCGGGCATCGGCGGCGGCTATCAGGGCAACGGTGGTAATATAACCATCAGCGGCGGCGTGGTGACGGCAACCGGCACCTACGGCGCGGGCATCGGCGGCGGTGCCAACGGTAACGGCGGCGAGATTACCATCGACGATGGTATGGTGACGGCGACTGGCGCAGGCGGTGCGGGCATCGGCGGCGGCAATGGTGGCGATGGCGGCATTATCGCCATCAACGGCGGCACGGTGACTGCTGCCAGCAGA
>CAPGBJ010000097.1 GCA_948616425.1 uncultured Oscillospiraceae bacterium
GCCCCCCGCATGGGGGGCGTGGATTGAAATAAGCCATTTTCATGCTGGACCACCGGACCGTTGAGGTCGCCCCCCGCATGGGGGGCGTGGATTGAAATCCCGTCTCCTCCATCATATCGGCGTTCAGCCGCCGGTCGCCCCCCGCATGGGGGGCGTGGATTGAAATCGAAAGTTGTGGCTGTTCCAGCGGAGCCGGGCACGTCGCCCCCCGCATGGGGGGCGTGGATTGAAATCTCGCTGCCTCCGTACCGCTCCATCAGCTCCTTTGTCGCCCCCCGCATGGGGGGCGTGGATTGAAATTGGGACCTCCGATACCTTTCCCTCCAGCCCTGGAGTCGCCCCCCGCATGGGGGGCGTGGATTGAAATCGTACTCCTTGGAAGCCAGCTCCACGACCTGCGGGTCGCCCCCCGCATGGGGGGCGTGGATTGAAATAACGAGCAGGAAACCGTCAGCTCTGTCCTCCAGAGTCGCCCCCCGCATGGGGGGCGTGGATTGAAATTACGAGGCTCTGGAAATTGGTGACCGCGCCAACCGTCGCCCCCCGCATGGGGGGCGTGGATTGAAATACGCTGTCCTCGCTGCCGTCGGCGAAACTGGCAAGTCGCCCCCCGCATGGGGGGCGTAGATTGAAATAAATTTGAGGCAGTGGACGGAAGCTGGGGGCCGCTGGTCGCCCCCACACAGGGGGCGTGGATTGAAATATACAGTAAAAACCCGTGAATCGCTGACCTGCTGTCGTCGCCCCCCGCATGGGAGGCGTGGATTGAAATGTCAAACCCACTCAGGTGGGCGGCACGTGCTTAGGAGAGTCTGCTTTCCACTGGGGATGGCTCCCCTCCTACTTGACATTTCTCCCGCCTAGTGATATAGTCTTTCTGTCAAAACTGGCTTTGACGGAGAAGAGGCCATACAAAGCCGCTCAGAGAGGGACGTCACAGGCTGGGAGCGTCCTGCGGTTCAGTCGGCCAGTACCACTCCAGAGCCGCCCGGGAAGACCGGGACGGGGCCTCCCGTTACAGAGGACACGAGCGACGGCGAGAGCCGTAAGCAGGGTGGAACCGTGGGATTTTACCGTCTCACCCCTGAATTTTCTCAGGGGCGAGGCGTTTTGTTTTGCCCCGAACCGACAGCGCGTATGTAGGGGCGGATAGAACTCGCCCGCAATCCATACGGACAGCCCGGTAAAAAACTGGCGGACCATACCCGCCCTTACAACGCAAGGAGGAACTTACCATGTCCGAAGAAAATCTGTACACCTTTGAAAACGAGGAATACCGCCGCACTTACTGGCACACTTGCTCTCACGTGCTGGCCCAGGCCATGAAGCGGCTCCACCCCCAGGTGAAGCTGGCCATCGGCCCCAGTATCGACAACGGCTTCTACTACGACTTTGATACCCCCGAGCCCTTCACCGAGGGCCAGCTGGCCGAGCTGGAGGCCGAGATGCGCAAGATCTGCAAGGAGAAGCTGAAGCTGGAGCGGTTCGAGCTGCCCCGGGCGGAGGCGGTAGCGTTCATGGAGGAGAAGGGCGAGCCCTTCAAGGTGGAGCTGATCAACGACCTGCCCGAAGACGCGGTGATCTCTTTCTATAAGCAGGGGGAGTTTACCGACCTGTGCGCCGGCCCCCATCTGGACTCCACCGGTCGGATCAAGGGCAACGCCATCAAGCTCACCGCCTGCAACGCCGCCTACTGGCGGGGGGACTCCAGCCGGGAGACCCTCCAACGCATCTACGGCGTGGCCTTCCCCAAGAAGGACGAGCTGGACGAGTACCTGGCCAAGATTGAGGAGGCCAAGAAGCGGGACCACCGCCGGCTGGGCAAGGAGCTGGGCCTGTTTATGCTCCGGGACGAGGGCCCCGGCTTCCCTTTCTTCCTGCCCAAGGGGATGACACTGAAAAACACCCTCCTGGACTACTGGCGCAAGGTCCACAAGAAGTATGGCTATGTGGAGATCTCCACCCCCATCATGCTCAACCGCCAGCTGTGGGAGCGGTCTGGCCACTGGGACCACTACAAAAATAACATGTACACCACCGTCATCGACGAGGTGGACTTTGCCGTAAAGCCCATGAACTGCCCTGGCGGCATGTTGGTCTACGACAGCGAGCCCCACTCCTACCGGGACCTGCCCCTGCGGGTGGGGGAAATCGGCCTGGTCCACCGCCACGAGCTGTCCGGAGCCCTCCACGGCCTGTTCCGGGTGCGCTGCTTCAACCAGGACGACGCCCACGTCTTCATGACCCGGGAGCAGATGCAGGACGTGATCCAGGAGACGGTCCGCCTCTTTGATGAGGTATACTCCACCTTCGGCCTGAGCTACACCATCGAGCTGTCCACCATGCCCGAGGACCACATTGGCACTGTGGAGGAGTGGGAGCGGAATCAGGACATCCTCAAGGCCGCCATCACCGACATGGGCAAAGAATTTGTGGTCAACGAGGGAGACGGGGCCTTTTATGGCCCCAAGCTGGACTTCCACCTGGCCGACTCCCTGGGCCGGACCTGGCAGTGCGGCACCATCCAGCTGGACAGCCAGCTGCCCGAGCGGTTCGAGCTGGAGTACACCGGTGAGGACGGCCAGAAACACCGCCCCGTGATGATCCACCGGGTGGTGCTGGGCTCCATCGAGCGGTTTATCGGCGTGATTACCGAACACTTCGCCGGGGCCTTCCCCGCTTGGCTGGCCCCCGTCCAGGTAAAGCTGCTGCCCGTCACCGACCGGGCGGCGGAGTACGCCGAAAAAATCTCCGCCCAGCTGGACGGTCAAGGCTTCCGGGTGGAGGTGGACGGCCGCAACGAGAAGATTGGCAAGAAGATCCGGGAGGCCACCCTGGAGAAAATTCCTTTCATGCTGGTGGTAGGCGACCGGGACATGGAGAACGGCACCGTCTCGGTCCGCCGCCGCTCCGGCGAGGACCTGGGGGCCATGTCCCTGGACCAGTTCGCCGCCCTGCTGGGGGACGAGGTCAAGGAAATGACAATTAAGTAGGTGTAAAAAAGTCTTCCCCCATAGGGGGAAGACTTTTTTACACCTAAACCTGATTCACAATCCCCACGAACAGGGGCACATCCTCGGTCCGAATGACGAACAGGAAGGGTCGATCCAGGTCCATGACGCAGACTTCTGTGGGCTGGGCCATGGCGGCTGAATCTTTCACAGACAGAATAGTGACGGCGGCGGCCTCCACCCCCTCCTCGTCCACCTTCACCCGGGCCAGCTGCCTGGCGTCGGAGAGGTAGGCATCCAGATCGGTGAGGAGGGACAGGTCGGCCCTGTCCGGGTCCAGCAGGTCGGTGACACCCAGGGCGACCAGGGCTGTTTTCAAGTCCAAATCAGAGCTGATGTCAAATTTGGGTACCGACCACCGGACCGTCCCCCAGGTAGCTGCATCCCCATAGAACTCCAGGCGGGAGAGAAAATCGGGCTCTTTCAGCAACGATTCTGGGGACAGCCCCTCGTCGGGCAGCACAAAAACCATCTCTCCCAGACAGGTTCCCAGCCGAGCTGCCTGGTATCCGTCCCTGCGGATAAAGTTGGCGTCCTCGGTCCTGCACATGAAATCCACCTGTTTTTCCTGCCGGCTGGCGTCGGTGAAAATGTCCTCCACAGTGCCCTCCTGTTGGAAGGCATCCTGCCAAGCAGCCTTGTAGTACAGCGAGGAGGCCAGCAGCGCCAGAACATCCGGCCGGGTCTGGACCACCGGGCTGTCCCCGCCAATGAGTCCGTTCGTCTGTCGGTCCACCCAGTTGGTCACCGCCCGGTCGGCGGCATCCGTCCCCATGGGCACGGCGTAGGCCCCGGCGTAATACTTTTGGGCCAGGGTGTCCAGTGTCTCCTGGACGTAGCTCCCCTCCAAATTTTGGTTGAGCCAAATGGAGTTGGCCAGAACCAAGGCGCTCTGCCCGTCGTCAGTGTACAGCGCCCGCCAGATGTGCTCTACCTGGTCCTGGAGGGCGTCCACCCGCTCCACCTCCATGGCGTCCAGCAGCTGCTGGCGGCTGTCCCCCTCGGCGCACTGGGCCAGCAGGGCCAGGGCGGACCACAGGGAAAGGGGGGAATAGATGGCGTTTTCCCCTGTGCCCTCCATAAGGACCAGGGGGGCGCTTTTGGAGGCAAAGGCGTTCAGTATCCTCCAGTACCCCTCTGTCAGCCCTGCGCTGTCCCCCCGGAGCGCCGCCAGGGCGTCTGCGTATCTCTCACAGGCCTGGCTGTAATCCTCCCACGACACCCCGCTCAAGTTCTCTGGCACCTGGGGCCGCTGGGGAAATTCTGGGTAGACAGGTTCGGATAAAACATAGCCCGCCTGGACAGGCGTGGCGCCACTGCCCTCAGTCATGTGGCCGCCCCCATCCCTGTTCCTCTGCCCGTCTGTAGTTCCGCCCGGGCCAGCACACCCAGTCATCAGCAGAAGAACAGGCAGTACAATGGACAAAATACGCCTCATATCGGTCACTCCTCTCTTTTGCGCCCCGTCTGGCCCATAACGAAACACCCTCGGGACAAATCGCCTTCTGGGGAAGTCCTGCCGGAGAGACAATACGCCAATGCTACATTGCTTTTTTTGAAAACCTGATACCATGTTCACAATATCGGCCATTGTTGGGACGAAATCAGCCGCTGGCGGCGTTACCCTGATCTCCGGGAGAGCCTCCCTATCTATCAATAATATAGACGATATTTTTCCAAAAAGGTTTCAATAAAAACCAAATTTTTATCTCAGCGTCCCGCTTCGCTGATTCCCTGGGCATTAGGGCCCAAAAACGGCAGGGACTGAGTCAGTCCCTGCCGTTCCCCGCATATTTGTTCAGTTCCGCCCGTGGCGTGGACTCTTCGCAATCTGAACTGCCGCCTCACTAATCGCGGCCACCACATCAGCCCGGGACTGCAGCTCATAGCTCTGCAACTTCACCATCAACCGCCCCTGGCGGGTGGCCACATAGTGGGGCTTCAGATGGTTCAAGGTATAGGCGATCACATCAGACTTACAGGCATCACAAACACAGCCGCCCTCCGCCGCCATCACCACATCCACATTCTGTAACACGATGTCCTCCATTAAGTTCCGATACTCCACAGCCATCTTATATATCCTCCTTCATCTCTGTTCCGCCTAGTTCTCAGCTCTATTATATTTCTTTCTCACCAAAAAAACAATCCTTAATTTTAAACCTGCCCTCTGTTAAAAAAAACGCCATCAATGTTAAGATCCCATAAAACGTCTACCAATCCTCCCTCTTGTCAGGTATAATAGATAAAAATTGTAAGCCTTTTTGAGGAGGTGGGGCCTTTGCGCCTTAATAAACAGCTGATTGAGAAGATTCAGGAGTCTATGGCCTCCGTCCTCCCCATCACCGCCATTGTCTTTTTGCTCTCCATCACCATCGCCCCCTTGGACCCTGGAACGCTGGTTCTCTTCCTCTTCGGAGCCATTCTGCTGGTAGGTGGAATGGGACTGTTTACTCTAGGTGTGGACATGTCCATGATCCCGATGGGCGAGGGCGTGGGCGTTGTTCTCAGCAAGCGAAAAGGCCTGGTGCTGCCTCTTTTTGTCTATCTCTTGCTGGGGATACTCACGACCATGGCAGAACCCGATCTTCAGGTACTGGCCAAGCAGGTCTCCGCAATCCCTGGTCAGGTCCTCATCCTTACTGTAGCTGTCGGGGTCGGCCTATTCCTGGTAGCGGCCACCCTGCGTATCCGTTGGGGCTTTCCTCTGCGCCGGCTGCTGCTTTTCTTCTATGGGCTAGTATTTCTCCTGGCCTTTCTGGCCCCAACCAACTTTATCCCCATCTCCTTTGACTCTGGAGGCGTCACCACTGGACCGGTCACCGTCCCCTTTATCATGTCCTTGGGTCTGGGAATTGCCTCCACCCGCAGCGACAAAAACTCCGCCAGCGACAGCTTCGGTCTCGTCTCTCTGTGCTCCATTGGCCCCATCCTGTGTGTGTTGCTGCTGGGCATTATCTATCGGCCGGAGACTGCCGCCTCCTCCGTCAACGTCATTCCCACCATCTCCTCCACCTACCAGGCTGCCCAATATTTCTTCCGCTCCTTTCCCACCTATTTGGAAGAAGTCGCCCTCGCCCTTCTTCCGGTCGCTGGACTCTTTCTAATCTTCCAAGCCATTACACGCCGCTTTAAACGGGCCATGCTGTTGCGCATTGGGGCTGGGCTCATGTATACATATCTCGGCCTGGTCCTCTTCCTGTGCGGAGTCAATGTGGGCTTTATGCCAGCCGGCCAGCTGATTGGCGCCACCATTGCCACAGGCGTTCAAAAATGGCTGTTAATCCCGATCGGGATGCTGATCGGCTACTACATCGTGAAAGCGGAACCTGCCGTCACTGTCCTCACCAAACAGGTAGAGGAGGTTTCCAACGGTTCAATTTCCCATCGGGCTATGAGCCTTGCTCTGTCCATCGGTGTGTGCGTCTCCGTGGGGCTGGCTATGGTGCGGGTTCTGACCGGGTTAAACATTTTCTGGCTGCTGATCCCTGGCTATACCATCTCTCTGGGGCTCACCTTCCTAGTGCCCAACATATTCACCGGTATAGCTTTTGACTCTGGCGGCGTCGCCAGCGGACCCATGACCGCCACCTTCCTTCTCCCCTTCGCTCAGGGGGCCTGCCATGCCCTAGGTGGAAATATGATGGTCGATGCTTTCGGTATTGTGGCCATGGTTGCTATGACCCCCTTGGTCACCATCCAAATCATGGGCATGTCCAGTGTCCTGCGCCACAAGTTAGCCCGCCGCCGCCTGCGCTCCCGTATGGAGCGTGTGGAAGACGTCATTCTCTACTTCGATGAATGAAAACCAGAGAGCCGTTTGACAGGGATAGACGGCAAAAAAATTATAACAAGAGGAGCTCAACCATGGAACCAATGAAAGTAATCCTCTCCATTGTGGAGCGTGGCCAGGGCACCGCGATACAGCGTCTCTACCGCAAGCGCCAGGTCCCTCTACACCTTCAGTTTCCAGGAAAGGGTACTGCCACCTCAGAAATTATGGATATTCTCGGTCTGGGTTCCAGTGAAAAAGACGTGGTGGTCAGCTTTGCCGCCGCATCAGCGACAAAAAGGCTGCTCCATGATCTGGATAATGAGCTTCGAGGCCAGACAGGCGGGGCCGGGATTGTGGTCAGTATTCCCGTGTCAGGGCTGAACAGTCTGATTGCTAACCTGGCCGCCTATCACGCAGAAAGCCGAAAGGAGAGAGAGGGGAATGAGATGGAGCGCAGTGAAAACAGTTTGATCCTGGTGGTTTGCGCCCGAGGCTGCACCGATGATGTCATGTCCACCGCTAAGTCCCACGGCGCCCGGGGGGGCACAGTGATTAAGGCCCGTCTATCTGGGTTGGAAGAATTGGAGCAGGCCTACGAGGTAGATTTAAAAGCGGAGCGAGAAATTGTGGCGATCGTGGTGCCCACCAGTCTGCGTGGGCCCATTATGGAGGCCATCAACACCGAGCATGGCCTACGCAGCGAGGCCCAGGCAGCGTTGTGCTCCCTGCCTATTGAACAAATTGTCAGATTGGGATAAAATAGTGGACGGCCGATGGCCGTCCATTTCTTTTTATGGGAGAATCTTTATTATGAAAGAACTACACCTTATTGACGCCTGTGAGGAACAACACTTTCAGAACATGTCCCTCCTCCATGCCCTGGGTTGGCGAGCTGCATATCAAGACAGCATCCCGGCCGATTATATGGCCCGGGAGATCACGAACAACCGCTGGGTCCCGGTCTTCCGTCAAAACTACCAGGAGGGCCGCTATCATGGCCTTCTGCTCTACGCGGGGGATGTCCCCCTCTGCTGTGCCACCTACGGCCCCGCCCGGGTAGACCAGTCTGCCGGGGACACCATCTGCGATTTCAGCTCCCCCGACCTGGTCGACTGGGGAGAGCTGATCTCCCTCTACAGCCACCCAGACGATTGGGGACAGGGGTACGGCTCCGCCGTGATGGAGGAGGTCCTTCACCGTCTGAATACGGCGGACTATCCTGGCTGTTTTCTCTACGTCCTCCGGGAAAATGTCCGCGCCCGGCGTTTTTACGAAAAGCACGGTTTTGCCTGGGACGGCCACAGCCTGAATGTCAAACTGGCGCCAAATATTGTACTTACAGACCTGCGATATCGCAGATTATTTTGATCCCCAGCCACAAGAGGACCAAGCATCTACGCAGATAGGCAAACGCCTCCTTCGCACTTCGATACAGCTCCCTGCGTGACATTCAGCAGCCGCCTTCCAGTTTAATCAAAAAAGCGGAACAGTTTCACAACTGTTCCGCTTTGTGTAGGCACTACCTATCTTCCCGGTCCGTCTCCAGACAAGTATTTTCGGCAGAAGCGAGCTTAACTTCCGTGTTCGGAATGGGAACGGGTGGACCCTCGCCCTAATCAGCACCTACTATTTTAACCACCGAAGTGACTAAAACCGATATGAAATTAAATCTCCGTTACCCAAACTTCAAACCAGCGAAGCGTTTGAAGTTTGGAACGAGAAAACAGCGGAGAGAGCGAGCTTTCGCGCCTGCGCGGAAGCGAACAATCCGTAGCTTGTTTTCGAGTGGTGACCCGTACGGGAATCGAACCCATGTTTGCGGCGTGAGAGGCCGCCGTCTTAACCGCTTGACCAACGGGCCGTATGGTGCGCCTTCAGGGATTCGAACCCGGGACCCACTGA
>CAPGBJ010000098.1 GCA_948616425.1 uncultured Oscillospiraceae bacterium
CTGAAGCGGGCTCTCAGCCTGACTCTGGCCTCTGTCATGCTCCTGGGCATGATGGTGATCGGAACCAGCGCTGCGGGCTACCCCGACGTTGACGATTCCCACAACGTCGAGGCCATTGAGGTTCTGCAGGCTGTGGGCGCCATGTCCGGCAGCAACAGCGGCAACTTCAACCCTGACGCCAAAGTCTCCCGCGTGGAGATGGCCATTGTCATGGCCAACCTGCTGGACCTGGATGTGGACTACTTCGCAGGCCAGAACCACTTTACCGATGTGCCCGCCTGGGCCGGCAACTATGTGGCAGCCTGTGAGGCCAACGGCATCATCTCCGGCGTGGGCGGCGACAAGTTCGGCACCGGCAACGTCACCGCCACTCAGGCGGCCCTGATGATGATGAAGGCCCTGGGCTACTTCCAGTACGCCTCCGACTTCGGCACCGACTGGGCCCGGGCCACCGCCAACCAGGCCGCCCGGATCCGCCTGTTCGACGGCATTGACGTGGCCAACAACACCCAGCTCACCCGCAACCAGGTGGCCCAGCTGGCCCTCAACGCCCTGGAGGCCTCTATGGTCGACCCCCAGGACGATACCATCAGCATTACCACGCCTGACGGCACCAGCGTCCAGAAGGGCAAGGTCAACTATGTGGTCCGGGCCAGCACCCAGTCCTTTGCCAAGGCCATCAGCACCGCTGAGGCCAACGCCGGCAGCGTGAGCGGCACCAACGGCTGCACTGTGGAGCTGGGCGAGCAGCTGTACAACGGCAAGCTGAAGCTGAACGACGACAGCCGTACCGACGACTTCGGCCGCCCCGCCCGCAACTGGGAGTATGACGGCAAGGACATCGGCACCTATGCCAAGACCGAGCTTCTGCGCAAGGAGTACACCAGCAAGGTCACCGGCAAGATGCTCTATGAGCTGCTGGGCAACGACATCATCAACAAGAACGACTATGGCTTTAATGTTGCCATTGACGGCAACGACGGCGGCATTGACAAGACTGAGCTGACCCGCAACAACACCAACGCTGTGGGCAGTACCGGCAAAGGCGTGCTGACTCAGGTGTTTGTTGACACCAGAGACCGCCACGAAAACATTTACATTGTTGTCATCAACACCTACCTGGCCAAGGCCACCGAGGACTATGACAGCAAGAATGAGGATGTCAATCTTGACGTCTATGCCCTGGATAACACCGGCGACAGCAAGAACCCCGTGTATGTAAAGGACCGGGACAAGGAGAAGGACTCCATCACTGTTAAGAACGACGACATCTTCGTGGAGAACGTGAAGGAGAATGACCTGTTCCTGGTCACCGTGGCTGACGGCAAGGTTCAGTCCATGGTAGCCCCCGAAATTCTGTCCGACAGCAGCATTGACAGCTTCAAGGTGAATTCCGATGTAACTGTGGACAGCACCACCTATGAATACGCCCACACCGCCAAGTATGACGTGGAGGTGCTGGACGAGTACAGCAAGACCAACTTGAAGGACACCACCTACAACATCATTCTGGACAAGTACGGCTATCTGATCGGCCTGGAGCAGAACGAAGAGGCTGACCAGTACGTCTTCCTCACCGGCCTTGACGGCAAATACAGCCCCCTGTCCAGCAAGAGTGCTGACGCCAACGTCATCTTCCTGGATGGCCGTATGGAGACTGTCACGGTGAACATGTCCAAGAGCGCCCCCATCGAGAACGACGGCGGCACTCCCACCTCTGTCGAGGGCGGCGACTGGCTGGACGGCAACGGCACTTCCAGAGAGTACTCTCAGATCAACACCTGGTGCACCTACAGCGTGAACAGCAAGAATGTCTACACGCTGAAGGAGGTCAACTTCGCTATGGGCGACAAGAAGGTCGCCCAGAACCACGAGGACGCCAGCGGCGGCGATATTAAGGTAGACCGCAAAAATGTCACCCTCGCCGGCGAGGGCGGCACCGGCCGAGTCTATGGCAATGACAACACGGTCTATATCAATGTTGAGCCGAAGGCTGTCAATACCACTGCGGCCGCGAATGGCTACCGCCTGATCATTGATGATGTGGACTCCGTCACCACCGGTACGAAAAACGTCAGCCTGGTCGTTAAAGACTTCGACACCACCGGCAAGGACGGCTCCAACAAGGACAAGGCGACCCCCGCCGCCGATGAGGTCTACACCCTGTTCAACAACAAGGGTTACATCATTGCCGCTGTGACCATCGGCGAGGATGAGGGCATGAATAAGGTCTTTGCCTATGTCACCAGCAGCGGCGTGAAGCGCGAGAGTTACAGCAAGGCCGACGACGAGTGGACCTGGGTCCGTGAGGCTGTTGTGGACGGCAAGGTCACCGACCTCAAGGAGGTTGGCGGCGGCACCGACCTGAGCGAGCTGAAGGACATGACCCAGAACGCCTGGTATGAGCTGAAGCTGGACGCTGACGGCAATGTGAAGAGCGCTGACAAGCTGACCTTTGCCGCGGGCACAAGCGAGTATGCAAACGACATTCAGTATGTTGACGATGTGATTGACGACCACGACACCGCCATTTTGTTCCACAAGGCCATGACCAGAGAGGGCGATGTGGATACCATCTCCTATCGCAACGGCACTCTGTATGTCAACACAGACGATGTCAAGGGCTTTGATGTATCCCCCGACGTCAAGACTGTGGTGTGCCTGTCTGACGGCAAAGGAAACGACTTTGACGATGTGGACGACAGCTACGCCGGCTACTCCGGTCTGGAGCGCGCCATCCGCAACCTGGACAGCAATTTTGCCGGTGATCTGAGCGCGATCTTCGACAAGGGCTCCGCTGTTGTGATCATCTTCAACGACACCACCGACGCAGAGGAGGGCGGCACTCCCCCCACTCCTCCGGTCGTCACCGACGGCTATAGCTCCGTGGTAGACACCACCATCCAGGCGGCAAATCTCCCCGCCGGTCTGAAGCTGAGCAACGCCAGCGTCACCAATGACGACAAGTTGCAGATGCCTGTAATTCCAAGCGAGAGCGTTGCGACCCAGATCAAGGACGCTATGGCCGCGCTGAAGTACACCGACGTGACCATGTCTCTCGCGTCCGGCACCTACACCATCAAGGGCACCGACCCTGACGGTCTTGCGCGGACCCTGACCTACAAGGCTGACGGCACATACGGCGATGTTTTCTACAAGCTGACCGTCAACGGCACGCTGGTTGAGTACACCAAGAAGGGCGAGGCCTCTAAGACGAAGGCCCCCGCGGCCGCGGATGCCAAGAACCCCGGCACCGGGTACCTCACCGCTGACAACGCCGAAATGACCACCAATGGCACCTACGCCGCTTACAGCGACACAGCATATGTCGCCAATGCGGCCAAGGACTCCTACGTCAAGACCGGATACGTCAGCATTGGGACCATTACGACGAACGGTCTGACGACTAATTTCGATCTGACCTACCAGCTTGGTACCGGTGAAGCCGTGGCGGCTGCCCCCGCTTATGCGCCGGTCAATTCCACGCTCAAAGTCATTCTGACCGTGAAGACCGCCATTGAGTTGGACGCTGACACCACTGCCGATACCATTAAGGTGACTGGTACTACCGCAAGCTCTTCCATCACCTGCAGCGAAACCGGCCTTGTGGACGCTGCGAGCAGTTCTGCCGCAACGCTCACCTTTGTGACGACCGCTGACACGGAACTGGCGGTCGGCAAGACAGTCACTGTGACATACAATTTGGGTGCGACAGGTTTGACCGACAGCACAATTGCTTACGCCGCCGCCTAATTGTACCGATCTCGACTGTTCGACAAAAAAGAAGGACACCCCTGGACGCTCTGTCCCGGGGTGTCCTTTTGTCTTTCCCCCCAGTAGTGCCCACCTGAAAGGCGCCGCCCAGGCCCCAGTTTCGTTTCCTTTTTTTTCCATATTATTTCTCAGGTATCTCGACATAGCCCGCATTGTATGTTATAATATTAGCCGCCAATTTCCAGACCGAGGGCTATGGTACAGCCCTCCGGCATATGTGGAAATTATCTGGCAGTCAGGGCAACCTTATCCCCGAAAACTTTTTTCTTTGGAGGAGAGTTTATGAAACTTCTGGCAAACAAAAAACTTGCTGCGCGCATCGGGATCATCACAACAGCCATTACTCTAGTGGGCATGTTACTGCTTTGGCTTATTGTATCCACCAATACCGCAACCATGGTTAAAAGCGACATCACCAACCAAATGACCGACGCAGTGGAGTCCAGAGCCGCTATCATCAACGAGTATGTGGTCTCCGCTGAGGAATATATGACGGCCTTCGCCCTGAGCAGAGAGGTCCGTGAGCTCCTCTTAAATCCGGAGGACCCGACTCTGCTGAGGCAGGCCCAGAAGTACACAGAGGATTTTGCCGCAGTGAAGGGGATATTCGAGGGGCTGTATATCGCCACCCCGAACACCCACGTCCTGACCCACACCTCCCAAAGCGCCATCGGGATTACGACCCGATCCGGGGATTCACTGAAAACCTTCCAGGATACAATTTTATCCCAGCGGCAGCTGACCAACCTGGGGATTATGAAGTCCCCCGGCACCGGCAGCATGATTGTATCTATGTACTACCCCATCTTTGAAGGCGGCCGGTGCATCGGTTATGTCGGGGCTGGGGTCTACGCCAGCCACCTGATGGACTCGCTGTTGAATCTGAACATCAAGGGACTGCCCGACAGTGAGTATGTATTTCTGAATGTGAGCACCGGCGTATACCTCTACCATGAGGACGACGCGCTTTTGAACACGGAGACCACCGATTCGGGCTACCAGGAGATCATTCGGCGCATCCAGGCAGACGGCAGCACGCAGGCCGGTACTTACTCCTACCGAGATGAGACCGGAAGCAGACAGCTGGTGGTCTACAAGTATTTGAAGGACCGGGACTGGGTCTTTATGGTCCGGGACAGCGCCACAGAGGTCTACGGTTCGGTGACAACAGTGCGTTTCCTAGTTGGCGTACTGTGTGCGGGGATGGCCGCGGCCATTATTCTGATCACACTATTCATCCTGCGCCGGGAGGGCCGGGAGTTGATGGTTGTGGAGCGGGCAATTGGCCGTCTGGGCGATCTAAACCTCTCCGCCGACCACGAGTTAGAGGCATTTTACGGCAGGTCAGACGAGATCGGTATGATTGCCCAGACCACCCACCGGGTCTGTGACTGCCTGCGGGAGACCATTGACGACGTGGGGCGGATTTTAGGTGAGATCGCCCACGGCAATCTCGCGGTGGATGTGACCAAGAATGAGTCCTACTATATTGGGGACTTCAAGGTCCTGTCTGAGAGCCTGAAATCGATCCGCGCCAACCTGACCAATGTAATCCGTGATATCTCCCAGGTGGCCAACCAGGTGGATTCCAGCGCCGACCGGGTATCTACAGGCGCCCAGGCGCTGTCTCAGGGCACGTTGGAGCAGGCCGCCTCCATTGATGGTCTGGTCTCCAATGTCACCGCCATCACCTCCCAGATCCAGACCAGCACCGTGCGCTGTGGGAGCGCCAGCGAACTGGTGGCCAAAGCCACCGGCTACGCAGCTGAGGCCGACACCAAGATGGACCAGCTGCTTGCAGCCACCCGCAATATCGACCAATCCTCCACCCAGATCGGCACCATCATCAAGACAATTGAAGACATCGCCTTCCAGACCAATATTCTGGCCCTGAACGCCGCCGTGGAGG
Organism: uncultured Oscillospiraceae bacterium; assembly: GCA_948616425.1. Classification (GTDB taxonomy): domain Bacteria; phylum Bacillota; class Clostridia; order Oscillospirales; family Oscillospiraceae; genus Lawsonibacter. Next base: position 5,684 of record CAPGBJ010000098.1, read on the forward strand.
CCGCTCGGGCTGGCAGCGCAGGCAAAGGCTTCTCCGTGGTGGCGGACGAAGTCCGGAACCTGGCGGCCAAATCCGCCGAAGCCGCGCAAAACACCAACAGTCTGATCAACCGTTCCATTCATGATGTAAAAACAGGGACAGAATCCACAGATCTGGCCGTCTCCGCTATGCAGATCATCAACGACTGCATTCAGTCCATCAAGACATTGATGGACGAGATTGCCGCTGCCAGTGTCCAGCAGTCGGAGATGATTGTTTTGGTGGAAAATGGAATCAAAGAGATCTCTGCGGTGGTACAGACAAACTCCTCTGCCGCCGAAAAGAGCGCGGCTGTCTCCAAGGAGCTGTCCAACCAGGCCCGAACCTTGAACAGCTTGATCAGCCGCTTCCATATCGCATAGCAGCACTCCCGTCCGGCGGATTATGTCGGCAGCGGGCAATCCAGCAGTCTTGAAGCAAACAGACCCCCGCGCCCGAAAGGGGCGCGGGGGTCGTCTGTGATCCCTGACGGGGGATTTATTTTGCTTGCATTCATCCCGAAATTGGGATATGATACTAGGGCTTATTTGAAACATGGTAACATGCCCAAACACCGACTCTTTTTCCACCATGCTTTGCCAATTTTCCTTGAAATACATCCAGTATTCTTGCGTCAAATTGGCTTCCTCTGGCGAAAAAGTTTCTCGCCGTTGGGCATAGTTCCATTTTTCAAACAGCGCCTACTAAACTTCAACAATCAGGGGGACTAGCTATGCGGGACGGCTTTGTTAAGGTGGCGGCGGGGACGCCGAACATTCGGGTGGCAGACTGCACACACAACGCGGGGCAGATTATCGCCCTGATGAAGGAGGCGGCGGCCCAGGGAGTGAAGGTACTGGCCCTGCCCGAACTGTGCATCACAGGCTACACCTGCGGCGACCTGTTCTTACAGGACACCCTCCTCCGTGGGGCAGAGGCGGCCCTGACCCATATTTTGGAGGAGACATCCACCCTGGACATGCTCACCGCCGTCGGCCTGCCGGTGGGCCATAATAACAAACTATATAACTGCGCCGCGGTGATACACAAAGGCGCGCTGTTAGGGCTGGTGCCCAAAACCCACATTCCAAATTATGGGGAATTTTACGAAGGACGATGGTTTGAGCCCGGAAAACCCGGTCTGGAGCATTGCTGGAACTGCTGCGGATTGGAACAGGCCGACCTTGGGACTTCGATGCTGTTCCAGTGCCAGTCCGTGCCGGATCTCACCGTTGCTGTAGAGATCTGCGAAGACTTGTGGACGGCGGATCCGCCCTCCTGTCGGCTGGCCTCAAGGGGAGCGACCATCATTTTGAATCTGTCCGCCTCCGACGAACTGGCGGGCAAGGCGGCCTACCGCCGGTCCCTGGTGGCGGGACAGTCGGGCCGTCTGGTGTGCGGCTACGTCTACGCCGACGCCGGGGAGGGGGAGTCCACCACCGACCTGGTCTTCACCGGTCACAATATTATTGCGGAGAACGGAGCGGTCCTGGCGGAGAGCCGATTCCAAACCGGCTTGACCATCAGTGAGATCGACGTGTCCCGGCTGGCCTTTGAGCGGCGGAGAATGAACACATTTCCCAGTGAGGGCGCAGCCGATCGGAAGTCTGATCCGCTTGCGGAGGGATATTGCAGCCATGGCTTTCAGCTGGCGGTGGAGAACACCGACCTCACCCGCCCCATCGAGAAAAATCCCTTTGTCCCTCGGAACGGCGCGGACCGTCGGGAGCGGTGCGAGGAGATTTTCACCATCGCCGCCCTGGGCCTTAAGAGGCGGCTGGAGCACACCCGGGCCTCCTGCGCGGTAGTGGGGCTGTCCGGCGGGCTGGACTCTACGCTGGCCCTGCTCATCACCGCCCGGGCTCTCGACATGCTGGGCCGCCCCCGCTCGGACATCCTGGCCGTCACCATGCCCTGCTTCGGCACCACCAGCCGCACCAAGTCCAACGCCCAAATCTTGGCCGAACGGATCGGCGCCGACTTCCGTACAGTGGACATCAGCGAGGCGGTACGGGTCCACTTCCGGGACATCGGCCAATCCCTGGAGGATCTGTCCGTCACCTTTGAGAACGGCCAGGCGCGGGAGCGCACCCAGGTGTTGATGGACCTGGCCAACCAACGAGGGGGACTGGTCATCGGCACCGGCGATCTCAGCGAACTGGCCCTGGGCTGGGCCACCTACAACGGCGACCACATGTCCATGTACGGGGTCAACGGCTCCATCCCCAAAACGCTGGTCCGCCACCTGACGGCCTACGCCGCCGACCAGGCGGAGGGAGACGACCCCGAGCTGGCCGCTGTCCTCCGGGACATTTTGGACACCCCTGTCTCCCCCGAGCTGCTCCCCCCCGAGGAGGGGGAGATCGCCCAGCGGACCGAGGATCTGGTAGGGCCCTACGAACTCCACGACTTCTTCCTGTACTACGCCCTGCGCTGGGGGTTCTCCCCCCGAAAGGTCTTCCGTCTGGCGGTGACCGCCCTGGGGGAGGACTACGACCGGGAGACCATCCTCAAGTGGCTGAAAAACTTCTACCGCCGCTTCTTTGCCCAGCAGTTCAAACGCTCCTGCCTGCCTGACGGCCCCAAGGTGGGCTCTCTGGCCCTCTCCCCACGGGGCGACTGGCGGATGCCCAGCGATGCGGTAAACGCCCTATGGATGGAGGAACTGGAGACACTATAGGCAGCTGAACGATCCGCGCCCACAGTAGTCTGTGGACAATCGAGCAACAAGAGCACCATTCAAAAGTGCCCCTGGTCACCATTCGGGACCAGGGGCACCTTTTTTGGTCGATCACTTGACTGCCGCTGAAACGGCCTCCTCCCCAGCAGACGGAGCCCCCTTTTTCTTCTTCCGAGAGAAAATGTGGCTCAGATCGTCGATCACGGAGTAGTACACCGGCGTAAAGAGCAGAGTAATCACGGTGGAGATCACCATGCCAGAGATCATGGTGATACTCATATCAGACATCATCTCAGCCGCGCCCTCGGACAGGCCCAGCGCCATGGGCACCAGGGCAAGGATGGTGGTGAGGGTGGTCATGAGCACAGGACGGACACGCAGAGGGCAGGCGTGGAGAATGGCGTCCACCCGACTTTCCCCCTGTTCCCGGCGCTGACGGATGTAGTCCACCAGGATGATAGAGGCATTGACCACCGTGCCGGCCAGCATAATGAGGGCCACCAGAGAAATCATGGACAGGTCCCGTCCGGTGAGCGGCAGGGCGAACAGAGCCCCAGTGAAGGCCACGGGGAGGATCATCATGACGATCACCGGCATAAGGAAGGACTCGAACTGGGAGGCCAGCACGAAGTACACCAGCCCCAGGGCCACAATCAGGGCCAACAGCAGGTCGCCGAAGCTGTCCATCATATCCTCATAGGCCCCGGAGATGGAGGCGGTATAGCCATCTGGAAGGGTGTAGTCGGCTAAAATCTTGTTGACTTGGGCGGTGATGGCGGTGGTGTCGCCGCTGATGGTATCTCCAGTGACAGAAATTTGCCGGGACTGGTTGACCCGAATGATGTTCTGGGGGGCCTGCACCACATTTACCTCAGCTACGGAAGACAGCGGCACCGTACCGCCGAACACCGAGGGGATGGGCATGGACTTCAGGGCGTCCAGACTGGCAGCGGACTTGCCGTCCCCCCGGACCACCACGTCCAGCTCCTTATTGTTGATGGTGACGGTAGTGGCGGTGGAACCGGACAGCTCCGACCGGACGGCCCCGCCCACTGTGGCGGCGGTAAGACCGTACTGGGAGGCGGCCTCCCGGTTCATCGTGATGGTGACTTGCTCCACCTCCTTGGCCACAGAGGTGCCCACATCCACCGCGTCTGGCAGCTGCTCTATCTGCGCGGCCAGATCCTGGGCAATCATCACCAGGGTGTCGTAGTCGTTGCCCGTGATGTCCACGCTGATGTCCGCGCCACTCCCCATCAGGGCGGTCATATCGGAGGCAGAGATGGTAATCTCACATCCGGCAATGTCTTGGACCAGCTTGCGCAGGTCATTGGCCACATCGGTACTGCTCCGGTCTCGTTTCTCCTTGTCTGTCAGCACCAGGTTGACAGAGGAGTTTTCGGGCTGTGTGATGTGGTAGATGGACTCCAGTTCCGGGACGTTTTCCATCGCGATATCCACAATCCGGTCGGCGACGGCCGCAGTGTCCTTCACCTCAGACCCCATGGGAGTGCTGATGGAAACTTGGACCATACCCTGGTCCATCTCAGGCATAAGTACCATCTTGGTGGACATACAGGCCAGGATAAATACGGCCACCAGGGCCACCGAAGCCAGCATCCCAACCCACAGGTGGCGGACAAAGTAGCCCAGCAGCCGGGTATAGATCTCATTCAGCCGGTGGCCCAGCCCCGCCTTGCCGGCGCTGTGTCTCTGGGCCTTCTTCTCCGCCTTTTTCAGGGCGTGCTGGTGAACCTTTTTCTCATCCAGCAAAAAGTAACACAGGAGGGGGACCAGAGTGATGGCAATCACAAGGGAGGCCAGAATAAGAAAGGAGATGGTCAGGCAGAAATCGTCAAAGAGCATCCCGGCCATGCCGCCAGTCAGACCCAGGGGCAGGAATACGGCCACGGTGGTCAGGGTGGAGGCGGTGAGAGAGGTGAAGACCTCCCTGGTACCCTCCACACAGGACTCCATCCGGCTGTGTCCCTCGGCGGAGTAGCGGTAGATATTTTCCAGCACCACAATGGAGTTGTCCACGATCATACCCACACCCATGGCGATTCCCCCCAGGGACATCATGTTCAGGGTCAGGTGAAAAACATTCATCAGCACAAACACCGTGAGGATGCACACAGGCATGGACACGGCAATGGTAGCAGTGGCCCCCCAACGGCGCAGGAAGAGGAATACCACCACGGCGGCCAGAATCACGCCCATAATAATATTCTGTACAGCGGCATTTACCGCCATGTTGATGTAGTCAGAGGCGGTGTACAGTACCGAGTAGCTGACCGCGCCATTGCGGGCCTGGAGTTTCGCCATGGCCTCTACCACCGCGTCGGCGGTGGATACCTCATTGGCCCCCGACTGTTTGGACACCTGAAGCACTACACAGGCAGTGCCGTCAGTCTTGGCGATGGCCTCTGGTTCTTCGGTTTCTAAAGTCACATTTGCCACTTCAGACAGGCGGACGGTTCCCCCGGTCTGGAGGGGCAGTATCAGATTGGCCACATCCTCCACCGTCTGGAATTTGGCATCGGTGGTAACGGTGAGGGTCTGGGTGCCATTCTGCATGTCCCCCCCGGGGAACAGCAGGTTCTCCGCTGTAAGCATCTGGGCAATATAGGAGTTAGACAGACCAAAACCAGCAGCCCGGGTCGGGTCCACTTCCACCGCGATCTGCTGTTTGACGCCGCCGGAGACGGTGACCTGGGCCACCCCGTCAATTCGCTCCAGGGCGGGGGCCACCGTGTCTTCAGCCAGGGCCTGGATGGAGGCCAGATCGTCCCCCATGAGGGCGATCATGGCGGAGGGCATCAAATCGCTGATGTTGATATTGACAATGATGGGGTCCATGGCCCCGTCAGGGAGGGTCAGCCGGTCAAACTGTTCCCGCAGCTTGGTGGCGGCAATGTCTAGATCAGTGCCATCCACATAGGTGATTTGAATCTGACTGACCCCATCAGAGGAGGTGGAACTGACGCCGTCCACCCCGGATACCGACATAATGGCCGACTCCAGCGGCCGGGTAACCAGTTCCTCCATGTCGGTGGGGGTGGCCCCGTTGTAGTAGCACATGACGATGGCGGCAGGGGCCTCCATGTCTGGGAGGAGCGCCATCTGAAGCTGGGTGGTAAAGACCACACCAAAGATGGAGATCATAATAACCGCCATCAGAGTGGTGACCTTGTGCCTGATACAGAATTTTGCGATATTACTCACCGGCCTCAGCCCTCCCCGGAGACAATTCGAACGGCGTCGCCGTCGGACAAATAGGCCTGCCCCACAGTGACCAGCTGGTCACCGGATTTCAGTCCGGCAGTGACCTCTGTGATTCCGCTGCCTGTCAGGCCGGTGCTGATCTCCACGTAGCGGGCGGCTCCATTCTCCACCACAAAGACATATTGGATATCGTTGGTGGTGAGGATCGCTTCGGTGGGAATGACAATGGTATCTGTGGAGGTGTCGGTGCGGAAGGACACATCGGCAAACATGCCGGACAGCAGCCCCTCCACCTCCTCCGGCAAAGAGATGGCCACATTGTACAGCTTGGTCTGCATACTGGCGGAACGCTCAATCTTCTTTATCGTCCCCACCAGCTGGACACTCAGGGCGCTGATGGACACATCCACCTCGTCCCCCTCGGCCAGCTTAGGCACCAAGGCCTCAGACACGGAGACGGCGATTTCCAACCGGTCCACTCCGTCGATGACGGCCACCGGTGCGGTGGGTCCCACATAGCTGCCCTCCGCCGCGTTCAACGAGAGGATGGTGCCCGAGATAGGGGCGATCACATTGCCCCGGCTGTCCACATTCTCCAGAACGGAGGAGAGCTGCTCCACATTGGACTTGTAGCTCTGCATCCCCGCCTCCAGCTGGGCCAGGGTGGCGCTGCGCTGGGCCCGAGCGGTGTCCAGGCTCAACTCCGCCTGGTCAATCTCCAGCTGGGAGGCGGCGCCAATCTCAAACAGGGCTTTCAGGTCGCTGACATTCTTCTCCGCCAAAGCAATCTGCTTGTCAAAGATGGCGGCCTGGTCCTGGTAGCTCTGGACAGCGGAGTTATAGCTAATGTTGGCCGCGCTGTAGGAGGACAGGGTGCTTGCCATGTCCAGGGTGCACAGCCGCTGCCCGGCAGTCACTGCGTCCCCCACCTCTACATAGACCGCGCTGCACTGGGCCTGGGCCGCCACAAAGACGGACTCCTGTCCGTCAGTGACGACCCGGCCGGACACCTTGTTCTCTGTAGAAATGGAATCTATCTTTACCTCCTGGACTTGGACAGCCACGCCGGCAGGGGCGGCATTCTGCGAGCCGCTCACATCTCCTCCAGACTGGCAGGAGGCAAGTCCGGCCGCCAGAGCGCAGGCCAGGGCAAGGGAAAGGATTCTTTTCTGCTTCATGGGACGGTCTCCTTTAATTTAAAATACCGTGGTCCACGGCCCAGCGGTAGGTATTGTAGGCCGAGAACAGATCGTTTTCACCACTGGCCACCTTCTCCTGGGCCTCTTTCACTCGGTCCTCCGCGTCCATCAGGGCATTTTGGGACAGGTTGCCCTGACTGTATTTCAGTTGGGCAACAGAATACTTGTCCTGTTCCACGGCTAGGGCCGTTTGGGAGGAATCCAGGATCTGCCTGTAGTCCCTGACTTTCAGGTACAGGTTGCGAAAGCTCAGTTCAAAATTCTGCACAGTGTTCTCATAGTTATATTGGGCGGCATACCAGCTGTGGCGTGCCTTCATGTACTCCAAATCCTTCGACTTATAGGTGTAGCCGTACTCTCCCCCTTGGTCGTCGTAATTTTCCTTCTCATCCTTCAGAGCTTCAGCGGCCTCATACAGGTCCCAGCTGTTGGCCTTAGCCGTAGCCAGATCCTTTTCCAGGTCCATGCTGTCTAACTCCTTCCGGGTGACGTTGGGCAGAGCGCCCAGGGAGAGCGTTCCAGTGATGTCCGCGCCGATGAGCAATTCCAGCTGCCCCTTGTAGGTATTGAGATTCATCCGCAGCGTAGATAGGCCACTGGCCAGGGCCGCCCGCCCTGCCTGGGTCTCACGCAGCGTCATAGTGGAGATATGTCCCAACTGACAGCGCAGCTCCAATTCCTTCAAGGTCCGGTCCAGGGCAGAAAGCTGCCGCTCCAGGCCGCTTTCCTGAATCTCCATGGCCGCCAAGGCGATATAGGTGGCCTCGCCAGCCATGATAATCTGATTTTGCAGGTTCTTCAGCTGCCGGATGGTGTCGGCGTTGTCCGTTTGCATGTCGCCGTCTTTAATGGCGTCAAACTGCTTCCGAACAGCGTCATATGCCTGATCCATCTGTTCGTAGGCCAGGGTTCCAGTCTGGCCCATCTGCACCATCATCCACTGCATCTGGGCTATCTGGTTGAGCTGAAGCCGCAGGTCTTCCTTCAAGTCATCGTAGTCAATCTCCTCCAGCATGTCTATACTCTCTTGCAGCGCCATGATTTGGAGATTGTACTCGTGCATCCGCGGTTCCAAATTGTGAAAGGAGATGGAGCCCACCGGATCTGGTATGTACGTCTCAATGGGTTCGCCAGGGGGTGCGGTCTCTGTGGTCTGGCCGTTGGGTTCCCCCTCTACACTCTGCTGTTCTTTTCCCACAGCAGAGGTATCAGGCACTGTTCCGTCTCCCTCCGCCGCCAGGGTTGTGGCCCCCAGCAGAGACAGGGCCAAGGCCGCCGCCAGCAGCAGAGCAGTGGTCCGCTTTTTCATGTGCGCTCCTCCTCATATTCCTCAGCCGCCCCGCCATAGCGGAGCAGGTCCATACGTATTTTTGTCATCTCCCGCACCCGAACCGAGTGGGCCGTCCCTGCGCCTGTCCCGTCTCTGGTCGGGGCCTGCAATGTCTCCACGATGGCAAAGGCGAGCACTGCGCAGGCCAGATGAAATACTTGGTCGGCATACTCTCGGTCGCTCTGCCGCAACTTGGAGGCATCCACAGCTTCCCAGAGCGGGTCGGGCAAAAAGTGTTTGGGCCCGCCCATAAAGCTCTGTAGGTCCATCCCCTTGTTCAAAGTGAGCAGCTTAATAAATAGGGCCAACATGGGGTCGGTATGTCCTTGATGGCTAATAAATCGATCATAGGCCATCAGCGGCATGGCAAACAAATCGCCCTTTGCCTCTATTAAAATACTGCGCAGCAGACAGACAAAATACTCCCGCATGTCCTCCAACAGATAGCGGGTCAGATCCTCTTTGTCCTCAAAGTACTGATAGAAGCTGCCCCGCGGAATACGGGCGGAGGCAATAATCCGGTTGATGGATACCTCGGCAAAACGCACTCGGGTGAGTTCTGTCCAACATGCCTCAATCAAACGCTTGCGTTTTTCCTCTGGCAACCGGAAAAATGTTGTGGTGGGCACAATCTCCCTCCCTTTGTGACAGGTTGTCGTAATGTGACAGGATGTCATGTATTATACAGAAGCCCTCCCCCCGTGTCAAGGCAGGAAGTGTGAAACTTTTGTTAAGACATTGGAGGGATATTTAACCCACTCAATTCCTCCAAAATTTTTTCCGGTCTACCAAATGTCTACCAAAAAAGCGGGTGAAGGCCTTGGGGGACAAGGGGTGTGGAGATGCGGAAATTTGGGTCGGTCTACCAGATGTCTACCAATCCCACTTTTTTACATTAAAAGTGGCGATTTTCTTTTCGTTTCCTCCGTTTCCTTGATTTTTTAGTCCCCTGCAAGGAGTGTGACACCGCCTTAACGGGGCAGAAATGTCGAATTGCCTCAAACATTTTGGGGAAAATGGAGAAATTCGCCGTAAAAAGGTGGCCTCCCCGGTCTACCCGACGCGGCCCTTTTTCCACTTTTTCCAGTCAATCAAAGGAGGAATTTCCCAATGAGA
>CAPGBJ010000099.1 GCA_948616425.1 uncultured Oscillospiraceae bacterium
ATGCCCAAACGCCGGCTCTTTTTCCGCCATGCTTTGCCAATTTTCCTTGAAATACATCCAGTATTCCTGCGTCAAATTGGCTTCGTCTGGCGAAAAAATTTCTCGCCGTTGGACACATTTCCATTTTTCAAACAGCGCCTAGATATTTTACAAATATTATATCTTATTTTTAGAAATATTACAACAACAATTCCGCTATAATGGGAGTCACAGATGGACCCAAATCGATAAGGAGGAATTGTAATGAAAATTGTGGTACTGGACGGCTACACCGAGAATCCGGGCGACTTGAGCTGGGAGGGGTTGGAACAGCTGGGGGAGCTGACAGTCTATGCCCGCAGCAGCCTCACGGACGAGAGGGAGACCATTGCGCGGATTGGGGATGCGGACATTGTCTTCACCAACAAGACCCCCATCTCCAAGACCGTCCTTGAGGCGTGTCCCAAGCTGAAATTCATCTCTGTGCTGGCCACCGGCTACAATGTGGTGGACTGCGGCTGCGCCAAAGAGCGCGGTATCCCGGTTTCCAACGTGCCCACCTACGGCACCGCGTCAGTGGGGCAGTTTGCCATTGGGCTGCTGCTGGAAATCTGTCACCACATCGGCCACCACGACCAGTCTGTCCATAGCGGAGCCTGGGAGCGGTGCCAGGACTGGTGTTACTGGGACTACCCCTTAATCGAATTGGATGGCAAGACCCTGGGCGTCATCGGCTTTGGCCGCATCGGCCAGACCACCGGCAAAATCGCAAAGGCCATGGGCATGGAGGTGCTGGCCTATGACAACTTCCCCAGCGACGCGGGACGGGCCATCGCCAGCTATGTGGAACTGGACACGCTGCTGGCCCGGTCCGATGTGATCGCGGTCCACTGTCCCCTGTTCCCAGAGACCCAAGGCATTATCAACCGGGACAACATCGCAAAGATGAAAGACGGCGTGATCTTAATCAATAACAGCCGCGGACCGCTGGTGGTGGAACAGGATCTGGCGGATGCTTTGAATTCCGGCAAAGTCGCGGCTGCCGGCCTGGATGTGGTGTCCACCGAGCCCATTCAGGGGGACAACCCCCTGCTGAAGGCGAAAAACTGCATCATCACCCCCCACATCTCCTGGGCCCCCAAAGAGAGCCGTCAGCGCATTATGGACTGCTCTGTGAGCAATGTGAAAGCCTTTTTGGAGGGCAGCCCTGTCAACGTGGTGAACGGTCTATGACAGGTTTCGGGAGTGAAACCCGCCTTCAGCAGTCGATGAGGCGGGAGGCGGCACAGATCATTCAGGAGGCGATACAGGCAGTTCTGCCAGATCGGGCAGTCCAGCGGGTGCTTGAGGGGCGCGCCTTTCCCGGCCGGGTACTCCTGGTATCTGTGGGAAAGGCCGCGTGGCAGATGGCAAAAGCCGCCGGGCAATGTCTGGGCGAGCAGATTACAGCCGGGGTCGTCATCACAAAATACGGCCACGGGAAGGGGGACCTCCCCCAGATCGCCTGCTATGAGGCCGGACACCCCGTCCCCGACGAAAATTCCTTTCGGAGCACGCAAGCCGCCCTCGACCTGGTCCAGGGGTTGTCAGAGGAGGACACCGTTCTGTTTCTCCTCTCCGGCGGAGGCAGCGCCCTGTTTGAACGCCCCCTGATTCCTGGCAGCGAGCTGCAGGACATTACCAATCAGCTGTTGGCCAGCGGCGCCGACATTGTGGAGATCAACACCATTCGAAAGCGACTTTCGGCGGTCAAGGGCGGGCGTTTTGCCCAGCACTGCGCCCCTGCCCGCATTTTTTCTGTGGTACTCAGCGACATTCTGGGGGACCCCCTGGATATGATCGCCTCTGGACCGGCCTGCCCGGACCGGTCCACCTGCCGGCAGGCTCAGGCGATTGTGGAGAAATACCACTTAAACTTGAGTGACGAGGCGATCCGGCGCTTGGGGGAGGAGACTCCGAAGACATTGGAGTGTGTGGAATCCCACATTGTGGGCAGCGTCAAAGAGCTGTGCGGGGCGGCGGCGCACGCCTGTCAAACCTTGGGATATCAGCCCTTGGTCCTGACCGATCAGCTGTGCTGTCAGGCCAAGGAGGCCGGTTCCTTTCTCGCCTCCATTGCGCGCAGCCACGCTGGAACCGGCGTACCGCTGGCCTTTCTGGCCGGAGGGGAAACTGTGGTGCGCCTGACCGGATCGGGAAAGGGGGGCCGCAATCAGGAACTGGCTCTTGCCGCCGCCCAGGGGATTGCCTCACTGCCCAACGCGCTGCTTTTCTCCATCGGTTCCGACGGGACCGATGGGCCCACTGACGCCGCAGGGGGCATGGTAGACGGCAGTACCGCCGAACGTCTGCGCGCGCAGGGGATCTCCATCCACCAGATTCTAGCGGAGAACAACGCCTACTGTGGGCTGAAGCGGGCAGATGGGCTGATTATGACAGGACCCACAGGGACCAACGTCAATGATGTATCCGTTCTGCTGATTCGGCCGGCGCAAAGCGATTGACCCACCATCAAATTCCGCCCATTTTTTCCTTGGGTGTACAGGAACGTCCCACTTTTGGGGCGTTCTGTTCTATCAGTGGAACCACTCTCCCAAAGGGAGAGGCAGAGGACGAAGGGGGCGCCTGCCGGCCCCTCCAAGGAACGATAGAGGAGGAACAACGATGCCAGCTCACTTGACCGAACATTATCAGCTCAGCCTCTGGGAGGCGGACGACCAGGTCCAGCGCGCAGACTTCAACTCAGACAACCAAAAAATAGACGCCGCCCTCAAGGCCCAGGCGGACGCCCTACAGGCGGAACAGGCCGCCCGGGAGGCGGCGGTGCTGTCCATCAACAGGGCGATGGTGAAAATTGAGACGGGCTGCTATGTGGGGGACGGCGCGGAAAGCCGGGTCATTCCCCTGAGCTTCACTCCCTTCGCGGTCTATTCCGCCACCGATTTGGGCGCGACCGACAGGGAGGGACGCAGCTACTTCGGCGGCCTGGCGCTGACCGACCACCCTGTGGGGGAGTCCAGCGCCCCTGAATACCGTATTCTGGAGATTGTCAACAGGGGATTTCGGGTGCACCAGCGGACCGGCGTGAATGGGGGCGTGTACAGCAACAATGACAAGACGAGATATCACTATATCGCCTTTGGGTAAAGAAAAAGGAACCCCCGGGCCTTTCGGCCCGGGGGTAATAACTAATTTCGTTTCTACGAATTAGTTCACAGTATAAGTCACCGCAACATTGGTGATGTCAGCCTCACCAGCAGTGATGGTCCAAGTAAAGCTGGTCTCCTTAACCTGGTCTGCAACTTTCATGGTCAGCGTCTTCTTGTCACTAGACACAGTGGCGAAATCATCAGCTCCGGCCACATCAAGAGCAATATCGGCTCCACCAGTGATAGCAATTACAATGGTGTCATTGGTGTCCGCATCAGTCGTACCAGTGGTACCAAATGTCATTGTACCAGTCAGAGTGGCCCCAACCTTTACAGGAACAGCACTCAGGGTAGCAGCAGGAGTTCCAGCGATATCAGACACAGCCCAACTCTGAGTCAGGTCTTTGCCCCCATCAGTGATGGCACTGACAGTAGCCTTAATGTAGCCGGTCTTGATATCCACAGCGTTGTCGGCGCCAGTAACGGTATACTGGTTGTCAACCGCATAGGCTGTATAGGTGCTTCCCATCACCAGACCAGTACCAGCGTTCTCAGTGGGCTTAGCCACTTCAATAGCAGCATTTGTACCGGCCTTGATGTAGGCCACGGCCTCAGCCTCGCCGTTCACAGTGACAGGGAACCACTTGGTAACTGTGATCTCCAGAGTGGAGTCCATATCGTCCTTCGTCACAGTGAGACCATACTCACCGTTGCCCTTGTCGGTAATGTTACCGACCAAGGCGTAGCCGTTGGCAGCAACAAAGTCCTTGATCTGGGTGCTGATGCTGACACCATCAACGATGTTGAGGGTGCTGCTGGTGCCATTAATGGTATTCTTGGTGCTGTCAGTCAGCAGCAGGTTGGCAGCATTCACAGCGTCTTTATTGACGCCAGTGGCGTAGGCAGGGCCAGTGCCGTCGCTGACGGCCTTGATGGCGTCGGCGGCCACGTTAGCAGCGGTGAAGCTGTACACACCGCCGCCCAGGTCGGTCAGGGCGATCGTGGAAGCAGAGACGTCGATCTTGTAGCCGGTGGCAGCCTTCACGTAGACAGTGGAGCCCTCGGCGAAGGACTGGGCGCTGCTAGTAGCAGTGCCGGTCCAGCCGGAGTTGACGCTGCGAATCTCCACGTTGGCGCTGGGATTGACAGTGTAGGTCACGGTGGGCTGACGCTCCACAATGATCATGTCAGTCAGCTTCTTCTGGTTCGCGTCGTTGTCGTGGATGGCGTAGACCAGGTCGTCAGGATCGGTCTGGACGTTGGTCATGCTGGAAACCTGGATGGTCTTGTAGTCCTTGTCCACGTAGTAGACATTGGTAGCATCGGTGTAAGCCCAGAATGTAGCGTTGCTCTCGGGGCCGATACCCACGACCACCTTGCCAGCAACCACGGTACCGGCAACGCCGTTGGCAGCGTTGAAGACGCTACCGCCGCCAGACTTCCGCTCCTGGCTGCAGCTGGTGATGATGCCCTTGCTGTTCTTGACCACGCTCTTGATGGCGTACAGGCCGTTAGCAGCACTCTGGAGGGTCTCATTCACAGCGACAGATCCGTCGCCGTTCCAGTCGGCCTTGGTCTCGGCGTCGATCATGATGGTGGTTTCCTCACCGTCCACGATGGCGGGCAGGACATAGTACTTGCCGTCGCTGGTGGTGATGATGTTGTGCTCAGAGGCGTTCTTCACGAAGTAGGTGTCAACACTGGAGACGCCAGCCATCTTGGTGGCGGCAATGTAGACGACCTCGATCTGGTTGCCGTAGTAGTTATCCAGCACGAAGGAGATACCCTCAATGTCGGTACCGGCGGCAATACCAGGGGCGTTGGCGTAGCCGGTGTACACGTCATAGTTGTAGCCCTTGGAGGCGTCGCCCGCGTTCTTCCGGGTAGCAACCATGAAGATGGTCTCGCTGGTGGTGTAGTAGGTGGCCTTACCAGGAGCGTGATCGAAGTACAGAGGATTGGTGTCCTTGCTGTTGTCCGCGAAGCCGGTCTGAATGGTCATCTGGGACTTGCCGTTCACGAAGGTGGTGTTGGCGTTATTAGCAGTGGCATCATACTGGCCGGTGTAAACCCAAGTGGTAGCGCCGGTCTGACGGCCGCCGATGGGGGACAGCTTGTAGACGCCGTTCTCATCCACGGAGTAGGTAACAAGGTCGGCGACAGCGTCGGTGACCAGGTTCTCGTAGGCGGGGCTGCCGTTGGTAACACTGCCGATCGAGCCGCTATGGATGCCTCTCATGATGGACCAGTCGTCCATCTTGGCGGTGACGGTCTTCTGGCTGCCGTCAGGCAGGAGCAGAGTGGCGCCGCGGGTCTCGTCGCCGTACTGGTTGACCTTGCCGATGCCGAGGACGGCGGCGTAGTTCTTCTCGCCCTCCACGCCGGAGATGTAGATGGCGTAGCCATACTTATCCAGGTAGATGTTGATCTCAGACTTGCCCACATCGAAGGCATGGATGGAGGAGTTGGCACCATCCTCGTCCACGACGTTGTAGTTCAGGCTGTACTTGTAGAGCGCGTCACCAGCGGTGAAGTTGGCATTGGAGGTGCCCTTGTCGCTGTTGACGATGGCGGAGCCCTCCCACTTGTTCAGAACAGCGGTGGTGGACAGAGCCAGATCCTCCACGCCCTTGACGTCATAACGGCCGTTGTCGTTATAAGCGGCGTTGAAGGTAACCAGATCCTTCACTTCGAACTCCTCAGTCTCGAACTTGTTGTTCAGGCTGCTGATGGAGGGGAAGGTGGTGTTGTTCAGGGTGACATAGCGGTCAGCGGAGCCGGTGGCCTTGACCACGGTGCTCACCTTGCCCACGTAGGTGTCGATCATGGTGATCACAGCGGACTCGCTGTCCTTGTAGTACCAAACCTGAGTCAGAACGCCGTTGCCGCCGATCTTGTTGGCCATGTTCTTGGACAGGCCCAGGGTGTCCAGAGCCACAGGAGTGGTGCTGTTGTCGGTGATCTTAGAGGTGGTCACAGACTCGTCCTTGCCGTTGCGGTAGAAGTCCACATCGCCGGCAGCAACAGCCTTGGACAGGCCCAGATCCTTGTAGATGTCGCCCAGCTTCACGCTGGAAGTGTAGGTGAGGTCAGGAGCCTTCACGTAGGTGCCGATGACCTTGTAGTCATAGCGCCAGGTGACGGCGGGACGGTCGAAATCGTCCTCGGAGCTGGACTTGGTCAGCTTGCCGTTGTAGAGCTCCTCGCCCAGCTGGATGTAGTACTGGCCCTGGCCGATGATATCGGTGGTGTGCTTGTTGTCAATCAGGGTGTTGTACTTGGGATCGGTGCTGGTGCGGGGGGTGTACTCGGTGCGGTGGCCGATGTTCATGGGGCCCTCGGAAGTGGGGATGGTGGTGCCCACATTGCCGGTAAAGCGGACCATGTCAGCCTCCAGAGCGTTCAGGGTCAGCTGAGCGACCTGGTTACGGGTGAGCTGGGTGGTGTTGGCCACGTCCAGGCCCTCGAACAGACGGATCTGAGCGGCCTGCTGAGCAGTGGCCCGGGCCCAGTCGTTGTTGAAGTCCTCGGTGTACTGGAAGTAACCCAGGGCTTTGAGCATCATCAGGGCCGCCTGAGTGGCGGTGACGGTGCCGGTGCCGAAACGGCCGCCGCCCACACCGGAGATGATGCCGTTGGCGGCACAGGCCTCAACATAGGCGCTGGCCCAGCTGGGCACATCGGAGAAGTTGTTCTGGCCCGCGAAGTAGTTCACGTCCAGACCCAGCAGGTTGGCCATGACAATGGCCATCTCCACACGGGAGACTTTGGCGTCAGGATTGAAGTTGCCGCTGTTGCTGCCGGACATGGCGCCTACAGCCTGCAGAACCTCAATGGCCTCGACGTTGTGGGAATCGTCAACGTCGGGGTAGCCCGCAGCACTGGTTCCGATCACCATCATGCCCAGGAGCATGACAGAGGCCAGAGTCAGGCTGAGAGCCCGCTTCAGGTTTCTCATTCGGAAATTCCTCCTTTTGATTTTTGGGTCCGCTCACTTTCGGACTGACGGCGGCTGGCCGATTTCCAGTTTGCCGGATCTCGCCCGGCCGCCAGTCATTCCGCAGTGGAGTGCGGCCCGTTTGGCTGAGACGCAAATCCTTTCACCCAATTTTGGTAGACTTCTTGTGTCTAACTATTTTGATGAAAGTCTTTGCGTTTTGCCCAAAGATCTTGAGGTTTTTTCACTTTTTCCAGATTTAGACTTGTGTCACTCCCCTTGCATCCGCTTTCCGTATGCACATCAGCTTCTACCGGGAAGGGCAGGTCTTAACTGAACAAAAGATCTCTCAACCTCTGGGCGTATTGTAACAAACGAGATTTTCAAAGTCAACACCTTCGGACCAAGTGTAACAGAACGGTAATATTGCCGTAATACAACGGATCTTATGTTACAACCACTTTTGAGCCGGTACTCACAATATGGTGGGGGGGTACTGAGACAGCAACAATGAGGCTGTCCAGCACTTTCTCTCCACAATATTTCACTCTATCAATATCTGAAACAACCGTCACCTCAAAAAGGTGACGGTTGTTTTTTGAAATTATACTTATCTCTTGTTTTGCTCTCTGGAGCTTTTTCATCGGCTGATGAATCAAGCAGAGATCCCTATGTCTTAGATTTTGGAGGTCCGCTATTTGGTACCAATCCTCTGGGCGGTTTTATGTCCGCTTGTCGATACGGACTATCAGTGCTGTGCGGTCATCAGTGGTATCCTTTAAGTCCCGTGTGACCAACTCCCTGGCCAGGTCTTTGGGGCTTGTCCCATCAAATTTGGCAAATACTTCCCGGAGCCACTCATCTTCCAGACCGGAACACACCCCATCGCTGATCATCAGCACACAATCTCCAGGGGACAACCGCAGGGAGAACTGGTCCAGAGCGGAGCTGTCCCCCTCTGCCAGCCCGGCAGGCAGAGACTTCCCGGTAAATCGCTGGACATCGCCTCCTTTTTTGATATAGGTAGGGGCAGCCCCCAGTTTGAACAACTCCCCTTCCCCGGTAAAGAGGTCCAGCTGAAGCAAATCTACAGTTGTAAATCCACCTGTCTCCTCCCCCCGGAGGGCCAGAGCGGAGGACAACGTAGTCAACGCCCGTCTGGCCTCTACACCGGCCTGGAGAAGCTGTTCCAACAGACGGACGGCCAAAGTGCTCTCTCGGTTGGCCTCCGGGCCGCTGCCCATACCATCACACAGGAGAAGGTAAAGCTTGCCGTCGTGGCGTTTGAAATATGTGCCTGCGTCACCACTTACCGTCTCACCAGATTTCTTCCGGGCTGCCACACCCGCCACCGCCATGAGCGGTTCCTGTTGAAGGAGGGAGATGGACTCTTCTCCCTCCAGTTCCACCCGGAGCGGAACACCCAAGGTGTGGGACAGGTCCTTCAGGCGGCTGGGGCGGGACAGGGCGGCACAGCCTGGGCCCTCGGCCTCCACACGAAGAAGACCTCGGCCGTCCCGGTACACCGCTGACCGGACCTCCAGACCCAGTTCAGTTAATCGCTGTCGCAGGCGCCTGTCCCCAGCGGGGTCGGGCGTCAACTCCCGGCTCAACTCGGCGGCCGCCTCCCCCAGCAGTTCAGACAGCTGAGCATACTGCCGGCACACGGCAGCCCGACTCTCCCGGATGCGGGCGTTGTATTGCCGGCGATAAAACAGGGCGGTCAACTCCTCATTGACCACTGCCAGAAAATCTGGAAAATGGATACAGCGGTTGGAAAAATACTGGGGAAAATCCCGGGCCTCCGCCCGCCCGCGCTCCACCATGGCAGGGGTGGCATCGTTCAGCGCATTAAAGGTGGTATTGTAATCCGCTTTCCAGCAACGCTCCCGGAGGGTACATCCCCGGCACTGCCGGCCTGCCGCTCGGTCGAAAACGGCGGCCACGTCGTTGTCATTTTCCGGGGCCCGGAATGCGGAGCGCAGGGAGTCATACAGCGCCCGGAAAGCCTTTGCGGTATGCTCCAGCTTTTGTTGGACCACATGCTGGGCCCGCAGATCCACCGTGCCCACCTCCTCCGGTGACAGCCAGATTCCCAGCCTGCCCATGAACCGCTCAGGAAGCAGCAGAAAAATTCCACCGGCTAACATCACTTCATACACAATCGCCAGATCCAAGCCCCGGTCCCAGGTCCACAGCACTGAGGCGCCGCTCGTCAGAACGTAGACCAGCGCAGCGCCTGCCCGTCCCCGTCCCCGGCGCAGACCGGCAGTCAGACCGGACAGGCCGCAGGACACAGCATAGAGCGGTATCCCCTGCCCCGCCAGGTCCATCGCCAGACCAATCGTGACCCCCTGAATGACTCCGGTAGCTGTTCCGCCCTGCCAGGCGGCAGCCAGTACTGCCAACATGGCCAGAATACGACCTAGAGAGATATTTTTATAGAGGTATAGGGGAGCCAGCGCCACCAGACAGGTACACAGCAGCGCCGTCACACCAACCAGACGGCCTGCAAAGCCAGAGTGCTCCCCTGGCCGCCCTCTGGCCGGGGCCAACGCTCCCTGGAAGGCCCAGGCCGCCGCCGCCGTGAGGGCAGTCTCCAGCGTAAAATAAATTACCTCTGCCGTCCCCCACCCCACCTGAGACTGGACAATAAAGCCGGTAAAAGCGGTAAGCACTCCGGCCACCAGCGGCATGGCCCAGGGGCGGCGCAGCAGCTTCCAATCGTAAAAGGCAAATGAAATGGCAAAGGTGAGGATGGCGGCGGCGGAGTATCGCAGGCCGCTGGAAAATTCCAGCGCAGTCATGGAGCCGAAGCAGGCGCCCACCAGAGCGGCGCCGCCGCACAACCCGGACCCCGCCGCCCCTACCAGAGCCACGCCAAAGGGGGCGCTGTCCTGGAAAATGACCGCCCCAGACAGCACCGACGCCAGCAGCAGATGAATGCCCGCCTCCGCCCCCAGCAGCAGGGCGGAGGCGGGTAGCTTCACCTGACTGGTCTGCCGGGACTGCTGGCGCAGCCGGTTTAGTTTTGTGTAAATGGTTTTGGCTGTCATGCCGCTCTCCTCCTTATCCTTACGGAATCGCTGATCCATCCAAATAAGACAGGGTGGAGCTTCCCTTGTCTGTGTCTCCCTCTGTTCACAGGGGATTGATAGGGTCTTACGCGGCAGGCCCGCTGAACACGTTTTGTCCTCCGTCAGCAGAGGGCGGCAGGGCAGAGAGATACCCAATATCCCTGCGGTCTTTGCCGTACGGAAGAAAAACCCTCGCCGAGCTGCTTATGTGGATAGAATCAGAGCTTCCTTGTGTACAGGTAGGGCCCCATTATATTCCAATTTCTGGAAAATATGCGTCGAAAGAGGAGGGGCGCCTTTGAACTTTAGGCTTGTATTTTGCGGCAAAATCGAATACAATATAAAATATATCAATAAACGGTTCCCTATCCTGATTGAAAGGAAGGTATTTTTCCTATGAAACTGGAAAACGAGCTGGGCGAAATTCGCATCAGCAGCGACGTATTTACCACCGTTACCGGCAGCGCCGCCACCAACTGCTACGGAGTCAAGGGCATGGCGGTCCGCTCTACCACTGACGGGCTGGTCCACCTGCTGAAGCGGGAATCCATGTCCAAGGGCGTCAAAGTCTATTACAATGCTGACGGTACCGTCTCCATTGAGCTGCACATTATTGTGGAGAACGGGGTCAATCTGATGGCTGTTTGCCGCTCCATTATGAGTGAAGTGCGCTATGTGGTCAGCAAGACCACCGGGGTGGAGGTCGCCTCGGTGGATGTATGCGTGGACTCCATGCGATTCTGATTATTCGCAGAAAGGAATTTGCCGATATGGTACAAAATATTGACGCGGCGGTCTTTCAGCGGATGATGATCCACGCTCACGCCGCCATCAACGCCCAGAAGCAGCCCATCAACGACTTGAACGTATTTCCCGTCCCTGACGGCGACACCGGCACCAATATGACCCTCACCATCGGGGCAGCAGCGACAGAGATGCGGAAAAAGCACTGCGACACTGTGGGTCAGGCCGCAGGGGGCACCGCCTCCGCCCTACTCCGGGGGGCCCGGGGCAACTCGGGTGTCATCCTGTCTCTGCTGTTCCGAGGTTTTGCCAAAGCCATCAAGGAGAAGGAGACAATGGACGGCCGGGACCTGGCCATTGCCCTGGATTTTGGTGTAGCCGCCGCTTATAAAGCTGTCATGAAGCCCGCCGAGGGCACCATCCTCACGGTTTCTCGCCTGGCCGCTGCCCGGGCTGCCGGACATGCCAGAGAGGACAGCAGCTTTGAAGGGGTGCTGGAAGCCGCCATTCAGGAGGGGCAGGAGGCCCTGGCCCACACCATTGATCAGAATCCGGTCCTGAAAAAGGCCGGCGTGGTGGACGCCGGCGGCAAGGGCTTTCTTGTCATTCTTCAGGGGATGCTGGACGAGGTCCGGGGGCTGCCCATGCCTGAAGTCACCGGAGAGGGTGAAACTCCTGCGGACAAGGCGGACTTTGAGTCCGTCAATGTGGAAGATATCACCTTTGCCTTTGACACGGTATTTATTGTGCGCAAATTTAAGGAAGACACCGATCTGGAGCCCTTCCGGACGTACCTCAACTCCATCGGAGACAGTCTGGTCATCGGGGAGGACGATGAGGCATTTAAAGTCCATGTCCACACCAACACTCCAGGCAGTGCTCTAAACGAGGCACAGAAGTATGGCACCTTGGAGCTGGCCAAGATTGAGAACATGCGCACCCAGGCCGAGGACTTGGCGGCCGGAAGACATGTCCAGAGCACCGACGATCTGGAGGACATTGAGGCTGAGTTGGAGCGCGGTTCCCACGCCGCCCCCGTCCACGCCGCCCCGGAGAAAAAATTTGGCTATGTGGCGGTATGCGCCGGGGCCGGACTGGAGGCTGTGTTTAAAGATTTGGGGGTGGATGGCCTGGTGGGAGGCGGGCAGACCATGAACCCCTCCACGCAGGACATTCTAAAGGCCATTGACGCCACCCCGGCCGAGACGGTCTATGTCCTGCCCAACAACAAGAACATTATCATGGCCGCCCAGCAGACCATTCCCCTGTGTGAGGACAAGAAGGTGGTTGTCTTGCCCACCAAAACGGTGCCCCAGGGCATCTCCGCGATGCTATGTGCCGACCCAGACGCCGATGAGGCGGACAACACCGCCGCCATGACCGAGGGTTTCTCCCATGTGCGCACCAGCGAGATCACCTACGCCGCCCGAGACTCCGACTTCGACGGCTTTGCCATTCATCAGGGGGACTACCTGGCCCTGGAGGAGCACCAGCTCTTTGGCACCGATCAGGATCTATCCGCCATGTTGGACCGACTGGCTCACTCAGAAAGCCACCAGGGCGCCGAGTTTATCTCCATCTTCTACGGTGAGGATGTCACAGAGGAGCAGGCCCAGGAGGCGGAAAAGATTTTCACCGCCGCCTGCCCCAACGCCGAGGTCACCCTGCTGTCCGGAGGCCAGCCGGTATACTACTATATGATTTCCGCAGAATAACAAGGTCAGGCCGCCGCCCCTTTCGGGCGGCGGCCTAACTGTTTTCCATTTTGACATTGCCGTACCGTCGACTCATCCCGCCCTCTTTTTCCCAGATGGCAGAAGGGCGAGCGTCAGAAGAGCCGCGCCCGCCGCCGCCAGGACCAGTCCATCGCGCCAGCTTCCGCCGCAGGTCTTCAGATAGAGGGTGATGGGCATCCAGCGCACTGCCGGGCCCAGGGCGGGGAATAGAACCGAGACATCCACCAGTACCGGTGAGAGGATCAGGCCCAGCACCGGGATAAAGGGCATCAGGACCGGGAGGGGCCCCCATAGTGTCCGCCGGCGGGCCAGAACCAGGGCGGCCGCCCCCCAGAACAGCAGATAGGGAATGAGCGCCAATGTGGACGCCAGAGGGCGTTCCACCGCCAGAAGGGCCATCGCCCCGGCCAGCAGGGCCGGCACCAATGCCGCTCCAAGCCGGGCCAGCAGCAGCGCACTCTCCCCTCGAAGGGCAACCAGCCTCCGGGCCAAGGGACTGGTCAGCCACCGGCCCAGATCCATAGCGGTGAACAGGACCCAGATCAGCAGCAGGATAGCCGTAAGGCCGATCAGCAGATTGGAAACCCCGCTGTCCGCCAGAGTCAGGGGGTCCAGAGGTACGCCCCCCACCGTCTCCAGCGAGATCTGCACGCGGTCCTGATCCAGCAGTACCTGATTCAGCCGGGGCCGTACCGCCTCTATGTCCTCCTCAGACACAATTTTGCTGTCCAACAGATAGTCCTCTGCCATGCCGGGGGAGACGCACTCCGCCACGCAGGCGGACACCGTCTCCCGTACCAAGGGATAGACGGCAGACCCAGGACCGGTGAGTAGCGTGAACAGCCCCTCCAAGTCCCGCCTATCCAGGCGGGACTGAAAATCTTCGGGCAGAATCAGAGCACAGTCCCACCGTCCGGCTGCCACCTGTCGGGTCGCCTGGCCGGCCTGGGCGGTATGGAAGACCACCACCAGGCCGCTGCGCTCCTCCAGCCGCTGCCAGAATCCCTCCCCGCCCTCCTTGGGGAGGACCACCCCCACCTGAACCGGGGCGGACACCTCCTGGACCGGCATCAGACGGGCGGCCCCAAAGCTCAGCAGGGGCAGCAGCACAAGCAGCGCCCAGGTCCGCAGGCTGGTAAACTGAAGGCGCAGGCTGTCCCTCCAAAAAGCGCACAGAAAGCTCACAGCGTCACCTCCTGACAGTCCCCCTGGCTGCGGTACAGCTTCAGAGAGAGTACGACCATCCCTGTCCCTGTCAGGGCCAGGCAGAACCAGGTGGACCGTTCCACCGGATAGCCGCCCGGCCAAGCGGCCAATTCCATCAGCCAGGTCACGGGAGACAGCCAGCTCAGGGCCTTTAAGCCTGACGGCAGCAGCACAGTGGGCACAATGCCTCCAGCCAGGGCCAGGGCCGCCAGCGACAGGGCAAAGGCCGCCACCCCACAGCCAGCGGCACTCCGAAAGGATAGACAACACACAGCGCAGCACACAGAACTGTACACCGCCATCAGAGCAGCCGCCCCCAGCCGGAGAAGAAGGGGGCCCTGTCCCCCCAGCGCCAGGGCTGGAGCGATGAGAAGGAACAGCGCCAGCGAGCTGGCCGCCACCCCGCCGCAATAGCCTGGGGCGGCGCCCCGTCCCACCGCCCGCAGCCTGCGTTGGAACCGCAGCCAGCTGTCACTGTACACACAGACGAACATGGGGGCGGCAGACAGGGCAAAATAGGCCAGCAACGCCAGTCTGTAATGGAGGGCAATCGGTAAGACCCGGGTGACAGACAGCACTTCACTGTGAAACATGGTCTCCCGCTCCAGCGCCATGCCGATATACCGCAGATTGATATCAAGGACCACCTGATCTCGGGTCAGACCAGGGGGAGTCGCCCGCTCATACAGCTCCAGCACGGCGTATACCCCGCTCTGGAAGGCGGACAGGATGTCGCTGGCGCTCTGGCCCACCCACAGCAGCAGCAGGGACTCCAGGGGTCGGTCTCCCGATACAATCAGCCGCAGATTGGGGTTTGTCCCCCACATAACCCCCTGAATAAAATTTTCAGGCAGAGCCAATACTGCGGTAACCTCCCCATTTTTCAGGGCCTCCAAGGCCTCATGCTCCTCCATCGCGGCGATCTGGCAGAATTGAGCCACATCCTCCATGTCTCCCATGTACTGCGCCAGCTGCTGAGGCGTCTGGTCCCCGGCGGGGGCGGTGACCGCCAGGGCAACCCCCTCAAACGCCACCCCCTGCGACAGCAGCACCTCCGCAGCCCGCCCCACTCCCACAGGCAGGAGAAGGCACAAAAGGGCAAGCCCTGCCAGCAGCGGCCACTGCCGGCAGAGCCTGCCCCAGGCTATTCTGAAACAGGTTCCAAACAGACGAAGCTCTCTCATAACGACTGCCAATCAGAACAGTTCGTCATACAGTTCGGCAGGGAGGCGGTTGACAAACATCTGCTCCACGTCAGTCATCCAAGTCTGGGCGTTTGCCTCCAAGTTCACCACCAGCCCCATCAGCTCCACGCCATTCATCTCACCAATCAGCTTGGGCGCGGCAGCGGACAGATCCACCCCCTGGCAGGGGCCCATATAGTAGTCCATCCCCAGAGAAAACAGCTCCAGCCCCATGACCTGAAACGACATCTCCTCCAGATGGACCTCCATAGAGTCCTTGCCGGCTGTGAGCTGTCCCCGCATCTCCAGCGAACCTGCACTGTCCAGGCCGATGTCCCACTGGAGATTGTCGCTCCCCTTCTTGGGGTCATAGAGGAAGTCAGAGGTAACTCTTCCTACACTGACGCCGCCTGAGCGCAGGCGAATGGTCGTCTTGTCTGTAAAGGAGCCGCCCTTTCCTCCGTGGTCGCCACTGGAGGTGATCTGGACCTGGTTGCCATCTACGGAGAGCTCCAGACTCAGGTCGTCCACATACTCCGTGCCGCCGCCCAAGTACAGCGCAGCCTCTACGTCAGTGCCCCGAATCCGCTCATCATAACTCACTGCGCAGATCAACCCCTCACTGACATAGACGCTCAGCCGCACATCGCCCAGAACGTCTACAGCGTCTTTCAGGCTGTCGGCCAATTCGCCGTAGAGGTCCACGTCCTCCATCTGCTCCATCACTGTATCAATGTCCCTCTGAGACATGCCGGTGGCCTCCAGCATCTCCCGGTAGAGCTCCACATAGTTGACAGCAGAGATGGCATCCGCCATGCCGTCCACATAGTTCTTCATCGCCTTTTTGGGAATCACCACCCGGAACGCCTGTGCATTTACACTGGTACCGTTGATATCAAGGGCTTTTTTGCCCGCCTTTTCTACCCGCACCGCCTCCCAGAAGTCTCGGTTGGCCTCTTTGATGGCCTGTTCCATCTCCTTGGCCCGGCTCTCCGGAGCAGCACTGTCCACCAGATCAAACAGGTTGAAGCTGATGTCTTCTATGTCCTCGGCGCCCAGGGCCTTCATATCGGCGCCCAGCGTCTCAGTATTCACACCATAGGCGGTGCCGCCGGTGAACTGAGGGGAAGAAAAATACATCTTATTGTCGTCTGCCAGCACCTCCAGCGAGACAATATCCTCATCTCCCCAGAAGGCGCCCAGTGCAAAGCCCATCTTTCGATCTTTCCTGTCCAGATCAGAGCTGAAACGCACACCCAGCCCGTTGAAGGCGGACACATCATAGCCCACCAGGGCGCTGTTAATATCCCGCAGTTCCATGGAGAAACGCTCGCTGACAGAGCGCCTCTCCGTCAGTTCGTTCAGATCAGGCAGTCCCATGCTGTCGCTGGCCGCCTCATAGGCGGCGACAGTCTTGGCCACCGCCCTCCCCAACTGGCCCTTGGGGTCGGAGAACAGGTTGCCCGCCACCACGGCCACCAGAGCAACTACCGCCACAGCTGCCACAATCCCGCCGATGAGCAGCCCCTTTTTCCCTCTGCCCATCCCGGGTACAGGTCCCTCCGGGCCAGCATAGCTGGAGGGCTGGCCTTCTGCCCCGCTCACTGTGCCGCAGTGGGGGCAGAACTTGGCGTCGTCCCGAATCTCGTTGCCGCAATTTCTACAGATCATTGCAATCATCCTCCCATTTCTGAATCGATGGCCCACCCTCTGGGCGGGCCTCACACACATGGATACGGGGTCACTGGGGCTCCGCCTCCCCCGGCAGGTCATATCCAGGCAACAGCTTCCCTTCCCTCAGCCGTAGTACCGCGCCGCACAGTCGGTCCAGTTCTGCGCGATGGTGGCTGCACCACACCAGGCTGCCGCCCTCCGCTACAAAAGCCTCCAGCCAGTTCAGCAGTCGGGGGACATAGTCCTGGTCCAGACCGGCAGTGGCCTCATCCATCAACAGAATGTTAGGCCGGGCCAGCAGCCCCATGGCGATGCTCACCCGCTGGGCCATCCCCCCTGACAGCGCCCGGATAGGCTTTTTTAAAAGGGGGCCCAGTCCCATCAGATCCAGAATATCTTCAGGCAGGGCGCCCGACAGTCCGCAGGCCCTCTGCCACAGCACCAGCTGCTGCTTTACACTCAGCTCTCGGGCCAGCTCTGCCGACTGGGGGACGTAGCCCAGCTCTACACGCAGAAACTGCCGGTCGCCCAGGACGCTCCGCCCATTCCAGAGCACATCCCCGCCGTCCGGCCCCTCAACCTGGGCAATCAGCCGCAGCAGAGTGGATTTGCCCGAGCCGTTGCTCCCGGCCAGTCCCAGGCACTGCCCCGGGGGCAGGGCAAAGCTGACAGGGGAGAGTACTTGCCGCCCGCTGTAGTTCTTGCACAGCTGACGCACCTCCAGCATAACGTCTCCCCCTCTTACTTTTTTTAATAGTATCGCATACTTCCCATCAAAAATCAAGGGCCAGATGGATGCGGCAGACCGCCTCCGCGCCGCCGAATGGCAAGGGCTCCTCCGGCACCTGCTGTTGTCCCAAAAGCCGGGCTGTCCCCTGTCCATCGACGTCCCCCTTCCAATGAAAGGAAACTTTAAAGATTCCTTAAGGAAATCCTCATCGTTCCTTTAAAGCATTTTGCCAAACTGTATGGTATGATCTAATACAGTTAAGAGAAGGGAGCCGATGTGCTGTGACTCAGAAAATCAAAACCGGGCTGTGTGTGCTGGCCCTGCTGCTGGCGATACTGGCGGCCTATGTACAGGAGATGACCTTTCAACAGACTGCCGCCGTAAGGGTGGCGGTGCAGCCCGCCGCCCCCTTTGCGGCTATACAGATCAAATAATGAGACAACGATAAAAGGAGAATCACTATGGCAAATATTTTGGAAGTAACCGACCTGAAACGGGTCTACGGCAAGGGCGGGTCGCTGACCCGGGCGCTGGACGGCGTATCCATGTCTCTGGAGGCCGGCGAGTTCGTGGGAGTGATGGGTCCATCTGGGTCGGGCAAGACCACCTTGCTCAACTGTGTATCCACCATCGACCGGCCCACCTCCGGCTCCATCGTAATCGACGGGAAGGAGCTTACCCGCCTGCGGGGCCGGGAGCTGGCCAAGTTCCGCCGGGAGCGGCTGGGATTCATCTTTCAGGACTGCAACCTCCTAGATACCCTGACAGCCTATGAGAACATTGCCCTATCCCTGTCCATTGTGAGAGCTCCCGCCCAGAAGATTGACAAGCGGGTGCGGAGCATGGCGGAGTTTTTGGGCATTGCCGACTGTCTAAACAAGTACCCCTACCAGATGTCTGGGGGCCAGCAGCAGCGGTGCGCCGCCGCCCGGGCCATGGTGACCCACCCGGCCCTGGTACTGGCGGATGAGCCCACTGGAGCCCTGGACTCCAAGGCGTCCTCCCTGCTGCTGGGTCGGTTGGAGGCCCTGAACCAGGAGTTGGGGACCACCATCCTCATGGTCACCCACGACGCCTTTACCGCCAGCTGCTGCCGTCGAGTGGTCTTCCTTCGAGACGGTCAGCTCTTCTTAGAGCTTCACCGGGGGAACGACAGTCGGAGGAGCTTTTTCCAAAAGATTATCCAGGTGGTGACCGAGATGGGGGGAGGCATGGCCGATGTTCTCTAAGCTGGCCCTGCGCAATGTACGCCGATCCTTTCGGGACTACGGGGTGTATTTTCTTACCCTCACCTTCGGCGTGTGTCTGTTTTACACCTTTAACTCCTTGGACGGACAGGGGGCCATGGTCTACCTGGCCATGAACGGCAACCCCATTGTGGACTCCATCATCATTTTGATGGATGTGTTTTCCGTCTTTGTGGCGGTGGTGCTGGCCTGCCTCATTCTCTACGCCAACCGCTTTCTCCTGCGGCGGCGGAAGCGGGAACTGGGCACCTATCTGCTGCTGGGCCTGAGTCAGGGGCAGGTATCCAGGCTCCTGTTTTTAGAGACCGGCCTCATCGGAGTGGTCTCCCTGGCGGCCGGGTTGGCCCTGGGAGTGGCGGCCAGCTTTGGCATGTCCGCCCTCACCCTGTCCATGTTTGAGATCGACCTGTCCGGGATGCTGGCGGTAAACTTCTCCCCCCGGGCGGCGTGCAAGACAGCCCTCTACTTCGGCGGCATCTTCCTGCTGGTCATGGCCCTCAGCGGTGTGCAGGTGTCCAAGTCGAAGCTGATCGACCTGATTCACGGGGAGCGGAAGAACGAGATCTTAAAGCCCCGGCCCTTGGGGGTAGCTGTGTTTCAATTTTTGCTTGGGGTGATATGTCTGCTGGCCGCCTACGCCATTTTACTCACCTTTGGCATGGCTATGGCCGTGGCGGTGCTGCCCATCTGCGTACCCATGCTCACTCTGGGCACGGTGGGCACCCTGCTGATCTTTCGGTCCCTGTCCGGGTTTGTCATGAAGTTTGTCCAGGGGCACCCGGGGCTGTATTTCCGAAACCTGAACGTATTCACTCTGCGGCAGTGGATCAGCAAGGTCCACACCACCTATCTGGCCCAGACGGTGGTGTGTATCCTCCTTCTGCTGGCCATTGGCATCACCGCCAGCTCTCTGGGCCTCAACTCCACCCTCACCGCCATGACCGACCAGGACGCCCCCTTTGACATCACGGTGCAGAACCAATCCGGCGATGTGGAGCTGGTGAACTTTGACGCCGTCCTTCGGGCGGGGGGCTTCAACCCCGACGAGAAGCTGGCCTGGAGCTATGACACCGTGTTCTACTACAACGATCCGGAAATTACCGGGATCGACCGTTTTTCCGGAGGCGGAGGGGTCATCCGGGTATCCGATTACAACGCGCTGATCGTCCGCCAGGGCGAACCCGCTTACACTGGTACGCTGCCCGCCCTGATGTACGATGAGACATCAGGGGAGGGCCCCGCTCTGGCCACTGGAGGTCTCAGTCTCATCTGTATCGTTGTTCCTGACGATATGGTCCAGCAGCTGGAGCCCCGCCGGCAGGTCTGGTCTGCCGACTACGCCGGGGACAGCAAGGAGGAGACAGAGATTCAACTCCTCCAGCTGGTCCAGCCCCTGAACCAGCGGCTGGCCATCCGGACAGGCAGCCGCCTGTCTAACTACGGGGACATGATGGGCAACAAGTTCCTGGCCCTGTTCCTGGGGCTGTATCTGGGCTTTACCTTCTTGCTGGCCGCCGCCGCTGTGCTGGCCCTCCAGCAGCTGAGTCAGGGGGCGGACAACACCCGCCGGTACGCCGTCCTCCGCCGCCTGGGGGCCGAGGAGAGACAGGTAAAACGCTCCGCCACTCAACAGGTGGCCCTGGCGTTCCTCCTGCCGCTGGTCCTGGCCCTGGTTCACTCCGCTGTGGGCATGAAGGCCGCCAACGATATCATCTTCTCCGTAGGGAAGGTGGACAGCGCCGCCAGCTCCCTGGTCACAGCCGGAGTAATTCTGGTGGTCTACGGCGGCTACTTTCTGGCCACCTCCCTGGCCTGCCGGAGAATGGCAAAGAACGCGTGACAAAACGCAATTTCAGCTTGCCAACGCTTTGAACATTCGGCGGAATCCATATTCCGGCCATGTATTTGGAACAAGCAGCATCCCGTTGAGCAGCTTGTGAAAACTGCGGATTTTTGCGATGTCAGCTTGGATGATCCGGCAGGCCCAGACGGGAGACGAAACAAGAACCCAAAGGGGGAATCGCTGAGCGATTCCCCTTTATATTTTGATGAAAATTTATCGGGACAGAGCGTTAAAAACCGTCAAAAAGCCGCTAGCCAGGGGGAGGAGGGATGGCTATAATAGGTCGAAGATTTTCCAGCGAGGAGGGGACCTCTATGACCAGAGATCTGACCGCCGGCAGCCCCATGCGGCTGATTATCGGCTTTGCCCTGCCCACCCTGTTCGGGATGCTGTTCCAGCAGCTGTACAACCTGGTGGACACCATGATTGTGGGAAAACTGCTGGGTTCCGCCGCCCTGGCGGCAGTGGGCTCCACCGGCTCCATCAATTTTTTTGTCATCGGCTTCTGTATGGGGATGTGCAGCGGCTTTGCCATTCCGGTGGCCCAGCGGATGGGGGCCAATGAACCTTCGAAAATGAGGCGCTACACGGCCAATGCCGCCTATCTGTCGGTAATTTTCGCCCTCCTGCTCACCGTGGTCACCGGCCTGCTGTGCCGGCAGATCCTCACGCTGATGCTCACCCCGGCGGACATCTTTGACGACGCCTATGCCTATATCTTCGTCATCTTTATGGGCATCCCCGCCACCTTTCTTTACAACCTGCTGGCCGGCGTCATCCGCTCCCTGGGAGACAGCAAAACGCCGGTATATTTCCTGGCGCTGTCCTCCTGCCTGAACATCGCCCTGGACTTTATCCTGATTCTGGCCTTTCACACCGGAGTGGCGGGGGCGGCCATTGCTACGGTCACCTCCCAGGGGATATCGGGCGTGGCCTGTCTGCTCTATATGCGCAAGAAATACCCTATCCTGCATATGACCCGGGAGGAGCGGCGTCTCAATCTCCACGCCTGCCGGGTGCTGTGTGCCATGGGACTGCCCATGGGACTGCAATATTCCATCACCGCCATCGGCTCCATTGTGCTGCAATCCGCAGTCAACGCGCTGGGCAGCCTCTACGTGGCGGCAGTGGCAGCGGGGGCTAAGGTGTATCAGCTGCTGGCCTGTCCTTTTGACGCCATGGGCTCCACCATGGCCACCTACTGCGGCCAGAATGTGGGGGCCTGCAGGCTGGACCGGCTGGGCCAGGGCATCCGCGCCTGTACCCTGCTGGGCCTGGGCTACTCCATTCTGGGCCTGGGGGCCATGCTGGTCTTCGCCCCCCAGTGCTCCCTGTTATTTATGGACCCCAAAGAACTGGACGCCGCGCTGCTGATGGCGCTGACCACCCAATATATTGTCATTCAGTCCGCTTTCTTCTTCCCGCTGGCCCTGGTGAACATTGTTCGCTTCTCCATCCAGGGGATGGGGTTCAGCAGCTTTGCCATTCTGGCCGGGGTGCTGGAGATGGCCGCCCGCACCGGCGTAGGTTTGGCCTTGGTGCCCATGTTTGGCTACACCGCCGCCTGCTTTGCCTCACCCGCGGCCTGGGTGTGCGCCGACCTGTTCTTGATTCCCGCCAGCGCCTTCTGTATCTCCCGCCTGCGCAGACTCTACCCCAATGCCCCTGTCCAGGAGGCTCCAGTTCTCTCCTCCGCGCCGCTGCGGCCGGCCGCCCACCACTCCACCTGAGAGGGCGACCGCCCCTCTGGAGGCCATGGCAGTCCTCCCTGTTCCGCCTCTTCAGCCATCCTGTCCAAGCCCGGCGTGGTACCCACTCCGGGCTTTTCTATGCAGTGTAAGTCTGTCAAAGAAATTGGACAAGGAGCTCAAGAGGAGAGAGCCAAGCGAGAGGTCTCATCGGAAGGTTGTTGGAACGGCGGTTATGCACAGCGAGTTGCTTCTGAAAGTCAGGCAGAGAGAAGAAAGAGTGGAGAGAATAAAAGCGTTTCTGGTCTTCCCTGTGGCTGCGCTCTACCTTG
>CAPGBJ010000100.1 GCA_948616425.1 uncultured Oscillospiraceae bacterium
CACCATGCCCCTGTCCGTCCTGGAGCGGGCGGGCGCGGAGATCACCAACTACCACGGCAGCGGTATGTCCGTGATGGAGATGAGCCACCGCTCCAAGGTGTTTATAGACATCTTTCAGGCAACTCAGGACAGGCTGCGCCGACTGATGAACATCCCGGAGAAGTATCATATCCTGTTCCTTCAGACCGGGGCGTCTGGCCAGTTTTCGGCCATTCCTCTGAATTTGATCAGCCGGACGGGAAAGGCGGACTACGCCGTCACCGGAAATTTCTCCAGCCTGGCCTGTAAGGAGGCGGCCAAGTACGGCCAGATCAACCTGGCCTGCGACACTGGAGACCGCAACCACTGCTATATCCCGAGACAGGGCGATCTGAAATTGGACCCGGAGGCCAGCTACTTCTACTATTGCGCCAACAACACCATCTACGGTACTGAGTGGGACTATGTTCCAGAGACCGGCACTGTGCCCGTGGTGTGTGATATGTCCTCTGACATCCTGTCTATGCCGGTGGACGTATCCAAATTCGGTGTCATCTACGCCGGAGCGCAGAAAAATATGGCCCCTGCCGGGCTGACAGTGGTGGTGATCAGAGATGATATGGCTGGCCATGAGCTGCCCTATACGCCGCTGATGATGAGTTATAAGACCATGATAGACAAGGATTCCATGTATAATACCCCTCCTTGCTGGTGCATCTATATGCTGGGACTTACTCTGGAGTGGGTGGAGGAGCAAGGCGGGCTAGAGGGCATGGAGAAACTAAAATGGCAGAGAGCCAACATGCTCTATGATGTGCTGGATTCTGCTCGGCTGTTTACCTGTCATGCGGACAGGGGCTCCCGCTCTGGGATGAACGTCACCTTCCGCACCGGGGATGAGGCCCTGGACGCCAAATTTGTGAGGGAGGCTGCCGAGGCCGGCTTTGTCAACCTGAAAGGCCACCGGAAGACTGGCGGAATGCGGGCCAGCATCTATAATGCTATGCCGGTGGAGGGTGTGGAGAGGCTGTGTGATTTTATCCAGGCGTTTGATAAGAATCATTGAGAAAGAGGATGTCCCTATGTCCCGCAAAGAGAAACTGTTCATGCTGGCCGCGGCCGCGCTGTTTGCCGCTGCCATTGCCGTGATGACCGCCTATATGCTCCATATTCCCCTGCCATCTGGGGGATATATCCACCTGGGGGACGCCCTGATCTACTTGGCTGCCTGTTTGCTTCCCACCCCTTATGCGGCGGCCGCGGCCGCCATCGGCGCGGGACTGGCTGATCTGCTCACCGCCCCTATGTGGGTGCTGCCTACGCTGATGATCAAGCCGCTGGTTGTACTGCTCTTCACCCATCGAAATGGACGAATTTTGTGCTGCCGCAACTGTGCCGCCATAATCGCAGCCGGATTGCTTTCCCCTGCCGCCTATGCGCTGGCCGGTTGTGTTCTGGCCGGGACTATGGCCGCCTTTGTCCCCCAGTTTTTGGGCACCCTGGTTCAGGGGATCGGGAGCGGCGCGCTGTTTTTGGTTATGGCCCCTGCGCTGGATGGAGTGAAGCTGAAAGAACACATCGGGACCTAAGATGGCCGCAGGCCGGCTCTTAATAAAATATCAACATGCATTCGAGGTAATTCATATGTACCGAATTAAAACTCTGAACAAAATCTCAGCTATGGGCCTTTCTCGGTTGAACCGGGACCGCTTTCAGGTGGGAGACGACCTGGAAAACGAGGACGGCATCCTGGTTCGCTCTGCCCCTATGCAGGACTATGTGTTTCCCGACTCTCTCCGGGCCATTGCTCGGGCGGGGGCCGGCACCAACAATATCCCCGTCGACCGCTGTTCTGAGAGTGGGATTGTGGTCTTCAACACCCCGGGGGCCAATGCCAACGCGGTAAAGGAGCTGGTTATTGCCGCCATGCTGGTGGCCTCCCGGGACATCCTGGGGGGGGCTGATTGGGTGCAGGAGCAGGCCCACACCCCCAAGGTGGATGTGGCTGCCGCCGTTGAGAAGGGGAAATCTGCCTTTGTGGGGCCAGAGCTGTATAAGAAGACCCTGGGGGTTGTTGGGCTGGGGGCCATCGGAGCCTTGGTGTGTAATATTGCTCTGGATTTGGGGATGGATGTCTACGGCTACGATCCATTCCTGTCAGTGGATGCCGCCCTGCGGCTGGACCGCCACGTCCATGTGGTAAAGGAGGTGGACGAGCTCTATAAGGTGTCCGACTACATCACCATCCACATCCCGTACAGCAGCTCCACCAAGGACTTTGTCAATGCCGAGGCCATCAATAAGATGAAGGGGCAGGTGCGGGTGCTGAACCTGGCCCGGGGCGGACTGGTAAATGATGAGGACATGATCGCCGCTCTGGAGTCGGGGCGGGTGGCTAAGTACGTCACCGACTTCCCCAATGAGCAGATCGCCACGGTGAAAAATGTGATTGCCCTGCCTCATCTGGGGGCCTCTACCCCGGAGAGTGAGGAGAACTGCGCGGTTATGGCTGCCCGTCAACTTCAAGACTATCTGCTCAACGGGAATATCACCAACTCGGTCAACCTGCCAAATGTCTGCCAGGATTGGAGCGGTATCGCTCGTATCTGTTTGATTCACAAAAATGTCCCCGCCATGTTGACCCAGATCATGACCACCCTGTCCGACGATCATATTAATGTGGAGAATATGACCAACAAGTCCAAAAAGGACTACGCGTATACTATGGTAGATGTGAATACCCGACTCACGGAGGAGGCTGTGGAGGAGCTGCGCGCCATTCCCAACATGATCCGTGTCCGGGTCTTAAACCATTAAAGGAGCCATGTTATGGTGCTGATATCCTGGAATGTCAACGGTCTGCGGGCCTGTATGAAGAAGGGGTTTGAAGATTTCTACCGGGCGGAAAAACCCGACTTTCTCTGCCTTCAGGAGACGAAAATGGAGCAGGGACAGGCAGATGTACCCCTGGGGGAAGGGGTGCTGGAGTTTTGGAACTCGGCGGAGAAGAAGGGATACTCCGGTACAGCTGTCTTTACTTCTCATAGGCCCGTCGATGTGGCTTACGGGATGGACCGGGAGCCCCATGACCACGAGGGGCGGCTTATTACCCTGGAGTATGAGAAATTCTACCTGGTTTGCTGCTACACTCCCAATTCTCAGGACGGCTTGAAACGGCTGGACTACCGTATGAGTTGGGAGGATGACCTGCGGGACTACCTCGTGTCCCTGGACAGGACCAAGCCGGTGATCTACTGCGGCGACCTGAATGTGGCCCACCAAGAGATTGACCTGAAAAATCCAAAGGCTAACCGGGGAAACGCCGGTTTTTCCGATCAGGAGCGGGAGAAGATGACCGCCCTGCTGGCCTGTGGCTTTACCGACACCTTCCGGGCCCTTTACCCGGATAGGGAGGGGGCTTACTCCTGGTGGTCCTACCGCTTCAATGCCCGGAAGAACAACGCCGGGTGGCGCATTGATTATTTCATTGTCTCTGACCGGCTGAAAGACCATATTCTTCGGGCGGAAATTCTCTCTGACATAGAGGGCAGTGACCACTGCCCCGTGCTGCTGGAGCTGGATATTTGACAGAAAGAAGGGGATCCCATGAAACTGTGTGAGTTGTTTGGTCAGGGCAGGACCGTTTTCTCCTGTGAGGTCTTCCCACCTAAGAAAAATGACCCGGTGGACAGCATCTACAAGACTTTGGATGGACTGAAGGACATTCGTCCCGACTTCATCAGCGTTACTTTTGGGGCGGGAGGCTCCAAAGTGAATCAGACGACCCGGGAGATTGCCGCTCTGATTGAGAACCAGTACCACATCCCTGCCATGGCACACCTGACCTGTGTGGCTGCCGGGAAGGAAGATGTGGATTGCCTGTTGGCTGATTTAAAGGCGAACGGGGTGGAGAATGTGCTGGCCTTGCGGGGAGATGTAAGTGCGGACTACCCCCCGAAGACTGATTTTAAGTATGCCAGCGAACTGGTGAGATACATCCGGGACCGTGGAAATTTTGGTGTGTCCGCCGCCTGCTATCCAGAGGGACACTTGGAGAGCCCTGACCTGGTCAGCGATATCCGCCGCCTGAAAGAGAAGGTAGACGCGGGGGCCCAGCATCTCGTCAGCCAGCTGTTCTTCGACAACGACGATTTTTTCCGCTTTCTGGAACGGGCGCGCATCGCGGGGGTAGATGTGCCGATTGAGGCGGGCATTATGCCGGTGCTGTCCAAGAGTTCCATTCAGCGTATGGTGTCTATGTGTGGGGCCAGTCTGCCCAGCAAGCTCACCCGTATCCTGGCCCGCTACGGTGACCACCCCGATGCGCTGCGGGAGGCGGGGATTGCCTACGCCATCGACCAGATCTCCGACCTGATTGCCGGAGGTGTGGAGGGAATCCATCTGTACACCATGAATAACCCCGATGTGGCCCGTCAGATTGCCGGGAGTATCTCCTCCATCCGGAAGGTATAATCGGACTGTCAAATCCCTCTGGGGAAGCGGGACTTTCCACTCGAAGTTTCTTTATCAAATTTTAAGGAGTTTTTCGTCGTATTTTTGCCCGTATTGTGTTAGAATACCTCCAGAGTGATGAACAGGGGGTAGTTCCAGTGAAGAATAGACGAAAGCTGTTAATTTTGACCGCCGCTCTGTTGCTGCTGGTAGGGGG
This sequence comes from uncultured Oscillospiraceae bacterium, assembly GCA_948616425.1. Classification (GTDB taxonomy): domain Bacteria; phylum Bacillota; class Clostridia; order Oscillospirales; family Oscillospiraceae; genus Lawsonibacter. The sequence goes on from CAPGBJ010000100.1 coordinate 4,649, forward strand.
CGGGTGGTTTTTATATGGCACGGGCTTTTTTCAGGCGGTCGTCTCTCTGGATACGCTGAGAGCCTACATTGTGCGCTTTGCACCCTACTCTCACCTAACGTTCTTTTTGGTCCAGCTGCTGTCTGTCGTTCTGGCCCCTATACCCAGCAATATTACCGCTGCTGCCGGAGGTCTTCTCTTTGGGACCTGGCCCGCTTTTCTGCTCACCTTTGGGGCGGTCACTGCTGGGTCTCTGCTCACCTTCTCCTTGGCGCGGGTGCTGGGGCGGGACTTTGCCGACCGATTGGTGAGCCGGAAGCTGTCGGAGAAGTATCAGAATACCTTGCGTACCAAGGCGCCTGTATTTCTGGCTTTAGCCTTTCTCTTTCCGTTTTTTCCCGACGATATGCTGTGTATCTTGGCGGGACTCACCAACCTGTCCTTCCGGCACTTTGCTGTGATTGTCCTCCTCACCCGGCCCTGGGGTCTACTGTTCGCCAGCGCGCTGGGCGGCGCAACTCTGAATCTGCCCCCTTGGGCCATGGTTCCCATTGGCTTACTGGGCCTGATTTTATTCCTTTTGGGACTGAAACATGGGGATCGGCTGGAAGAAATGATCCTCCGGCGTTTGAAAGAGCGAAAAGTTGGAGAAACTGAATAAGCGGCATAAAAATTTGGGGCCACGGCCCCAAATTTTTATGTTCCTTCCTCTTTACAAATTCAGGAGTATATGGTAAAATATTTTCATAACAATAATTACTATTGTTAAGGAGGATGGAGCATGGAACGCGCCGTGCGCTACAGCAGAAAACGGGAAGCGATCCTGTCTGCCATCCAGGGGACAAGCTGTCATCCCTCGGCTGAATGGGTGTACCAGCAGCTTAAGCCCCAGCATCCTGATTTGAGTTTGGGCACAGTATATCGCAATCTAACTTTTTTTCAGGCTCGGGGTCTCATTCAAAGTGTGGGGGTAGTCCAGGGCCAGGAGCGTTTTGACGCCGTCACCAACCCACACTGCCATTTTATTTGCAATTGCTGCGGTACCGTTCTGGACCTGCCGGATATTCAACCACAGGTCGGTCTGGACGAGGCTGTCAGCCGGCAATACGGGCTTGCGGTCCAACGCCACGAGCTCACTTTCCATGGCCTGTGCGCCAGTTGCACAAGCCGACAAAATTTTAAGGAGGAACCAATATTATGAAGAAGTTTGTTTGCAGCGTCTGCGGCTATGTCTACGAGGGGGAGTCCGCCCCCGCCAAGTGCCCCCAGTGTGGCGTTGGCCCCGAGAAATTCGTGGAGCAGAAGAGCGAGATGTCTTGGGCTGCTGAGCATGTTGTGGGGGTAGCTCAGGGTGTGGACCCCGAGATTCTGGAGGGCCTGCGCGCCAACTTCCAGGGCGAGTGCACTGAGGTTGGTATGTATCTGGCCATGGCCCGCGTGGCCCATCGCGAGGGCTACCCCGAGATCGGCCTGTACTGGGAGAAGGCCGCTTGGGAAGAGGCCGAACACGCCGCCAAGTTCGCCGAGCTGCTGGGCGAGGTGGTCACCGACTCCACCAAGAAGAACCTGGAGATGCGCGTCGAGGCCGAGAACGGCGCCACCGCCGGCAAGGTCGCCATCGCCAAGAAGGCTAAGGAGCTGAATCTGGACGCTATCCACGACACCGTCCACGAGATGGCCCGTGACGAGGCCCGCCACGGCAAGGCTTTCAAGGGCCTGCTGGAGCGGTACTTCAAGTAAGATATTCGCCACAATTTCAGCGTTTTTTGAGGGGAACGGGGAAACCTGTTCCCCTCTTTTTTGTGTCGGTGTGCAAGTCAGTGTGCAACTCCCGCCCGGTATTCACTTTTTCAGCTTTCACATGTGCAACTCGAATAAATTGCACTCATATTAAGCGTTTTTTTCGCTTAATTACGAAGAAATCAGAGAAAACAGACAACTTTTCAAGAAGTTTATTCAACTATGCGGCGAAAAATAAGAAGTTTGAGACAAAACGCAACAACTTTTTTGCAAGTTTTCAAGCCACCGAGCCAAAATATTCTATTCGTGCCGCTAAAATTACCGTTTCTCTCTGGATTTTGCAGACTTTTCATTGGTCTGCTTTTTTCTTTTCTCTATTATAGCACATGTCCTTGTTAAAGTACAGGTTTTTCTTTGCCCCATGTTATACTAAATCCAGTGAGAGCGAGAGGCACAGACCTCTTGAAAAAATTAAATCAAAAATGAGAAGGAGATTTTTAACATGAAAAAGAACGCTATCATTACCATTGACGAGACTACCGCCCGTGTCACCAAGGCTTTCCAGAGGCAGGCCCGCATTTTTGGCACTGACGAATACAAAATGTGGAAAGCCTACCGCGAGGATTTCCCCGGCGCAAAGATGGAGACTAAGACCATCAAGCGGAACGCCAACAAGCGCACCTACCGCAACCTGACCTATGTTAATATGGGGCGGTATATCTCTGTGAACGCCCCCCAGCTTTTGGAGGAATTTGAGAAACAAAAGGATTCCGCCAAGGCTCAGGAAAACCCCTATCGCGCTGTGCTGGCCTGGTTCCTTGAGCAGTTCCCCAACTATGATGATTACAAAAAGTTCTTTGAGGACAAGGACAAGACCGCCGAGGCCACAGCCGCCGAGGATGAGGCCCCCGACAGCCGTGTGATTGGCCTTGCTGGTTGACTGGCCGCTAGGGGCAAGCACCTTTGAAAAATACACATCAATTCCATATCAAACGGAGGGGCGGCACGTTGATTGCCGCCCCTCCGTTGTGTACGCATTACAGCCCTAATAACTGCTTTTTCTTGGCGTCAAACTCTGCCTGTGTAATCGTGCCGCTGTCCAGCAAAGCCTTGTACTTTTTCAATTCATCGGCGGCACTTTGCGGAATTTCCTGCTTTATAACAGCAGACTTTTCCTGTCGGCCAATCAAAAGTTTGCTGATTTCTTCATGTAATTCGTCACGATTTTTCAGAAAACCAAATTTAATTGCTCCAGAGGCAGTAGTTACAGCTAACCCGCTGAACAGACTGGTTCCAACAGCAGTAATAGAATCTAACGGTAAATCAACACGTTTTGCTGTTGCGTCACATCCATATATTCTTTTATTGGTGACAGTAATTTGAACTTTAGACCACCGCTTATAAAAAATAAATCCAATAACGGCAAGTACAATAATCATTGGATACAGGGCATAGTTTGCACCATTTCCAAAGCCGAAGCCATAGCCAAAGTCGTATTCACCGCGATAGCTACTATACGATGCCTGAAAATCATAGCAAATAGTGATAAGCAGTCCTAAAATGGGTAGCAGCATACAAAACAATTTTGAATCTTTCAGTGTTCCTTTGGCAATCACTTTTTCTTCCATAATAATTTCCCTTTCTTTTTCCCGTATTTAGCGGGTTAATTGATGTGTTCCCTCTCTGTATTCCTGCTTGGACTTGCCACCAGCCGCACAGTATAAGTATTATACTCTTCTTTCTGGCTAATTGCAATATATAAATTATGTTTTCTGGCAATTAGCGTGTTTAATTTCTGGCTGTACGCTGTAAAATCTATCAATAAGACAGTTAAGGGGAAACACGATGGATTTAACACTTATGGGCAGCAAAATCAAGGCAGAGCGAAAACGGCTCAACTTGACATTGGAAACATTATCGGAGCAGATAGGAATATCCAGAAACTACCTTTGGGAAATAGAGGCAGGACGTAAGGCCCCCGCATTGAATACACTTTTCAATTTAGGTGTTACCCTTAATGTGTCCATTGATTATCTGCTGGGGGCCTCCGCCGAAAAGAAAAGTATCAGCGGCAATTCTCCCGCTACAGAACGTGATTTAGAGATTGCACGGATAATGAAAGCACTAAATGAGTACGAAATAAAAGAGTTATCACTAATATCTAACGTAATATATGACTTTTCAAGGTATTTTGAAGAAAAATAGCAAGCGCGGTTACTGGAAAGCCGTGCTTGCTTTTTGTTATGAGGAAAATACCACCGCCGCCGCTCGACTGTATAACCGCCGCCGTTTTCGGCCGTTTCCGCCGTAATTTTGTGTCGGTCGGGAAATCCGCCGAGAAAACCAGCATTGAAAAATCAAAATGAGATTTTCCCGTAACATTCCCCCCGATGGCCTTGTGGCTGTCGGGGGGGGCTTCTGCTGTCGGTGTCCCGCTCCGCAACACGAAAAATCGTATCAGCCGATATTCCTTGAATGTGCATTTTCAAGAAATAGCTGCCGCTATGGGGAAAGGATTTGAGAGCAGAATGAATATTTTTGTTTGATTTGTTTTTCTGTCGATTTTCTAAAGTTTAGAGACTGAAACAGTCATTTTACGGCGAAAAAATTTTTGTGTTATAATATATATAGAAAGTGAGAGAGGCGCAAGGTTAATCACTTTCTAACCAAATTTGAGTAAAAGGAGTGTGTTTCGTGATGAAATGCAACAATTAGGATTCTTTCGCGGTAAAAGCCGCTCCGCGCTACGATGACATTATCGACTATGTGGATGGAGATACATTCTTCAACTTCTTCCATGACTTGGGTGCAGACCCGCAGTGGTGTCAATGCGGCGGCAAGGAGGCTATCAAACTGCTGACCATCTGCCATCACGGGACACACCACAATGCAGCCTTTGACCCGGAAACCCACAATGTTACTTGCTTCAGCGATTGTGGTGATACCGTAAAACTCCACACATGGATTTGCCGTGTGCTGGACACCGAAAACCCCAACGAGGGCAAGGAGTTTTTTGCGGATTGGCTGAACGGACAGGGTATTGACCTTGATATTGATTTTACCATCAGTAGAACCAGCCGTTCAGAGGGGAACGGCAAATTGTTCGACCCATTCCTACACATTGATATGGTGCAAGGCATTGAGACAAATATCATTGCCGACCTCTATTCCCATTTCGATACGTCTGCGGAAACGCTGTCGCGTTTGTGCTGGCACACCGAGGACGGGATTCCCGTTGAACAGCTTGCCGCGTTCCAAGTGGCCTACAACCCGGAGAATAGGACAATCATCTTGCCCCATCACAACGCCAACGGCGAAATTGTAGGCTTGTACGAGCGTACTTTCGATTTGCTCCGTGACGATGTGAAGCAAATGTTCATCGAGTGGGAACAGGACATTTACACGCCGCTCATCAGCCGTCAAATCTACGCCGCGCCTAAATCCAAGTATATGCCGCTGTTGAAAAGTGAGAAGTATCGGACAAAGACCAAGCCGTGTTGGAGTTTCCCCAATGGACAAAATCTCTATGGCTTACATAAAGCGAAAGAGGCCATTGCGGAAAAGGGTATGGCAATCGTCTTTGAGGGGGCCAAGAGTGTTATGCTGGCCCATGCCTACGGCTATCCCTATGCAGTTGCCACACACACCTTTGGTGCAAGCCTTGGTCAGCTTGCTTTGCTGGCGCAAGCGGGGGCCGCCGAAATCATCCTTGCTTTTGACCGCCAATACCGGGGGACAGAGGGGAATGAGTGGGAGAAATACGAAAAACGGACAAGGGGCCTTTCGGAACGTGTAGATATGTTGAGTTTCAGCCGTATTGTAGATACTGGCAGTTTACTCCGCTACAAGGACGCACCCATCGACCAAGGCAAGGAAGTCTTTCAACAGCTTTTTGACAATCGGGAGGTATTGAAAAAAATGTGGTAAGCAACAAAAACATAGTCTGTGTCCCGCTCCCGCTCGAAAGAGCGGGGCGGGGAGCCGCCGAACCGCCGACCTTTCGCGGGGAGCCGATTGCATGGCTGACCGTCCCAACAACGAAAACCGTTGTCACGGCAAACGCCTTTGGTGACAGCGAAGCCAGCGAGAGGCCGGGGCGGAAAAATCACTTCATCCTCTATGGCGGCAATCAATACAAGCGAGAAGAATTTTATCAAATGGCGTTCCCGTAGGACTACCGCAAATATCCGTACAAGGTGGCCTTTGCCACGGACGATATTTACAGACTGGGCGGGAGCCAGCGGGCAAAACTGCAATATCACATTCTGGCACAGCGTTTCCCGCTCGTCTATGTAGCCACCGAGGATAAGAAAGATTTAGAGCGGTTTGCCGCGCAGTCTGAAACCTAGGCCGCGCAGCTGTGGCTTGCCCGTATGCGCTGGCCCCAAGGCCACGAAAAAATGGTGTCATTCGGGCAAGCCCTGAGCGTGGAGGGCAAAGCCAGCGGGGGCCGGGTCAAGGGCCTTTGGTGCTACAGGGCCGAACTGGACGCTACAAGGGCCGTTTACACCGGGTACACAATGACATGGGAATTGTGGGCTGTCCCGCTCCTGCAATATCTGACGGGCCAGAGAGAGGCCAGAACCGCCGCCGCGCTGGACATCATTCAAACGGTCATGCGGTTACTGTACTATCGAGATGGCCTTTATCTGACCGTCCCCGACGATATTCGGCGGGCAATCGTCAAATGGGCCTATCAATATCTGAAAGACGGAGCCGCGCCCTTCCCCTTTGCCGGGGACATGGGGAGCGACAGCTATCAATTCACGGTTGACTTTGAGCGCGACACGTCCCTAAAGGAGAATGTCAATATTCACGCTGACATGGGCAAGTACAACACCGCCCACAACGCAGAAAAAGCCTCCCGCCGAACCGTGAAACGCTTTGCCGATTTGACCGGGGACAGGTGGACAACTGCCGAACTCCACGCACAAGGTTTCACGGATAGGAATATCAAGACATTCTGTAAAGATGGCCTGATAAAAAAGCTTTATCAAGGCCGCTATCAAAGAATTTCCGGGTGATTACTGGGACTTTGCAAACGCTCCCGGAAGTTGGTAATTAGAGAATAAAACCAACTTCCGGGAGCGTGATGAAAGTCACAGGCAGAACTTGAAAATACACATTCAAAAATAGGAAGGAGCCAAAAAATGGCTACCGTAGTAAACAACTTTGATAATTTCATTGAATACATCGTTTCCGCTTTCGAGGCGGAAATGCACAACGTAGAGCGCAATAATATTTGGGCCGCAATCGCCAACGGGAACCCTTACCCGGCGCATGAGGCTTTCACCCGTAGCAGACGGTCAGGCCCGGAACATGAGCAACAGCGAAGTGCTCTGCGCTCTGCTTTGCGGCGTGTGCTGGGGGCAGAGGAACAGCAAGCAGAAATGATGTTGCCCGCCGCCGAGGAAGCAATACAAATCGCCATAGCAAGACTGAAAGACTGGCTTGACGGGTATCACTTCCGTTAAAAACCGCCGAGGCGGGAGAGGTTTGCAACCTCTCCCGCCTCTATTCTTCTTCATTGTCTGTTTTGGTATCAGGCTTTTTCTCCCATTCAAGAATTTCCTCCATGATGAGGGCAAGGGGCAAGTCTGTATCTGGAAACATGAAAATCCTCCATTCTGACAGGCCGCGCAGCGGCGCGGAACCTGTTCAATAAAACAGATGGTTTTGTGAACACTTGCACAGGGGCGGAAACGGGGCAAATATCCCCGGTATCAGGGGTAATTTTGTCCATGAAAACAAAGCGGCCTTTTCGTGAACACTACCCCTCTTTAACGTATTCCAGCAAGTCCCCCGGCTGGCAGTCCAGCAGTTCACAGATTTTGGAAACATTCTGCAAAGAAATGTACTTGCTTTCTCTAAGGGCCTGTATCACGCCCTCCGACAGTAATTTATCTTTCCGCAAGGTGCTGGTATTGTATCCCGCTTCTTTCAGCGCGGCAATAATATCAATCTTGTATTTGATACCCATGGTATTTCCTCCCATTTGGGCCGCTGAAAAATTGCGGCCCTTTTCCATTGTCCTTATTGTAGCACAGATTTACACAGAAATCAATGTAAAATATCAATAAAGATTTACACGGAATTTTGTGTAAATTGCGAATTGTATTTACACAGAAAATGGTGTAAAATAATAATCAGTTAAGGGGAACACCCCAAATAAAACAAAAGGAGATTTGAACATGAGCAGAAATGAACTGGTTGCCAAAATCGAAGCGCTGAACGAATGGGAAACCGTCATTGAAGAAGCCAAGGCAGAGGCCGAAGCCATCCGGGACAGCATTAAAGCCGAAATGCTGGAACGGGAAACAGAAGAATTGACCGCTGGACAGTATATCGTGCGCTGGACTTCCGTTATCTCCAACAGGTTCGATACCACCGCTTTCAAAAAGGTCATGCCAGACGTTTACAAGGCTTACACGAAAGCCGTTTCCAGCCGCCGCTTTTCCATCAGCGCATAAGAAAAGGCCCTTGCGTGAACACCGACCAAAGTAGACACGCAAGAGGCCCCACCCCCCACCAATCACGGAGAGGGCAAGAGATATTATAGCTTGCCCTCTCCCAAAAATCAAGATAAAAAGGAGCTTTTCAGAAATGAAACAGTTGACAAGCTATAATCGGGTAGCCGGGTATCTCAATAAAATGTTTGATATGCTGAACGCAGAATTTTTTGAGGGTACACTTTCAAGGCCCACTATCACGATACAGTCAACGCCCCGCGCCTATGGTCACTTCTCTTTGCGGGATGATACATGGACTTCCGCCACAGGGGACAGCCACGAAATCAACATCGGCGCGGGGACGCTGGCGCGGCCCATCGAGGAAGTAGCCGCCACCCTCTTACACGAAATGGTACACTATTTCAACTATAAAAACGGGGTACAGGATTGCAGCCGGGGGAACACCTACCACAACAAAAAGTTTAAGGCCGCAGCCGAGGCCCGCGGCCTGACTGTCACCCACAGCGACAAATACGGCTGGTCACATACCGCCCCCGGCGAAGCTTTGTTGGACTTCATCCTTGAAAACGGCTTGACCGACATTCTGATAAATCGGAACGAATACGGCGGTTTTCAAGTGACAGGAACGGGGACGCACAGCGGCACAGGAGCGACCCCGCCGCGCCGACCGTCCAGCACGAGAAAGTATATTTGCCCCTGTTGCAGAAATTCCGTCCGGGCTACAAAATCGGTCAATATCGCCTGTTTAGACTGTGATGTGCAAATGGTAGTTGCCGGGTAACATACACAGGGCGGGGAGCAATCCCCGCCCCCATAGAGGGGGATATAAATATGATTTACGGATATGCGCGTTGTTCCACCAATGAGAGCAAACAGGACATAAACAGGCAAGTCCGCGAATTGAAAGCGGCAGGAGCGGAACAGATATTTTTGGAGTACGAACACGGGGACAGCAAAATCAAGAGCCAGCAGCGGGCCATGCTGGAACAGGCCCAAGCCGGGGACAGTATTATCACACTGGAAGTCCCCCGCCTTGCCCGCAGCACACAGCAGCTATGTGAGATTATCGACACAGTGAGCGCAAAGCACTTGCGATTGCAAATAATAGGCAGTATCACTCTTGATTGCCGCAACGGACAGGCCGACCCCATGAGCGAGGCATTTTTACAAATAGCTGGGGTATTCAGTCAGTTGGAGCTTTCCATGATACGCGCCCGCGTCCGTTCTGGAATGGCAAACGCAAAAGCCAAGGGGAAGCAGATAGGCAGACCACAGACCACCGCCGAGGATATACCGCCTATCTTCTTCCGCCATTACCCCGCCTTTTCCGCTGGAAGTCTGAACGTCAGCGAGTTAGCGCGGGTATGCAATCTGAGCCGCACAACGGTATATAAATATATCAGCATGGTACAGCAATATCATGGGGGCAAGCCGTAGCTTGCCCCCATAATTAGTCATCTCTAAAATGCCGACCTTTTTCTGTAATACGATAGGTACGTTCACTTCTCCCAGATACAGGGCTAATTAGCCCCAGTTCAAGCGCCGTACTTATTGCCGCTTCATCATAATGCCGCAATCGGAGCAAACGGCTATGCGTAACTACTGTACCCCTTGTAAATTGCATTAACATACTGTAGTATTTTCCGCGCAATTCACGCATTTCTTGTTCTGTCATATACTGCCCTTCCAATTTTGAATATTAAATATCGTATCACATTATAAAAGATAAAACAACTACATATCCCGCTTTTCACACTCTTTCTAATGTGCTATAATAATAAAAAGCAGCATTATAGGAGGCCCCCGGAATGGCAAAATCGGAAAATCAAAAAGTGAAAACGCTTTTTGTCGCAAAATACTTTCTGGAAAATTCAGACGAAAACCACCCCGTCACAGCCGGGGATATTACCGACTATCTCAAAAACGAATGTGGTATTGAAGCAGAACGCCGCGCCATTTACCGCGATATTGCCGCCCTCCGTGATGTGTTCGGCATGGACATAGACGGGGGTCAGGGCGGAAAATACCGCTTGCTATCCCGGCAATTTGAACTTGACGATTTACGGCTACTGGCGGAATGTGTTCATGCTACAAAGTTTATTTCCGCTGAAAAGGCAAAAGAACTTGTTTGCACGATAGGTCAATTTTGCAGCAGCTACCAATCCGAGGAATTGGAGAGGGAAGTTTTTCTATGTGACAGGGTAAAGACCACCCGCAAGGATATTCTATTGCTCATTGGCATTATCCATGCTGCTATGGCTGATAAAGAGAACGGAAAACCTAAACCCCCACAAAAAATCAGTTTCAAATATTTGAAGTACACAATTCAAAATAAAAATACCCAAGTAGAACGCCATGGGGGAGCCACCTACAAAGTCAGCCCCTACAAGCTGCTGATAAACGATGGCAACTATTATCTGCTGGCCTATGACGATAAATCCCAAGATATGCGGACCTATCGTATTGACCGCATGAAAGAAGTGACAGCTTTAAATGAGCCAAGGGAGGGCGCAGAAATCTTTGCAGCTATCGACATGGAAACATATACCCGCCGTGTATTCTCTATGTATGGAGGCCAACAGAAGCGCGTCAGTATTCGCTTTGATAATCCGTTGCTGGACACCGCGATAGAACGGTTTGGAATAACCCCCGATGTATTTTACAGGCCAGACGGGGAGCAGCAATTTGTAGTGACCGCCGATGTGGAGATTAGCGACCAGTTCTTTTCATGGGTATGCGGCTTTCGGAAAAGGGCAAAGATTATCAGTCCCCCCGATGTGGTGGCGGATATGCAAAAGTTCTTGAAAGATATTGCCGGGGGATACGAAACTTGATAAAAGATACTGAAAGCAGATAGAAACTTGCCGTTTCTATCTGCTTTCTTGTAGGAAGTTCTTAGAGCATGTTCAAATTGCCTTGCAGGATATTGACCCCCGACTTTGACACGGCGATATAATACCGCTGTGTCACTTGAATATTTCCATGCCCCATCTGATTGCACAGCAAATGGGTGGGGGTATTCATTTCCGCCATGAGTGTGCCATAGGTGTGCCGCAAGTGGTGATATTTGAAGTCAATATGAAACCGGGCCTTGATTTCCCGCGTGGGGTATTTCATGGAGTTCACCGTCTGGATTTTCCCGTTAGGCAGACAGTTGACGAGTTCCGTTGAAAAAATCTGCTTGCCGCCCAAGTCCTCAATCTGCCGCCGATTCTGTTCCCGCAGCGCAGAGTATTGTGTTTCATCCTCTGACCGCCGCCGCGCCAATTCTTGAAAATACACTTTCAATTTGTCGCACATGTAAAGCGTCCGTCTGGCGTTGTGAGTTTTCAATGGCACCAACTTGATAAGTCCGTCCTGATATTGCATTTGACGGTCAATCAAAATCGTACCGCGCTCCACGTCAACATTCTCCCATTTCAGCCCGAAACACTCATTGATACGCAGCCCGCAAAACCGCCCCAGCATGTACGCCGTTTCCGCGTTTGTCCCCCGGAAATAATCATCCAAAATTACAAGTTCTTCCCGGCTGAACGCCACAATGTCAATATCATCATCCGTTTTCAGCTTTGGCATGTGGATTCGTGTGTCCTTGTTAGTACACAGCTTATTGTAATTGTCCACAGCCAGATAATTCCGGGAATACGCCTGACCGAAAATCAGATAGAACATTTTCAAGAAACTTTCGACATAGCGATAGGACAGCCCACGGTTATAGTACAGTTCGGTCAAATAGTCTACAACCTCCGCCGCGCTGATTTCATCAATGTACCGTTTACCAAAAGCAGCGCACAGGTGATTGACCCACAGGCTTTCTTGCTTGCGAATGGTATTGTAGGCTTTGCCGCTCCGCCCCTTTTCGCAATACTCCTGATAAACCTCCGCCACCGTCTTTCTGACCGTGGGCTTTGGCTTGCGGGCGTTTTGTGCATTATCCACCGCCATTTGTCGCGCCTTGATTGCAGCCCGTTTCGTTTTCAGCGGACAGCCGTTTTCGTCCTTGCTGCCCTGTTTCGATATGCGTTTCCCGTCACGAGTGAACGTATAACGAAAAGCCCACAGCCCACTTTCTAACTGGAACACTCCCGCGTTATTTTGCTTTCCCATGTTTGTTGCCTCCCGAAATGTGTAATTTCGAGTGCAACTTTTTTCGATTAAGCCATGTGAAAACTTGCACAGGTGCAACCGCCGCGCCGCCTATGAGGAGGCCGAGCACGCCGCCAAGTTCGCCGAGCTGCTGGGCGAGGTGGTGACCGGCTCCACCAAGAAGAACCTGGAGATGCGGGTCGAGGCCGAGAACGGCGCTACCGCCGGCAAGATGGCCATCGCCAAGAAGGCTAAGGAGCTGAATCTGGACGCTATCCACGACACCGTCCACGAGATGGCCCGTGACGAGGCCCGCCACGGCAAGGCGTTCAAGGGTCTGCTGGAGCGGTATTTCAAGTAAGATTTTCGCCGCAATTTCAGCACTTTTTGAGGGGAACGGGGAAACTCGTTCCCCTCTTTTTGTCGTCAAAGTGTCCGATTGGTGTCCCGCTCCTGTGAGTGGTGCGCCAAAATTAGAAAACATGCTGCCAATAAAATACCGCCCGCCCCCTCGGGGACGGGCGGTATATCGGTTATAGGGCGGAGCTAGGCAGATTGTCTACAAAGGCTTTCAGCTGGGACTGAGTATTGACCTGACTCAGCTGAAGCAAGATTGCCTGACGCTGGGCCGGGGTGCAGCGGTCGTAAAAAGCAGAAGCCTGGGGATTCTTTTGCAGTAGTTCTCCAAAGGTCACCGCCGCGTTCATATTGATATCCATACAATCACCTCAAGGCTAGTATGGCCGGCTACCTGGAGAATATGCAGCCTTGTGCAGTATCAATAGGTGTGGTCACAGACCTCCTTGATTTTCGCCTGGATTACTTTTAAATCTTCAAAGGTCTCTGGGCGGCGCCGAGGGTCTCGCAGGACAGCGGCGGGATGGAAGAGAGCGGTCATCCACAGGCCGTTTTTCTCAAACCACTGGCCGTGTTCCTTGGTAATTTTGAAGTCTGGCTTAATAATGCGGCAGGCGGAGATGCGACCCAGGCAGATAATGATTTTGGGGCGGATAAGGGCCACCTGACTGCGCAGATAGTCGATGCAGGCGTCCTGCTCTGTGTTCAGAGGATCACGGTTCTGAGGTGGGCGACATTTGACCATGTTGGCGATATAGACATTCTTTTCACGGCTCAGGTCTATCATCTCCAGCATGTCGTCCAGCAGCTTGCCGCCCCGACCCACAAAGGGCTTGCCCTGCAAGTCTTCGTTCTCGCCGGGACCCTCGCCAATGCACATGACCTCAGCGTCCCGGGGGCCAGTGCCGAAGACCACATTCTTCCGCGTGTCAGCCAGGGCACACTGCTGACAGGACAGACAGGCTTTTTCCAGGGACTCCCAATCTTGATACAACATAGTGGATCCTCCTATTGATTCCCAGATTTCGACAGCATTGCCCATAGTATACCACAGGCCTGTCTATGAGGGAAGTACTTTTTTTCCTGTAAAAAAATTTTCCGACGGATATTTGTTATTTTTTTGTGGTCTTTTTATTTCAAGAGTTTGATTGAGTAAAAAAATGAGACACAAGATATAGGCCGAGAGGTGTGACCGAGCCAAATATCTTGTACAGAAAATAGGAAAACAGAGACCGCTCCACAAAAGTAGAACGAACGTTTTAACACGGTAAAATGTCAATTTTTATGCGAAATTGCGTACTTTAGAACAAAAATGACAGAAAAAAACTCTTGATTTTTATGTCAACAGGATTTATACTGAAAAGCGAAGTGGAGCAAAGTGGAGTGAAATCCCTGAATAAGAGGCCAAGGTGGGGCGAGGTGAAGGACTTGACCGGCACGTATGAGCACAATATTGACGCCAAGGGCCGGCTGTTTATTCCTGCCAAACTTCGGGAGGAATTGGGAGAGACCTTCTACCTGGCCATGGGAGTGGACGCCTGTCTGGCTATCTATCCCCAGTCCACATGGGACCGCTTCACGGAAAAATTTTCCTCTCTGCCAATGAGTCAGTCCAAAGGGATGCGCCGTCTATTTGCCAATGCCGCCAAATGTGAGCCAGACAGTCAAGGACGCATTGTCATTCCTCAGAAGCTGCGTAAATATGCCGCTCTGGAGAAGGAGACCGTTATTATCGGTGTAAACGACCGGGCGGAGATCTGGTCTGCCGACGCTTGGAACGAGATGGAAGAGGAGGAGATGACCCCAGAGAAGATGGCAGCTTGTATGGCGGAACTGGGGTTCTAACTCTCAAGAGGGGTTACGGCCCGACTGTTGGCACGCCTGTGGGCCAAGAGGTGTTTTTGCGGCGGCAGTGCCGCTCCAAAGACAGGTATCATTCATTCGCGTCTGGAAGCGCGAACGCTGCAAGGCTTTTGGGGGTGCGTTCATGGGTGAGTTTACCCACCGACCCGTCCTGCTGGACGAGTGTGTGGATGCTTTGCATATCCGCCCGGAGGGTGTTTATCTGGATGGCACTTTGGGTCGGGCGGGGCACAGTGTCCAAATTGTCCAGAGGCTGACCACCGGCCGTTTGATCTGTGTAGATAGGGATCAGACGGCGCTGGATGCAGCCCAGAACCGACTGGCCCCGTGGCTGGACAAGGTGGAATTGGTCCACAGCAATTTCGACCGGGTGGATGAGATATTGGACAAGCTGTCCCTGTCTGGTGCAGACGGTATGCTTTTCGATTTGGGCGTGTCCTCACCCCAGCTGGATGATGGCAGTCGAGGCTTCTCATATAACATAGATGCCCCGCTGGACATGAGAATGGACCTGAGGAGGGGCTCACTGCGGCCGATGTGGTCAATACTTGGTCCCAGGAGGAGTTGAGACGGATTATCTCCCAGTATGGTGAGGAACGCTGTGCCAATCAGATTGCTGGGGCGATTGTCCGACGCCGGGGAGAAAGGCCTATTTCCACCACGCTGGAGCTGGTGGAGGTGATCAAAAGTGCCATGCCTCCCAAAGCGTTGAGGGAGAAGCAGCACCCCGCCAAGCGTACCTTCCAGGCCATTCGTATTGCCGTCAATGATGAGCTGTCCTCGGTGGAGCGAATGCTCCGGCAGGCGGTTCCTCGGCTGAACCGAGCGGGGCGGCTGGCGGTGATCACATTCCATTCTTTGGAGGACCGTATAGTCAAGACCGGTTTGGCCAGCTTTGCCAGAGGGTGTACCTGTCCGCCAGATTTTCCGGTGTGTGTCTGCGGCAAGACGCCGGAGATTAGACTGCTGAGCAAAAAACCCATACTTCCCAGTGTACAGGAGATTGAAGAGAATCCAAGGGCCCGCAGTGCCAAGCTGCGGGTAGCCGAAAAGCTGTAGAGGCGTATCGACTGCTGTATGTGCAGAGGCCGCCTCGTCGAATACGAATGATAAGGAGAACGTCATGTCCAATCATCGCCGCCGTAATACAACTGCATATCGAACATACGGCAGCGTTGCCTATGCCCCCGCCTATGAGGGGAATACGGTTCGCGCCCCTCGCCGGGAGGAGGACCTCCGTCGTGCGCCCGCCCCGCGGCCCAAACAGCGCCAGCAGGTCCGCCGCTATGAGCGTATCCGGGTGCAGGTGCGGCCGGCAGGACAAATTGCCCCCTTCGCGGTGGTAGGTTTTCTAGCCGTAGCAATCTTTGCCGCCATGCTGATCACCAGTTATGCCCAACTGACAGTCGCCAATGATGAGATGGTATCTCTGCGCCGGGAGCTGTCAAGCCTCCAGAGTGAGAACAGTACACTCTCAGCCCAGTATGAGAAAGTTTTTGATTTGGCTACCATTCAAGAGGCGGTGGGGGACACGATGGTCCGGCCCACCAATGATCAGGTGGTGTACATCGACTTGTCCGCCCCTGATACAGTCACCCTCTACCAAGAGGACAGTTTGAACACAGGGTTCCAGGGACTGATGGAAGGGATTCGGAATCTCTTTGGAGGGATCATAGAATATTTCCGCTGACCCAGCCATATAGTTGGAGTGAGTCTGCCAGACGGCCCAAGGGTGGCAAGCGGCAGGCTGCACACCAGAGGAGTGCCGGCGGGGGCGGAGCCCACAAACTCACCCGGTATATATGGACCTGCACAGGACGCGGGTCCCGAAAGAGACTTCGGGCGCAAGAAAGAGAATTTCTTGCGCCCTTTTTCCTGAGAGGAGGGTTGATTCATGGGAAGTGGACCAAAAAAATGGGGCGGAAGGCGGGTAGTCCCGACCGCAGCCACCCGGGGCACCCACTCTAAACGCTCGATTATACACCGGACCATGTTTCTAATGGCGGTGTGCGGGATTCTCATCTTTTTTCCCCTGGTCTGGAAGCTGTATGATATCGCCATTGTCCACCACGATGAGTATCAGAAGAAGGCCAGTGATCAGCAGAGTTTAGACTATGTGATTTCCGCGCAGCGGGGCAACATCTATGACCGGAACGGCAATGTGATGGCCATGTCAGCTACGGTGTATAAGCTGATACTCTCACCGCGAGAACTGGTAAGCACTGTCTCTGACAAGGATGAGGCGGGCAACAAGCTGGAGGACGAAGTCTATCAGGCCAAGGTGGCTGCGCGGCAGGAAGAGATGCTGAACGAGCTGATGACGCTGTTCCCAGAACTGAACAGAGAGAAGGCCGTGAAAGAGATCCACAACATCCGAAGCGCCTACTGGGTGGTCAAATCCGGCATCGAGGAGGAGGATATAGGGGCTCTGCGGACTTATATCACAGAGAACAAAACCTCCCATTATCTCTACATCGTTCCAGATACCAAGCGATACTACCCCTATTCCGGCCTGGCCGCCCAGGCACTTGGTTTTGTCAACGACAATGGCGGCGCCTACGGCATTGAAGCGGTGTATAACGATGTGCTGGAGGGCACTGCCGGCCGAGTAGTCACCACCCGCACTGCTGCTGGTACAGAGCGGTACAACTCCTATTCCGAATATATTGACGCCATTAACGGCTATGACCTGACCCTTACCATCGACGTTACAATTCAATCCTATTTAGAAAAGACTTTGGAGGAGGGAATTGTGGAGTTTGATGTGCGGGAGGGGGCGTTCGGCATTGCTATGGACCCTAAGACCGGGGCAATTTTAGGGATTGCCAGTTCACCGGACTTTGATCCCAACAGCTACTCTAAGATCATCAACGAACTGCTCAACACTCAGATGGCGGAGGAGGCCACAGAGATTTTTGAAAAACTGAAGGCCAACAACCCAGAGCATCTCGCCGACAGCAAATTAATGGATTTAGCCGAGGAGCAGGCGTACTCCAATGCGGTAAACACCCAGTGGCGCAGCCGAGCGATTGATTCCCGATATCAGCCGGGCTCCACGTTCAAAGCGCTTGTGCTGGCCGCCGCCTTTGAGGAGGGCGTGGTCAGCGAGAATGATACGTTCTTCTGTTCTGGATCTGTCATGGTCCCAGGCTACAGCGAACCTATCAAATGCTCCAACCGCCAGGGCCACAAGCACCAGACCCTGGCCGAGGCGGTGGGCAATTCCTGCAACCCCGCGTTTATCGAGATCGGCAGCCGCCTGGGCATCGACAAATTTTACGACTACTACTTGGCCTTTGGCATGGGTGAAAAGACGGGCATTGACCTGCCGGGAGAGGCCAGCCTGGCCGGGGCCATCTGGGACCGGAACAAGATGAGCAATGTGGACTTGGCGGTGGCCTCCTTCGGCCAGAACTTCGAGGTTACCCCCCTCCAGATGATCTGCGGATTTGCCGCTGTCATCAACGGGGGCAACTTGGTAAAGCCCTATGTTGTACAGTCCATCAGTACCCGGGACGGCACGATGGTACAGAATACCCAGCCGGAGGTGGTCCGCCAGGTGGTGAGCCGGCAGACCAGCCAGCGGGCGGCGGATATTTTAGAGCAGGTGGTATCCAAGGGCACCGGAAAGAACGCCTATGTTGCGGGCTACCGCATCGGCGGCAAGACCGGTTCCTCTGAGACGGGGGAGACGGACCGCACCCTAGTCTCCTTTATGGGCTATGCCCCCGCCGACGACCCCCAGGTGATTGTCCTTATCGCCTACGACAGGCCAGAACCCAGAGAACTGGGCGTGAGCTGCAACTACACCGCCAATGACATCTATATCAGCGGTGGCAGCATGGCCGCAAGAAAAGCGGGCCCCCTTATTGCCCAGATTTTGGACTACATGGGGGTAGAGAAGGTGTACAACGCCGACGAGTCCGCCGCTGTGGACGTGTCTATGCCTAAGGTGATCGGTCAATCTGTGGCCGATGCCAAGACCGACCTGGAGAAGAAGAATTTGAAATTCCGTACCATTGGGACGGGAGATACTGTCTCCCGGCAGATCCCGGCCGCCGGCGCCAGTATCCCCGGAGGGTCCACTGTGATTCTCTACTTGGGCGACGCGGTGCCGGAGGAATCTGCCGCCGTCCCCGACGTCACTGGTATGACCTACGAGGCGGCTAAGAGCGCCCTGGAGAAGGCGGGCTTCTTTATGCGGGCCTCTGGTGTCTCTGTCTACTACGGCAATACCACCACTGCCGAGCGCCAAAGCGTGACTGGAGGAGAGGTGGCCGCCGTGGGTACAGTAGTAGACGTCTGGTTCTTCAACGTAGTGGAGGACTAGGCGCTGTTTGAAAAATGGAAATGTGTCCAACAGCGAGAAATTTTTTCGCCAGACGAAGCCAATTTGACGCAGGAATACTGGATGTATTTCAAGGAAAATTGGCAAAGCATGGCGGAAAAAGAGCCGGCGTTGGGGCATGTTGACATTTTTCAAACAAGCCCTAGCGGCGGACCGGTTTTCCCTGCTCCCTTTGCACAGCAATGCGACGTATCCTATAGAGAATAAAACTGCACCCATGAGGGGTGACACCATGAACCTGCGCGACCTTTTGGCCGGCGTCCCCCTCACGGGGGGGAGTGTCGGACAGGAAATGGAAATAAATTCCATATCATATGACACTAGAACCATAAAGCCTGGGGCCTTGTTTGTGGCCTTGTCCGGAAGTAAGCTGGATGGACACCGATACATTCAGACTGCCATTCAGAAGGGCGCTGCTGCCGTCCTGTGTGAGCGGGCCCCCAACTGTCCAGGGCCCTGGTTGACCACGGCGGACAGCCGACTGGCTCTGGCGCTAGTCTCTGCCAACTGGTTTGGACACCCGGGAGAGGCTATGACGCTGGTGGCGGTCACCGGGACCAATGGCAAAACCACCACCACCAGCCTGATCAAAGAGCTGTTGGAGCGGGGGCGGGGGGCTAAGGTGGGGTTGATTGGTACCAACCGAAACATGATCGGCTCCCTGGAGCTGCCTGCCCACCGCACCACCCCGGACAGCTGGGAGCTGCAGTCCCTTCTGCGCCAGATGGCGGACAGCGGCTGTGACTATGCAGTGATGGAGGTCTCTTCCCACGCGCTGGTCCAACACCGGACGGCAGGGCTTATCTTTGACGTGGGGGTCTTCACCAACCTGACTCAGGACCACCTGGACTACCACCGTACCATGGAGGAGTACCGGGACGCCAAGGGCCTGCTTTTCGCGCAGTGCCGAAGGGCAGTACTCAATTTGGATGATGAGGCGGGCCGCTGGTATGAGAATCAGATTTCATGTCCGGCCTTTACCTACTCGGAAAATCGAGCCCAGGCTGATCTGACTGCCCGAAACCTCCGGATGTTTCCCAGCCATGTGGAGTTTGAGGCGCTCACCTTGGGGGACCTTGCCCGGATCTATTTACCTATCCCTGGGGGCTTCTCCATCTACAATGCCCTGGCCGCCCTGTCCGCTGGACTGTGCCTTGGGTTGGATCTGGCGTCTATGGCTCGGGTCATGCCCTCTGTCAAGGGGGTGAAGGGCAGGGTGGAGGTGGTCCCTGTTCCGCGGGCCTACACTGTGATTATAGACTATGCCCACAGTCCCAACGCGCTGGAAAATATCCTTACCACCGCCCGAGACTTCACAGCGGGCCGACTGATCTGCCTCTTTGGCTGCGGCGGCGACCGGGATAGGACCAAGCGGCCTGTCATGGGGGCCATTGCCGGGGAATTGGCTGACCTGGTGGTTGTGACCTCTGATAACCCCCGTACTGAGGAGCCGCAAGCGATTATGGCCGATATCCTAGAGGGGATGGAGGGCCAGCAGGCCGCGGTCTATACAGAGCCAGATCGCAGGGCCGCCATTGCCTGGGCGCTGGCCCAGGGGAGACCCGGAGATGTGATCGTTTTGGCGGGCAAGGGGCATGAGACCTATCAGGAGATTGACGGGGTCCAATATCCCATGGACGAGCGGGAGATTGTGGCGGACTGGTTTGAAAAGACAGATACCCGACACGAAAAGACTGGAAAAATACCTTCTGGTGTGGTATAATCGAATGCCTTGTGTGCGGGAGAGGTCCCTGTACAATTCAAAAGAGAAAGAGAACCGGGAGGGTTTTAGATATGACATATATCCTCAGCTTTATTGTGGCCTTTGGCGTGGCCGCTATTGTAGGTCAGCTGCTGATTCCGCTGCTGCGCCGTTTGAAGGCAGGGCAGTCTATCCGGACAGACGGCCCCACCTGGCATATGTCCAAGCAGGGCACCCCCACCATGGGGGGAATCATGTTTATCCTGGCGATTGGCGCAGCTGTTGTGGTGGCGGGCTGGGAGGAGCTGAGGCGGGGGAACTTCAACCACCTGTATGTCTTCTTCTTTGCCCTGATCTTTGGCGTTATCGGCATGGTGGACGACTTTCAAAAGCTGCGCCACCACGCCAACGAGGGCCTTACTGCCGCCCAGAAATTTCTGCTCCAGCTGGCGGCGGCCATCGCCTTCACCGTTCTGATGAGGAGAGAGGGATATCTGACCCCCAATCTGTTTATTCCCTTTCTCAATGTGACCATCCCGATGTCTTGGGTGGTGTATATGGTTTTTGCCGCTTTCGTCATGGTGGGTACTGTGAACGCGGTCAACCTCACTGACGGCATTGACGGACTGGCCACCGGTGTTACGATCCCTGTAGCCCTGTTCTATATGGCCGTCTCCGCATGGTTTGGAAAAAATGATCTGGCCATTTTGTCCGCCGCACTGGCCGGAGGGCTGGCCGCCTTTTTGATCTATAACTTCCATCCCGCCAAAGTCTTTATGGGGGACACCGGCTCCCTCTTCCTGGGGGGGATGGTGTGCGGCCTGGCTTTTGCGCTGGATATCCCTCTGGTGCTGCCCATTGTGGGGCTGGTCTATGTAGCGGAGGTGCTGTCCGACATTATTCAGGTGCTCTACTTCAAAAAGACCCACGGCAAGCGATTTTTCCGCATGGCCCCCCTCCACCACCATCTGGAGATGGGCGGCTGGAGTGAGACCAAATTGTTCTGTATCTTCTCCGGTATCACATTGGCCCTGTGCTGTCTGGGGTTTTTAGGGGTCATGTACCGGTACCCCATGTAATAGTCCCTTGGTGGGGTGTCTGATTGATGAGGAGGTATCCTGTTGTCCCGCAAAGCGAAACGTGATCTGACCATGGAGGAGCAGCTGGCCCGGGGACCGCTGGATTTGCCCTTTTTGATGCTGGTGCTGATGCTGCTGGGCATTGGGCTGGTGATGCTCTTCTCTGTCTCCTACTATACCGCCTACCGAGATTCCAAACCCCCTGTAAGCAATAACCCCTACTTCTATATCACCAGACAGGCGATGTTTGCCGGGGCTGGAATTGTGGCGATGTACATTATCTCCCGCATCAACTACCAGCATTTCCGCTGGATGGCCCCTCTGATACTGGCCGGCTCCATCTTTTTGCTGATGCTGATCTATACCCCGCTGGGGGTGACGATCAACGGTGTGACCCGCTGGCTGAAGGCTGGCCTGGTTTTTGGACCTACTTTTCAGCCCTCAGAGGTTGCGAAGGTGGCGGTGGTGCTCTTTTTCTCCGCCCGACTGTGCAAACGGGACACAGAAAAACAGCTCCGCTTTACCCGGCGCACCACCTCCGGCCGCCTTTTGAACTGGCTGGAGAAGATTGGATTTTTAGAGCTGGTCCCCTACGGGGCAATTTTGCTGGTGATAGCTGTTCTAGTTGTCTTTGAACCCCATATGTCGGGTACCATTCTGATCATGGTGGGGGCGGGAGCCGTCCTTCTAGTCTCTGGAATTCGTCTGAGCTGGTTTGTCGGCCTGGGAACCGTAGCTGGACTGGCGCTGGCCTATATCGTTTTCGCCACCAGCTACATGACCCGCAAGATCAAGATCTGGCTGGACCCCTGGCTGGATCCCAGAAACGGCGGCTTTCAACCGATCCAGTCTATGCTGTCCATCGCTTCGGGCGGTCTGCTGGGCGTCGGGCTGGGCAACAGCAACCAGAAGTACGGCTTTGTCCCCGAGCCAGAGAACGACATGATTTTTGCCATCGTGGTGGAGGAGCTGGGGCTGCTGGGGGGATTGATCATTCTGCTACTCTTTTCTCTGCTGATTCTCCGGGGGTACTGGCTGGCGCTCCACGCCCGGGACAAATTTGGTACTTTGACGGTGGTGGGTATCGTCACCCTGTTGGCCGCCCAGGTCTTCCTGAATATCGGCGTCGTCACCAACCTGATCCCCAACACAGGGATTTCCCTGCCCTTCTTCAGCTACGGCGGCACAGCCTTGATGATTCAGCTGGCGGAGATGGGGATTGTGCTCAGCATTTCAAGGCAGATACAGGCGCCGCGGAAGGACTGATCTGCCCCCTGCAAAAGAGGATTCAATTCCCGTGTGAGAGGTGTTTTTTAAATATGAACGTACTGTTTACCTGTGGTGGCACTGCCGGCCATGTCAATCCGGCGATCGCGTTGGCCCACATCTTCCAGAAGCGACACCCTGGATGCCGAGTCCTTTTTGTGGGGGCGGACGGCGGAATGGAGAATAAGCTAGTGCCTAAAGAGGGCTACCAGATCCGCACTGTCACCATTACCAACTTTCACCGCTCTCTTGCGCCGGCTGACATCGCCCACAATCTGGGCACACTGATGAATATGCACAAGTCGAAAAAGCAGGCCCAGGCCATTCTGGATGAATTTCGGCCTGATCTGGTGGTTGGAACCGGGGGATATGCCTCCTACCCTGTGGTGAACGAGGCTGCTCACCGGAAGATCCCCACCGCAGTCCATGAGTCCAACGCTGTCCCTGGGCTGACCACCAGGGCGCTGTCTAAAGTGGTGGACCGGGTGATGGTGGGCTTTGAGGAGAGTCGAGAGCACTACGAGCGTCCGGAAAAAGTAGTGGTCACCGGCACGCCGGTGCGGGGAGATTTTTTCAAATATAGCAGGGCAGAAGCAAGGCAAAAGCTGGGCTTCACCGACGAACGGCCGCTGTTGCTGTCCTACTGGGGCTCGCTGGGGGCGGAAGTGATGAACCAGAAGATGGTGGATTTCATCGCGAAGGAGTGCTACGAGGGCGCGCCTTGGCGCCATATCCACGGTGCGGGGCGAGATTATCCCTGGATGCAGGAGGAACTGCTCCGCCGAGGGCTGAAGCTGGGGGACAATGGTATTGAGGTGCGGGAGTATATTTATGACATGCCTCTGGTGATGGCTGCGGCCGACTTGGTGCTGTGTCGGGCGGGCGCCTCCACCATTTCGGAGTTGGCCGCCATTGCCAAACCCGCTGTACTGGTGCCCTCCCCCAATGTCACCGCCAACCATCAGGAAAAGAATGCCCGTGTACTGGCAGACCAGGGGGCGGCCATCCTCCTGCGGGAGGACGACTGTGTGGAGAATACCCTCTATGATGAGGCCACCCTCCTTCTCCGAGAGCGGGACCGCCGTGAGAAGATGACTCAGGCCCTTCGGACCATGGCTGTCCCCAATGCGGGGGAGAAAATTTATGAGACCCTACGGGAAATTATGAGATAGCGGGCGAGGCCGCCCCTACGCACAGCTAATTGCCAAATTGCATAGGATAGCACAAATCCAAAGGATTTGGAGGCTATCCCATGAGTTATTATGAAATTTTGGGTGGACGGCCGCTGTCCGGCTCCCTGGCTGTCCACGGGGCCAAGAATAGTGTCCTGCCCATTCTGGCCGCCTGTCTGCTCTCGCCGGGACAGAGCGTCATCCACAACTGCCCAGATCTGTCTGACGTATCCGCAACCATGGATATCCTGCGCCTGTTAGGCTGTCGAGTGGAGCGAGAGGGCGGAACGGTCACCATTGACGCCTCAGCGCTCAGCCGATGGGACATCCCGGAGCATCTGATGCGAGAGATGCGCTCCTCTGTCATCTTTCTGGGGGCGCTGCTGGCCCGGCTGGGGACAGCGGAACTGTCCTACCCTGGCGGGTGCGAACTGGGGCCCCGGCCCATCGATCTGCACCTGTCCGCGCTCCGGGCCCTGGGGGCCGAGATTTGGGAGGAGCAGGGGGCGCTGTGCTGTCAGGGGAGAGGCAGTCTGCGGGGCAGGGAGCTGTGTCTGTCTATTCCCAGTGTAGGGGCCACTGAAAATGCCATGCTGGCTGCCTGTTCCTGTCCCGGGCTGACCACTATTGTGGGAGCGGCCCAGGAGCCAGAAATTGTAGACCTGCAAAACTTTCTGCAAGCTATGGGGGCAAAAGTGGTGGGGGCAGGTACCCCGAACCTGACCATAGAGGGCGGCGTACCCCTTCACCCCGCGGAATATCGGGTGATGGGGGACCGCATCGCCGCCGCCACTTATTTGTGCGGGGTTGCTGCGGCCGGAGGAGAGGCGGAGGTGACCGGGGTTTCGCCAGATACGCTTACCGCTGTCCTCGCTTGCCTGGAGGAGGCTGGCTGCACACTGCATACCAGCGCGGACAGCATTGTCTTGTCCTGCGACGCCCCTCTGAGGGGAATCAACCCAGTACGTACCGCGCCCTACCCCGGCTTTCCTACCGATGCCCAGGCCATTCTGATGGCCGCTTTGGCGGGGGGAGAGGGGGTCACTCTGTTTGTAGAAAATATTTTCGACAGCCGTTACCGCCATGTGGATGAGCTGCGCCGTATGGGGGCGGACATTCAAATTGCGGGCCGGGCCGCCATGGTATCCGGGGTAGGGCGGCTGCATGGGGCGGCGGTCCGTTCCACCGACCTGCGGGGAGGGGCCGCGCTGGTGGTGGCCGCCCTGGGGGCGGAGGGCACCACCAAGGTAGGCCAGCTGCGTCACATCCGCCGGGGCTATCAGGACTTTGACAAAAATCTCCGGGCCCTGGGAGCGGACATAAGAGAAGTGCCATAGACGCTGGGATTCCCGTTTGTCAGGGTCCCATTTCGATTTCAAGGAGAACACCATGCCAAGATACAGCCACCGCAGCAGAACACGCAGAAGGAGCAGAGGCCGCTTTGGTCCTCTGTTCAAGCTGTTATGTCTTCTGGCGGTGGGAGTGGCTTTGACGGTGGGGGCCACCGTGTTTTTTCGGGTGGAGTCGGTGGTCATCAGCGGTAACCAGCGTTATACCCAGGAGGAGATTCTGGCCGCCTCCGGTATTGAGATGGGCGACAACCTGTACGGACTGAACAAGGTGCGCATTGACCAGAATATCCGTACCACGCTGCCCTACGTTGGTGATCTGACGATCAATCGTGCTCTGCCCAGTACCATTGTAATCACAGTGACAGAGTGGGAGGCGGTGGCCCAGATTGCTGTCCCGGACCCGGGGCAGGCGGCTTTGCCCGCGCAGACCGGGGACAGTTCCGGCGAATCGGAACTGCCAGTGGCCCAGGAGCCCTGGCTGATCAGCGTGAAGGGTAAGCTGTTGGAACCCGCCCCCGCGGACTTCTCCTCCATCACGGTCACCGGGCTGACGCCGCTGGCCCCCCAAGCGGGCAGTATGTTGGCGGTTCCCGAGGAGGAGGAACCTCAACTGAAGGCGTTGATCGCTCTGTTAGAGGCCCTGGAAGCTGAGAAAATGCTGAAGGAGATCTCGGCTGTCCGGCTGGAAGCTACCCGGCTGGTGGCTCGCTATGCCGACCGTTTCGATGTGAAGATGAAGCTAAACGCCGACTTCTCCTATGACGTGCGGTTGATGGAAGCCATGAGAGAGCAAATTGAGGTTCAGAACGGAGAGCGTGCAGCGGGGGCGATGGACTTGACCCGCTCGCCGGCGGTCTACGCTCCAGCCCAGGCGGCTTCATAGAAAATCATGGAAACTTTGGTCGGAAGAGGGATTTCCTCTTGACCTATAGAAAAAAGTGCGCTACAATGTAACAAAAACTGGTTTTCACCCTGGGACTGCCTACAAAACTTTGAATGTGGGCCCCACTTTTACATAGGAGGAAAGGTAATGGCGTTCGGATTGGATATCGGCCCCGATAGTGTGGTTAACATTAAAGTGATTGGTGTTGGCGGCGGCGGAAATAATGTAGTCAATCGTATGGTAAAAACTGGGACCAAGGGTGTTGAATTTATTGCCATCAACACAGATAAGCAGGCGCTGGCTGTCTCCTGCGCCACCATTAAGATCCAGATTGGGGAGAAGCTGACCAACGGGCAGGGCGCCGGTTCTAACCCTGAAATTGGCCGTAAGTCCGCCGAGGAGAACCGTAATCAGATTGCCAAGGCCCTGGAAGACGCGGATATGGTCTTTATTACGGCGGGCATGGGCGGTGGCACCGGCACCGGTGCAGCCCCTATCGTGGCCGACATCGCCAAAGAGCTGGGTATCCTCACTGTGGGTGTGGTTACCAAGCCTTTCCGCTTTGAGGGCCCCCGCCGTATGCGCCAGGCTGAAGGAGGGATTGCGGAGCTGCGGGACAAGGTTGATTCCCTGGTAATTATCCCCAATGAACGGTTGAAGTTGGCCAGTGACCAGAAGATCACCATGGTCAATGCCTTTGAAATTGCAGACGATGTGCTTCAGCAGGCGGTCCAGTCTATCTCCGACCTGATTAAGAATACCGGTTTTATCAATCTGGATTTTGCCGATGTGTCCGCCATTATGAAGGATGCCGGCCGGGCCCACATGGGCGTGGGCCGGGCTGCCGGAAAAAACAAGGCGGAAGAGGCCGCCAAGATGGCCATTTCCAGCCCGCTGCTGGAGACTTCGATCAACGGGGCCAAGGGCGTGCTGATCAATGTCACTGGCTCCATCGATATCGGTTTGGAGGAGGTGGAGACCGCCGCCAACAAGGTGCAGGAGGCCGCCCACCCCGAGGCCAATATTATTTTCGGCGCCACCTTCGACGAGAGTTTGGAAGACGAGATTCGGGTTACTGTCATTGCCACCGGCTTTGATGAGAACCAGACAATCCCCTTCCCCCACCAACAGCAGGCGGAACCGGCGCCCACCCCTGGCCCGGCGGAACCTGCGGGCCCTTCTGTTGAGCCGGAACCTGAACCGGAACCCGTTTTCGAGTCCTCTAAACCTGCCGTCAATGATGAGGACTGGAACGATTTGATTCGGATTTTCAGCAAAAAGAAGTAAAGAGACTGCCCTGCCATCTGGCAGGGCAGTCTTTTTACCTGTATGAGGCTGGAGGGTGCGTCTGACTCAGAGGAGAAGAGAAATTACAGAAACAGCGCCAAGACCGAGGTCATGATCCCACAGACACAGATGGCAATGGAGCTCATGGCGCCCTGCACTTGTCCGATTTCCATGGCACGGGTGGTGCCTAGAGCGTGGCTGCACGCGCCGATGGCCAGCCCCTCGGCAACCGGCTCAGTGACCCGGAAGAGCCGAGCAAAGAGGGGGGCCAGCACCGCGCCCACAAGTCCGGTTATGATGACTGCGGCTGCGGCAATCCCCCCTATACCGCCCCGACTTTCAGCGATACCAATGGCGATGGCGGTGGTGACGCTCTTGGGCAGGAGGGAGGCGGTGAGGGCCTCCTCCACATGAAACAGTCGGCACAGCAGCAACACGCTGCCCACACTGGTGAGGCTGCCTGTCAGGCAACCGACCAGCACAGGGAGAAAATGTTCCCGCAGGATGGTCCGTTGGTGATAGATGTTGAGTGCCAGCACAGCGGTCACCGGCCCCAGCATCAGCTTGATAAAGTCGCCACCCAGGGCGTAGGACTGGTAGGGGATATGGAACAGGGACAGCACCCCGATAACCAGAGCGGCAGCGACGAGGAGTGGGTTGCACAGAAGAAATCTTGTCTTTTTTTGCAGCCAGCACCCGGCGTACCAGGCAGCCGCCGAGAGGGACAGCCCCAGGAAAGGGGAGGTGAGCAGTGCATCAACCACGGCGATACTCCCTCCCTTTTCTGGAATGCCGTATCAACAGCTGGACTGTCCATGCGGTGGTAAAGTAGACCACTGGTGTGGTAAGTACCACCACCAGCAGGAAGGGGAGCAGCTGACGCAGAATGGCTGGCGCATGTTCCATCATCTCCACACAGGAGGGGAGAAAGAAAAAAGCCATATTGGCCACCAGAAAGGCGCTGAATTTTTGGATGTGCTCTGGCTTGAGCAGTTTGGAAAAGAGCAGCAGGCCCAGCAGAAGCAGGGCGATGACACTGGCGGGAAAGGGCACCGGCAACAGGGCTACGATACCTTCTGAGATCAGGCAGAGGCCAAAAATCACGGCCAACTCAGACATAATATTCAGATGAGATCACCTCTCGCATGTTTCGGATGGGCTTGCTGGGCGGTCCAGCACAGTGGGAATCCGCCCTTGGTATCGGGGCGGTGAGGGGGGCAGAAAATGTGCGCTGGACATACCGGTAGGGCAGCGGAAGTCCTAATCCCAAACCGCTGTGGCGAAGTAGTCCTCGGGAGTTTCGGCCCGGCGAATGAGCCGGGTGGAGCCGTCCTCTTGCAGGAGGATCTCGGCGGAGCGCAGTCGGCCATTGTACTGGTAGCCCATCGCGTGGCCGTGGGCGCCGGTGTCGTGAATGACCAGTAGGTCACCGATGTGGATCTGGGGCAGCATCCGATCCACGGCGAACTTGTCGCAGTTTTCACACAGAGAGCCGGTGACATCATATTTGCAGTCGCAGGGCTCGCTCTCCCTGCCCATCACGGTGATATGGTGGTATGCCCCATAGATGGCGGGGCGCATCAGGTTGGCGGCACAGGCGTCCACCCCAATGTACTCCTTGTGGGTGTGCTTTTGGTGGAGTACTCGGGTGACCAAGTGCCCGTAAGGGGCCAGCATGAAACGGCCCAGCTCGGTGCAGATTGACACGTCCCCCATTCCAGCGGGGACAAGAATTTCCTCAAAGGCCCGGCGAACTCCTGCGCCGATGGCGGCAATGTCGTTGGCCGGCTGCTCCGGGCGGTAGGGTACGCCCACACCTCCAGACAGATTGATAAAGGTGATGTGGCACCCTGTCTCCTCCTTCAGTTCCACAGCGGTGCGGAAAAGGATAGCGGCCAGGGCGGGGTAGTAGTCGTTGGACAGGGTGTTGGAGGCCAGAAAGGCGTGGATGCCAAATTCCTGTGCGCCCAGCTCCTTCAGCCTCTGGAAGGCCTGTGTCATCTGGGGGCGGGTGAGTCCATATTTGGCGTCTCCAGGGTTGTCCATCACCTGAAAGCCCTCTTTGCTTTCCCCCAGGGTAAAGGTGCCACCTGGGTTATACCGACAGGATATTTTTTTTGGAATAAAACCAATGGTATTCTTCAAAAAATCAATGTGGGTGATATCGTCCAAATTGATGGTGGCCCCCAGCCGGGCGGCCAGCGAAAATTCTTCAGCTGGAGTATCGTTTGAGGAAAACATAATCTCCTCGCCGGAAAAGCCGCACCGCTCGGCCATCATCAGTTCCGTGAGGGAGGAGCAGTCTACGCCGCAGCCCTCCTCGCGAAGGATTTTCAGAATCTGGGGGTTGGGGGTGGCCTTAACGGCGAAGTACTCCTTAAAGCCGGGGTTCCAGGAGAAGGCCCTGTGCAGGGTGCGGGCGTTTTCCCGAATGCCCCGTTCGTCGTAGAGGTGGAAGGGAGTGGGGTAGAGCTTTACCATCTCCTGAAGCTGTTCCTCGGTAACAAAAGTTTTTTTCATAGGGGATTCGCTCCTTTTTTCTGTATATAAGGTAACAGACAGTCTATCGAATTTGCGGGGATTTGTCAATAATATTCCTTGACAATCTGGGGGAAAGGATGCGATACTAGGAAACAAACCAGGAAAGAGAGGGGATTACTATGGCTTACTCCAAGGAAGACATCATCCGCATTGTCCGAGAGGAGAACATTCAGTTCATTCGGATGCAGTTCACCGATATTTTTGGCCAGATGAAAAACGTGGCTATCACCGCCTCCCAGGTGGAGAAAGCGGTTCATAATCAGATCATGTTTGACGGTTCCTCCATTGAGGGCTTTACCCGAATTCATGAGTCAGACCAGTGCCTGTATCCCGATTTGAACAGCTTTACGGTTCTTCCGCCGGCTGCTGCCGGGGGGCGGGTAGCCCGAATGTTCTGCGATGTCTACAATACAGACGGCACCCCCTTTGTGGGAGACCCGCGGGGGGTCCTGCGCCGGGTCCTGCGGCGGGCGGAGTCTATGGGGTTTGATGTGTTCAATATTGGGCCAGAGCTGGAGTTTTTCCTCTTTGAACTGGACGAGAACGGCCGGGCCACCACATACACCCGGGACGAGGCGGCCTATTTCGACCTGGGCCCCCTGGATCACGGCGAGGCCACCCGCCGAGAGATCAGTCTGGCGCTGGAACAGATGGGCTTTGAGATTGAGGCCAGCCACCATGAGTGTGCCGTAGCCCAGCACGAGATCGACTTCAAGTACAACAACGCCCTGGACGGGGCGGACAAAATTATGACGTTTCGTCTGATCACCAAGAGCATTGCCCAAAAGAACGGACTCCATGCCACCTTCATGCCCAAGCCCATCTATGACATTGCCGGCAATGGAATGCATCTGAACATGTCCCTGTTGAAGAACGGAAAAAATGTGTTTTATGACCCCAATGGGGAGCGGGGCCTATCTAAGACGGCCTACTCCTTCATTGCCGGTCTGTTGGACCATGTGCAGGGCTTTACAGCGGTGACCAACCCTCTGGTCAACTCCTATAAGCGGCTGGGCGCGGGCCATGAGGCCCCCCGTTACCGGGCGTGGTCCGCCTCCAACCGCTCTGCCCTTATCCGGATTCCAGCCGCCCGGGGTCAGGCCACCCGGGTGGAGTTGCGCAGCCCTGACCCCTCCTGTAACCCCTATTTGGCGGTGGCAGTCTGTCTGGCTGCCGGACTGGACGGCATTGCTCGGGGGCTGACGCCCCCCCCGGAGATCACCGGGGATATTTATGCCATGGACGATGAGACTCGGAAGGCCCACGGAATCTATTGTCTGCCCGACACCTTAAAGGATGCCCTGGAGGAGTTGGAAAGAGATGCGCTCATTCTGGATGTGTTGGGGGAGCATGTGGCCAGACAGTATATCAAGGGCAAGATGAAGGAGTGGAATGAGTACCAGACCCGGGTATCCAGCTGGGAACTGGAAAAGTATCTGGTGATCTATTAGGCGCCGTTTGAAACATGGAACTATTCCCAGATTTTGACATCAGACAAACACAATTTTTCCCGGGAATCCTGGGTGGATTTCAAGAAAAATTGGGCAGTATGAGAGCAAAAGATTTGCCGTTTGGGCGTTTTGACATGTTCCAAACAAGCCTTAATCTACAGTGATGGACGCGGGCCGCCCAGGGCGGCCCGGCCAGAGTGTCAGACAGAGCAGCGCAGGGATCGCACAGGAGGGCGGCCCCTGCGCTGTGATCTTGACTGGGGGCAATCGGGCTGTCCCCGGTCTTTCTGTGTCGCCTTGCGCATAGGTTGACACCAAAGGGGGAATCTGTATGCGCTTTACTAAAATGGAGGGTCTGGGAAACGACTACCTCTATCTCAACTGTCTGGAGGAGAGGCCGAGGGACCTGCCGACGCTGGCGCTCCAACTATCTGACCGCCACTTCGGAGTGGGAGCGGATGGCATCATCTGCATCTGTCCAGGTCAGACCGGAGATTTTTCCATGGAGATGTACAACGCTGACGGTTCCAGGGGAGCTATGTGCGGCAACGGGATTCGCTGCGTGGGGAAGTATGTCTATGATAAGGGGTTCACCAAAAAGACCTGTCTCACCGTTGACACCGATGCGGGCCCCCGCCGCCTGGAGCTTCATGTTCTAGGGGGGCGTGTGGATCGGGTGACGGTGGATATGGGGCAGGTACAGACGGCCGCCCCTGTGGTCGTAGAAGCGGCGGGGGAGCAATTTCGTGTAGTTCCTGCCGACGCGGGCAATCCCCACGGAGTAATTTTCTGCCCCGATCCGGAGGGGGTGGACCTGGAGCGGCTGGGCCCTCTTCTGGAGTGGCATCCCTGTCTGGGGGAGCGACGAAACATTGAGTTTGTCGCCTGCCCGGACCAGGAACATCTGACAGTCCGGGTGTGGGAGCGGGGGAGCGGGATTACCCTGGCCTGCGGTACCGGGGCCTGCGCCTCCTTCGCCGCAGCTTGGCGGGAAGGCCGCTGCAGCTCCAAGGCGGATGTCCGCCTGCCAGGAGGTGTCCTGACGCTGGAGATGCAGGGGGGACGGGTGTTTATGACTGGCCCCGCCCGGATGGTGTTTGAGGGGGAGATCAATCCCGAGGCTTTCCCTGGTTTGGGGCGGACTTCAAAAATCACGGCTTGACAACCCAGGGGGATACCTTTATGATAAGTAGGAATCTGGAGAGGGGGGACCAGGCGTGGAGCGCATCACCAGTCGTCAGAATCCGATCTGCACCCATTTTCGCAAGCTGGCTGCCTCCAGAGTCTACCGGGAGGAGACAGGAGAGATGCTGTGTGACAGCCCCAAACTGCTGGAAGAGGCAGTTCTGTGGGGACAGCCCATCTGCGCCGTCCTGTACACCGAGGGGGTGGAGCTGCCCCCTTTGGACGACCAGGGGACTCGAGTAATCCAGGTGACAGAGAGTGTTATGACCTCTGTCAGCCCCATGAAGACCCCCCAAGGGGTGGTATTCTCCTGCCTGTCTATGAAGCACCTTCCCCCAGAGAAATTGGAGCCGGGCCGGTATCTGGTGTTGGATGGGGTCCAGGACCCGGGGAATGTGGGGACTATTCTGCGCACGGCGGACGCGGTCGATTGCGATGAGGTGTTTTTGCTGCCAGGCTGCGCCGATGTGAACAGTCCCAAAACCATCCGGGCGGCCATGGGGGTCCACTTCCGCCGATCTATCTGTCAGTGTACCGTGGATCAGCTGACTGACCTGCTCAAGGGAGCGGGAATTCCACTGTATGCCGCCGCCCTGGGGGAAAATACGGCTGACGTACGGGAGGTGGACCTGTCCAGTGCGGCTGTGGCTATCGGCAGTGAGGGCCGGGGGGTCTCCCAGGCAGTGCTGGAGCGGTGCGCAGGGACCCTGAAAATCCCCATGTCCCGCCGCTGTGAGTCGCTGAATGCCGCCGTGGCCGCCGCGGTGATCCTATGGGAGATGACCCGCTGACTAGCCCGGCCGGTCGCCAGATTTTGTCCGGCGGTACACCAGAACAATGAATAGGAAAGAAACAGCCATCATGACCAAAAATAGGATGTAGGAGGAGACGTATCCCCCCGCCCGGTCGGCCATCCAGCCGGGGACGGGGCCGAAGACCACAATGCCCAGGGCATAAAGGGTCTGACTCCACTTCAATCCTTTCGCAAAGCCGGCGTCTCCCAAAAAGTCGCGGGCCCAGATGGAGTAAGACACGTTGCTCAGCGGGAGGGCCAGCCCGAAGGCGGCTGCGGCGGCGAAGGCTGTCGGGACGCTGCCATTGGGGGCCAGACAGAGCAGCACATAGGCCAGCAGGGCCACCACATAGAGCAGATAGGTGGATAGCCGCCCGCCGAGTCGGTCGGCGAGTTCCCCATACAGCACCTTGCCCACCATAAGGGCCAGACCCACACAGGAGACCAGTGCGGCCACCGTTCCGGGGGCGAAGCCCTCTGTGCGGTAGAGCACCCCCACATTGCTGATGCCAATTCCGGTGGGGGCCCCGGTGAGAAAGACGGCAGTCAGATACAGCCCCCAGTACAGAGACGTCATCCCCCCGGGGGCTGGGTGAGAGATGGGGGAATCAGGTTGAGCTAGGTTGCCGTGCTGGCGGTAGGGGCGCAGCCCCAGGTGGGCTGGACTGTCCCGAACCAGAATCAGGACCAGGAGGGTCAGCAGAAGGACAAATGTTCCCTCCCACCAGAATGCGGCGGTCACCCCTTGGGTCTGGATGATCCAGGTGAGAGGCCCAGGGAGTGCGATGGTGGCCAGTCCGCTGCCTGCCGAGGCTGCGCCCAGGGCAAAGGCGTTCCGATCCTGGAACCAATTGTTGATGAGCAGAGACAGGGGGATCATCCCGCCCCAGCTGTAGGCGATACCGGTAACAGCGGCCGCCCCCAGGCAGGCGGGGAGGGTAGAAGCCATTCCGAACAGAAAGCGGGACAGGGCCAACAGGAGCATGGACGCCGTGGCGGCCCGGCGGATCCCAAAGCGGGTGCAGACCTGCTCCGCAGTAAGCATACCCAGCACGAT
Source organism: uncultured Oscillospiraceae bacterium (assembly GCA_948616425.1). Lineage (GTDB taxonomy): Bacteria > Bacillota > Clostridia > Oscillospirales > Oscillospiraceae > Lawsonibacter. The sequence goes on from CAPGBJ010000100.1 coordinate 39,260, forward strand.
AAACAGGCTGCGGGTGGTGATGATCCAGGCTGCCTGGGTATTGGTGAAGTGATTTTGGGCAATGATGTAGGGCTGATAGACGGAGTAGACGTTGCTCCCCAGGCCCATGACAGAAAAGAGCATGATAGCGCCCCCCAGACAGACGAGCCAGGGACGGACAGACTGGCGTGAAAACATGTGATCGCTCCCTTTTTATGGAACGGGCGGACTGGGCCGCCCTTGCGAGTACTACCATACCGTGTATGGAGAGATTTGTAAAGGGATAAATTGGAGGAGAGGGGATAGAAGGATGGCAGATCTGCAATACTGGCTGTGGCTGACCAGCCGGAAGGGGCTGGGGCCGGTAGGCGCGCTGACGGTGCTGGACCATTTTATCACCCCGGAGCGAGCCTACTATGCAGAGCAGGAGGACCTTGAAGTTCTGCCGCTGTCTCCCCTCTCCAAAAAATCCCTTCTGGATAAAAGTATGGAGGAACCCAACAGAATTTTAGGGGATTGCGACCGGCTGTCCCTGCGCATCATAACCTTTCAGGACGCTGACTATCCCCGGCGACTGCGCCAGATTGCCGACCCGCCGATGGTGCTGTACATCAAAGGGAGGGGTTTCCGCTTTGATGAGGAGGTGGCAATTGGCGTGGTGGGCGCGCGGGCCCCTGCCCAGGTCAGTGAGAGACGGGCGGAACGCTTTGGGATGGAGCTGGCGGCCAAAGGTGGACTGGTGGTGTCTGGAATTGCCGAGGGGATTGACTGCTGTGCCGTCAAGGGGGCGCTAAAGGGGGGAGGCCGGGCGGTTTCGGTGCTGGCCGGCGGTGTGGACCGGGTGTTTCCCCCTAAGCACCGCTACCTGTATGAGGATGTGGCCGCAGCCGGGGCGCTTATCTCGGAATATCCCCCTGGCACACCTCACAGAGGGGAACACTTTCCCCCTCGAAACCGAATTCTCAGCGGCCTGTGTCTGGGGGTGCTGGCTGTGGAGTGTGAGCCCCACAGCGGCACAATGCTGACAATCAACCACGCCCTGGAGCAGGGGCGGGAGGTGTACGCCGTTCCCATCGGCCTGGAGGAGCAGTGCGCCAGGGGCACAAATCAGCTGATTAAAGAGTTCAAGGCCAAGCTGGTGGAACGGGCAGAGGATATTTTGGAAGATTTTGTAGATCTTTACCCGATGAAATTGGCCTGCGTGGCCCCGCTGTCCCCCGAGGTGGTCAGGGCCCGGCTGGGGGGAGCGGGGGACAAGCCCCGAACCGAGCCGGCTCAGCCTGCCGGTGTGGAGAAAGAGCTGCAGGCGGAACGGGAGATGGTCTCTCGTACACAGCAGAAATCCCGCTTTACCGACGATGAGCTGGCCATCCTGACTGCCGCTGCGAAGGGCCCCCTTGCGGCAGACGAGATTGTGGAGAAGACCCAAATACCCGCCAAGCGGGTGCTGTCCGCCTTAACCATGCTCCAGGTCCAGGGGGCCGTGGAGGAGCGGCCGGGCCGCAGATTCTACGCTCTGGTGGAGCTGGAGTGATGACAGCTCCCGCCTGCAGGGGGAAAACTCCTTTACCCAAAGAGGTTTCTCCCAATTCGCTTTTGTGCTCCTCCGGGAGAAAATAGCCTTGTGATTCCCGCTCCCTACGGGAGCGGGGACACGAAAAAGAATCGGGACAAAGATTTTGTCCGCTCTCCCGAAAGACAAAGCGTAAAATGAAGTAATCAATCTCTGGAGGTAAATCCAAAGTGGCAAGTAAAACAGACTTAGTGATTGTGGAGTCCCCATCCAAGGCCAAGACCATCGGCAAGTATCTGGGGCCGGGGTATGAGGTGAAGGCGTCCATGGGGCATGTCCGGGACCTGCCCAAAAGCAAGCTGAGTGTAGACATTGATGGGGGCTTTGTCCCCAACTACCAGCCCATCAAGGGCAAAGAGGATGTCATCAGCGACCTGAAGAAGGCAGCCAAACGTTCCGGCAAGGTATATCTGGCCACCGACCCTGATCGGGAGGGGGAGGCCATCTCCTGGCATCTGAAGGAGCTGCTGGGTATCCCCGACGACAAGACCTACCGGGTGACCTTCAACGAGATCACCAAGAATGTGGTAAACCAGTCTATTGCCGCTCCTCGGGCCATCGATCAGAATTTGGTGGATGCCCAGCAGGCCCGGCGCATTCTGGACCGGATCGTGGGCTACCAGCTCTCCCCTCTGCTGTGGAAGAAGATCCGCCGGGGACTGTCCGCCGGACGGGTGCAGTCGGTGGCACCCGACTGGTGGTGGAGCGGGAATTGGAGATTCGCGCCTTTGTCCCCCAGGAGTACTGGTCCATCGAGGCCGAATTAGAGCGTGTGGCGCCTAATCTGGGCGCTTTCAAGGCCCAGTTCCACGGGAGGGATAAGAAGATGGAGCTGGGCAGC